>JAJRBZ010000033.1 GCA_028679185.1 Methanoregula sp. | reverse complement strand
GTTGATTCTGGGATATAATTCTTCCACTGATTCCTACCAAAGGGCGCTCATTTATCCCAATGTGGATGGCAGCTGGGGTTATCGCAGGAATTCAATTACTGATACAGTAAACAGGACTGTTATGGAAAAAACAAATACAGAAAAAATCACCAATAAGCCCCCTTCCTCAATCGCAATACGGCAACCAACGGTAGTTACTACAACGACAACTTCGTCAGCAACACCAACAAATACAACATCAACAACGACGACTACAACCGTCTCACCGACTGGCAAACCCACCTTCAAGAAAATTGTTCCTGATGAAGGGACTGCCGGGACAGCGATTCCCATAACAGCTCTCACCGGCACAAATTTCCAGTCCGGGGCGACTGTCACTCTTATGAAGGCTGATAACCCGAATATCACGGCGACGAATGTTGATGTTCAGTCTCCAACGCTGATGACCTGTACGGTTACTCCCCCTACAAATGCAACTGCTGGTGCCTGGGACGTTGTCATCACAAATCCGGATGGTCAATACGTGATATATGCCAACATATTCTCTCTACACGCTCCTGTCGGGACCGCTACTACCACCTCCTCTTCTGATTCGGAGGGTATTACCAGCATCAGTCCGACATTTGCCTATGGAAATGATATAGCCGGTGGAATGAGGATTACCGGTTCGAATTTCCAGCAGGGGTGTACTGCCAAATTGACCAAGAGCACTGGTACAACTATTAAAATTGAAGCAAGGAGTGTCCGTTGGGATAGTGCAACCCAGGTCACTGCCTGGTTTACCCTGACGGAAAAGGGCACCTGGAATGTCATTGTGACAAATCCCGACGGCACCACCCGTACACTGCTCAACGGGTTTGAATCGAGGTGATGCGTATCCAGATAGGGATTGGTATAACAGTCCTTTTTTTAAAAAAAAACAATAATTTACCTTGATTCAAGTCTGTCTCTAAAAATCTGTTATCTGAAATCTGGATATCATTATCTTTTCATAAGCTGGTAGCGGAGCAACGCGGCAATTCCACCGAACGCAACCAGCCGTTCCCCGGGTTCAAAACCTGAAGAGAGTATGACAATGGTTGCCCGCATGGCCTCAGCTTTTTCGATGATCCTGATGATCGTCTCATCATGCAGGAGTGTATCTGCAATCAGAACCTGCTCGACAGCACCAAATTCAACTGCTTCCTGAACTTCTTTGAACCCATACGCGACAGCACCATCCTGCGCTATCCTGAGCAGTACTTCATCCATCATTTTGACTTCCCGTAACAGCTGGATGTCGTCTATCAGTTTGGCAAGCACTCCCTTTCCGATCACTTCCTGTACGGCTCCACGCCCGATTCGCCGTGTCTCGACTACAATTGCCCGATCCGCAATCGTGCCTGATCTGTTTTTGGCATATTGAATAAAATCGTCCTTGATAAATCCGGGACCGGCAATGATCAACGGACCTGAAATATCGGCGATTACCTCCAGAACCTGTCCAAAAAAAGCAGCACGGGAATCAGTATCTGCTCCCTTGCCACTGCCCGAAGTGATCGTAATTACACTTTCCGGGCCGTATTGCCGTAACCGGAAAAGTTCAGATTCCCCTTCCTCAATTGTCAGGATATGAATTACACCATAAACTGACGCCTTTACCGCCCTCTCTATCCGTTCGAGATCTATCGGCCGCCATTGTTTGATTACAGAAATTTCAAAGCCGATTTCGACGTTGATAGTGTGATATGCACCGGTGTCAACGCCGTGCTCAATGATACCGGTAAGGCGGAGGCGGACACCATGTTGGGAAAATTCAACCCGGTCTACTCTGACACCAAGCCGGACCGGTTTCTTCTCCAGTTTCTCCGGCCTGATTTTATCAGAAGCAGTATCGGCACTCCGGAACGTTGTGGCAAAAACCAGGTCTCCGGTGCCAATAAGGTGCTGGAGATGCCAGAGGTCATCAATGCTCTCAGGAAATAAACGGATTTCACCGTATCTGTCCTTTAATATACCATAATCAGCTTTCATGGTGACCTACAATATCCGATCCGCCAGGCGGTACGAATGCTGCAACATTGTCAGTATTCAGGATCCCTTTCAGTGCTTTTATCTCCCCTTCAGACAGTTGTTGTTTGAGGATACGCAGCACTTTCTTGGCTACGTCATTGGGCTCGAACGTTCCGGGTTTAAGCTCTGCAAACACCTTTGTTTTTCTGACAATCGCGGAAAGCGGGCCACCGATTACCGCTGTATAAGGTTCGAGCATCAGTCCGATGCCAACAGCAAGGGGTACATTCCGGTAATACGTACGCTCTCCCCGAACAATAAACGAACCGCGGGAGATGAATTCACCTGGTTCCGGGGTTTTACTGACCTGTGCGGGAAGTGCACTGTAAACATCGGCGGAGAAATGCCCGCTTCGCCACGAGCCGGAATACGATGCAGCAAATTGCGCTACTTCGTCCATTCGATCAGTTTTTCCTTTGACGATCACAACACTTGCGCCGTGCACATCAGCATGCACGAACGTGTCCTGACCCCCCATATATTTTTTTACCAGTTCATCATTTTGAGATGCATCGCGTCCGCCCAGTACCACGACACCGTCGCTTGTCACAAACCAGCGGAAACGGTGGTACCACAATTTCTTCATGAAAACAAATTCCCTCCGCACTTCCTTTTTCTTTGGCGGGGCTGTTTTCATCGCTTTAAGTGCTCCCTCTTTTTTCTTCCGGAATTTTTTTATCACGTCATAGTATCTGCCCGCGTTCTGCTCTATTCCATCATGGACAAATATTTTTACCCGCTTACCTATATCGATTTCAACCGCCGCATCTTCCGGATAGAATGCGACAATCTTTTTGGCATCAGGTGAATTGCTCTCTTTGGTTATTTTTTCTATCTCCTGCCATGAATGAGTTTTACTTGCCAAATCCAGTGAGCTGATCAATGTTGAGACAAATGAGTAATTTTCATACATTGCAGCAACAATCGCTTCTGTCTTTTCGATCTTTTCCTCGAATTTCTTAATCGCCGATTTCTGGTATTTTAATATCCTCTCTTCTTTGGTAAGTTTTGATTTTCCTTCAGCAGTTTTTTTCTCGGCTTTAGTCAGCGGATAAAATGCTTCTAATGCTTCTGAGAACGTTTGAAAATGCTGGACATCATTTCCATACCAAAGTGCGATTGGTTCACAGTGTTTTGCATAGATTACCGGTTCTGGTGCATGAACTACCCGAAAAAAAAGATCCTGGACTGCAGTAAAGATTATTTCAGGATTCACCGAACTGGCTGGCAGTGTTTTGTCGAGGCCAGATTTCTGGCAGATATACTCTGCGTATGTGCCCCCGAGCATACATGCGATCGCAAGGCATCGAACAAGGTCGCGGTCATCGTTCCCGATTACGAATGTCAGGTTTTCAAGTGACGCAGTGGGATCTGTTGATCCCAGAGTATAGATGGCATGGGGAATAATTTCACGGTTCTTGAACCTGTGGTGCCTCAGAGGCTTGATAATTTGGTAATTTTCATCGGTCAAAACAATATTCCCTTCATCGAAAAGTTCGAGGATCAAACGATAGGTATGGCTGCCTTTGCCAATATCAAAAACCAGAATGCGCTCAAGACCGTGCTGGTGGATGTCAAGCACTTTTCCCCCGGAAAGATACTTGCGCAGAAGCATGGCAAACTGCGGTGGATTTTTCGGGGGTTCGGGCAGGTCTTTCACCAGATGTGCCCGTCTTCCCGCTTCAATAATCATCTGGTATTTTGCTTTGTTTTCACCATTGAGGCGGATAGCCAGCGTCCGGGTATCAAACTGGTAGACTTTGTCAATCCAGAGCGGCAGCTTTTTGGACAATTCTGATGTAACTGCCTTAACATCGATTCCGCTCATTCCCTGTTCGGACGCCATTAGTGTACCAAATTTATATGAAAACATTAATTGTTTCAAAAGATATTAAGGTCAATCATGCGAAAAAATATGATATTCCTCTGTTTTTTCTTCCGTGATGAACACGGATGGGCCGGGGCAGACCCATCTAACTACTAATTCAGCATATGATACTTACTCGGTGTGGTCTCCTGACGGTTCGAAGATTGCGTTTGAATCTAATCGTGATGGCAATTATGAGATCTAGGTGATGAACCCGGACGGTACTGGACAGATCCCAATCACAAATAATTCAGTAACTGATCGCGAACCAAGTTGGGAAATAACATCAACAGCAAGCGGAAGCAATTCTATTGCAATATTCCGACCATCTACTGGCTACTGGTATTTTGATTACAACCTCGATGGTGTTGTCTATAAATTCTTCAGGTACGGAGGATCGCCAGACAGAATCATTGCTGGGAAATGGGCATAATGCAATTTAAATTCAAGATTTCATCATTTTCTTTTAAAAGACAATATTTTTGGTTCTGGGGAAAAAGCCATATCAGCATTCTATTGGCATTCAGCAGCGTTGGAGGTATGTTGTTTGTGTATCCCTCAATTATTGTTCATGTACCTCTGGATTTCGACTAGCAGTCCTGAAACCAAACTGCAATGCTTCAGTGCTTCGCACATAATATTATTAAATAAAAATCATACTTCGTATAATAGAACCTCCTATGAAACTATTTGTGCCATTTGCCCTCTTTATGGCTGTCGGGTTTATATTGGCTGCCGGTTGTGTAGCCACGACTGTCAAGAATACCGTGAATGCAACGACAGCAGCAACGTTTGCCCCAGTTACCAATACTTCAAATCCCGGTTTAAACAAGACGATAGACGCAACCGCCAATATTACCTCAGATCTGAAGGGATCACTGAAAGTGTCCATCTGCGGAATTTTATATCCTGCAAATCTTTCGGTCTTTCTTGACAACGAGATTGTCGGGACGGTGAAACCTACCTCCCCCCTGTACCTGATGGTTTCCGAAGGGAACCATACTGTCATGGTCTGCGAGAGTTCGATATGTAAGCAAGAGAGTGTCACGACCAGATTTGGAAAGTACGTGACCGTCGATTTCAGTGAACAGTTACAAAAGGATGTGGAATTTCCTAACCCGACTGCTCAACCGACTGCACGAATCCTTGAATATTACAGGAACGGTAATACCATTTCTGTGGAGGTGGAGTTTTTCAATCCTTCGACAAAAGACCTCCTGATGTCCGCAGAAGTCAGTTGTGGATATAGTTATATTGATGACCGGACCAGTATCAAAATGGGAGATTCTTTAAGGGGTAAGTTAGTGCAAAATGTCAAGGCCGGACAACGCATAGCAGAAAGGCTAGATCTCAATTTTGCCGGCGGCAATAGTTTTAGTTATAGTAGTCCGGTAATAGAAGAACTACAGGTAAAATAAAATTCAAAAAAAATCAACGCTTTTTCTAAATTACCAATTTCACCCTCTCTGGTTCAGTATTTTTTCGGAATAAGTACGGAACCTTGATTCATGGAATCGTTTTGGTGTAGTAAGAAAAATAAATCCCGGCTATAATGAAAGACCCATTGAATTATAATCCGGCATTGATATTACTACTGCCACTAATAAGAAGATAAAAGAAGATACTTCATATTTTCCCCTTTCATTTAAAAGAGGACATATTTTTCTTAATTTTTAGTTCCACCATTCGGGACGGGTATAAACGAAACCCCTATTCAGGGTATTATTACTCCCTATATCCATTTTCTCCCCTGAAATTGTGACGATAAAGGGATTTTCTGTAAATATTGTGTAGGTTCCGTTCGGGTTTTTCTCCCATTTTACAGGAATCGCAAAGCTACCGATCAGAGGATTCTCGAGCGACCACAAGGCAGTCCCGTTTGAATAGGCATCGAGAGTTGCAATCGTAATCCCCATATCATACTCTATCATACCACCCCAGTACCCCACTATCGGATCGGAAGCTCCAATAGGAGCGTTCGTACACCCGGGAGTTATTAAAACTACCGCCAATAACATGATGAAAAGATACTTCATACCCGTCACTTTTATTTGAATAATGATATGCTTTTCTTGTTTTGCATGATCAGGTTTTCATAACCGCGTTCTATTGGCTCTTAGCAGGGGAGTGTATAAGTTTGTATTGAGCAATATCAAAAAGTCTCAGGGTTCTGGTAACATCATTTTGCAGCCCAGGCAATAGTGCCCGGGAAATGTTAACCTTTTTTGAAAGGCCATAATATCAGAACCATCTTTTTTAAGGTCTAAAAACCATCAAACTATACACGGAATATTTGAGTTGCCTTGAAATTTCGGAAAGAGAGGATTATTAATGAGTTATTTTTCCGTGCCAATCCGTTCTGAAACCAAATTACATATGGCTTGCGCACTAAAAAATAAGACTACTGGTGATGCGGGATGAGTGATGAAGTATTGGGAGAGAAGCCTGCGCTGACAAAAAAAGAAAAAACAAAGGCAGATAAACAGGCCGAACATAGTGCCCGCATCAAACGGACAATGGTCGCGTCCCTTATCGGTATCGTTACCGGTATCTTATCATACTGGACAGGTGGAATACCCGATGCGACGGGCATTCAAAACAATGGATTTCTGGCATTCATGCTGATGCTTGCCGGTATAGTAGTCCAGAAACATATCTTCTTATTCATGGGGATGGACACCGCAAAACTGGGTGCCAAGGACTGGTTCTACCAGGGCTTCATGACCTTTGCCTTCTGGTTTATGACTTGGACGATCCTGCTGACCTCATTATCCCAGGTAGTGAGTTAATAAAACCTTTTTCTGATTTCCATGAGAATTGCCATTGTCCACAAAGACCGGTGCCATGCAAAAAAATGTGGTACCGAGTGCATACTCTATTGTCCCCGCGTAAGAACGGGGGATGAAACCGTTGTCATAGATGATGATGGAAAGGCCCTAATCTCTGAAGAATTATGTGTCGGCTGCGGTATCTGCATCAAGAAGTGCCCTTTTGACGCGATTGATATTGTAAGTCTGCCGGAAGAGCTTGAGCACCCGACCCACCGGTATGGCAGGAATGGATTTGCCCTGTACGGCCTGCCCATTCCGGTTGAGGGAAAGGTAACCGGAATCCTGGGAGCAAATGGTATCGGTAAAAGTACGGCAGTCAAGATCCTTTCCGGACAACTCCGGCCCAACCTTGGAAACTTTGACAGCGAAGTCCCATGGGATGAGATCTTTAAACGCTACGCTGGTACCGAGCTCTTTGATTATCTGCAGACGGTATCAAAAAAGAGCTTAAAAATAGCATCAAAACCCCAGTATATCGACTATATTCCAAACGTTTTTTCCGGTACCGTCGGGACCTTGTTAAAGACCACGGATGAGCGCAATAAACTCACAGAAATCACGCCGTTGCTCAAACTTGATACGATACTGGATCACGACATCAGCACATTAAGTGGCGGTGAACTGCAGAGGGTAGCGATTGCTGCCTGTCTCGCACGTGATGCAGACTTGTATTTCTTTGATGAAATAACACCTTTTCTGGATATTTACCAGCGGATAGCCGCGGCTAAATTAATCCGTGATCTGGCCTCTCAGCGTCCAGTCGTAATCGTTGAGCACGATCTTGCGATTCTTGATATGCTCGCTGACACCGTCCATGTAGGCTATGGAAAGCCTGCGGTTTTTGGTATTATCACCCGTCCCAAAGGAGTCCGGGTCGGAATCAACCAGTATCTTGAAGGGTTCCTCGTTGAAGAAAATGTCCGTTTCCGGGACACGGCAGTAGTTTTTGAAAAACGGGCACATAACAAAGGCGCTGACAGGGAAAACCTGTTTGAAATCCCGGCATTAACCAAGACCTATGATCAATTTCACCTGACTGTCACAGGTGGATCGATCAAAGCCGGTGAGGTTCTTGGAGTCGTCGGAGCAAACGGTACGGGCAAGAGCACATTTGCCAGACTCCTTGCCGGTGTTGAAACACCTACGACAGGAAAGATCGAAACATCTCTCAGGATTTCCTACAAGCCCCAGTATATCAAAGCAGATACGTCTGATACGGTTGAAATGTTCCTCCGCCAGAACACGACAAAGTTTGATTCTTCCCTCTACCAGCATGAGATTATCGAATCACTTTCCCTTGAGGTAATTCTCCAGTCACCCGTGAATTCCTTATCCGGCGGAGAGCTGCAGCGGGTAGCTATCGCCGGGTGCCTCTCCAGAGATGCAGACCTCTATATTCTCGATGAACCAAGCGCCCATCTTGATGTTGAGCAGCGGGTCAATGTGACCCGGATGATCAAACACCATGCTGAGGGTAAATCTGTTGGGACCATGGTGATCGATCATGATATTTACCTTATTGATATGATCAGTGAGCGGATACTGTTCTTTGAAGGAGTACCGGGCAGGCAGTGTACTGCCGCCGGACCTTTTTTAATGCGGGAAGGAATGAACCGGTTCCTCAAAGCGCTCGAAGTTACCTTCCGCCGTGACCAGAGTGGCAGGCCCCGGATTAACAAACCTGGATCGTTCCTTGACCGGGAACAAAAAGCACTGGGTGAATTTTATTACTATACAGCTGACGAATAATTCGAGCCGATGGATATTTTTGGTAATTATTGATTTGTACTATATCTCTCTGTCCGGAAAAACATGCATGCAGGTGTTATTGAGTCCTTAAGACTCTAACCTGTTTTTAAAAAATCAATTTTTTGATTTGCCTGCTTCGTATTCGACGAGGACGGGTGCGATAGTTTTTGTGGCTATTGATCGCCGCACGAGAACGGCAAGTTTGCGACAGTAGTGGATATGTGCCATCTGGAAACTGACAATTAATCCAAAGCAGAAGCAGGTGATACTGATCAGGGCGTAATTTACTGTGTCAACCATAGTCTGGTACTCCGTATGTCATGTCTCCCTGGTGAGTTCATCAATAATGGGAATCACTGATTCAACATCGGAACATTGCTTGGCAATCACCATGAACCGTTTTGTATAGTACATTAACAGGATGTGGTATCCGAGAATTGTACCTATAGCAAAGGTCATGATTCCTATAGCGATGTAAATTAATAAATCTGTGATCATGTCAGCCATAATGCATCTCATTTTCTTTACGATGTCAACCTGATAAATATATTGAATGGATTTTAAAATGGCCAGAAAAATGACAGAGATACCAGGAAATGCCTTATCGTAGTATATATGTCATAGTGACCGTATCAGGACTCTCTTTTCAAGGATAACAAAAACTCAGACCGGATGATCCACGATGTCTGCTGGAAGAATACTCATGTATTGAACATGATTCATCAGATATATCAGGGATCATCCCTCAAATTGAACCAGTAGGAAACTATTTGGCTACCGCAGCTGGTCTTTGAGGTGAAGGATATTGAAAACTGAAATACCCTTGTCCAAACCGATACGACAGTTTATCAGGGTTACAGAAACTCTACTGGACACAGAAATTTCTCTCCTGCGTAATCCCGAAGCAGACCCTAACGGAACGCTGGTGGATGTTTATACATATAATATTGATAAGAATGTAATCCTCTTTCCTGTGCATTACATGGGACTTTTAAAGGATTTTATAATTGCCCGGCACTGCATCCGCCTGCTTATCAAAGGAGCGGCGGTAAAAAAATCCCGTTACCTTGTCTGTTCTTATACCAAAAATTCCATGTACAAGGGTATTCATCAGATCTATATTGATGCACTCAAGGATGAAGCAAAGAAAGAGAGAAAACTCCCTGTCATCAAACTCATCCGGATGCTCAATATCCTCTATACCAGTTTCAATGATGATATCAACGAGTTGCCGTGGAATCCGATAACGAACGCCCGTATCTATCACCGGATGCCTTCAATAAGAAAAACCCAGTTGTACTATCTTATGAAAGAGAGTAAGAAGGACATGGATGAGATGAAGGAGTATGAGGATATCATTCCACGGCGTTACTTTGTTCTTAATAAATCCATGTTTTATGCCCGTGACCAGTATCTCGCAAAGACCCTCCCGGCAGATGAACTGATGCCGGTTATTAATATCCCGCAGATGAAAAAGTTCAATCATCTTGAGGTAAAAGAGATGCTTACCACACGCTGGACACATACTTCCTGGTATCAGTCCAAGATTTTTGGTGACGCCATGCTTGAAATCATGGAAAAGTACCTGCAAAAAATAGACTGGAATGCAGAGGATACTATTGATTATTTCTATGATATTTACCAGTCTGGGGTTCTTATGACTAATCATTTTATTTCATATATGTCCATGAAAGACTGGTTTGTGTGGGAGTCCCCGCAGCATCTGCAGGAAGTCCAGTTAAAAAAGGCTGAGTATGAACACGAAGCACTAAAAAAGATTTTTGGTGACCTTATCGGGGAATCACCAGGTGATTTTACATCGGAATCATGATGGCGTTGTGTTACAGGAAATCACTGGAGGGGAGTTTATGACCTCAAGGGACGTGGATGGATTATTAAAAAAAGGGCGTGCTTATGCAGGTCGTACAAAATACAAAGAGGCAATCGCGTATTTTGATAAGGCCTTGTCGCTCGATCCCGCCAATCCTGAGGCCTGGAATTTTCGGGCGGGAGTATTTATTGAAACCGGGAGGAATACAGAAGCACTTGCTGATTGCGAGCGTGCAATTGCTCTCAACCAGAACTTTGCGGATGCATGGATAAAAAAGGGACACGCACTCTATAATCTCGGACGGTTTGAAGATGCTGTGGTTGCATGTACCCGGGCGCTTGCCCTGAACGGAAATGATGCATCAGCATGGTATATCAAGGGTGTCTGTCTTGATGAGCTCGGGAGAAATGATGAGGCCGGTGAAGCGTATGGCAAATCCCTTGAACTGGAAATTATCCTTGATATGGAAGCTGAAAAAAGGAAAATCGGAAAATATCCTGCATAAAAATTCACCTTAAGGGTTTTTTGTCCCGCATATATACGGGAAAGATCAGTTGCCCAGGAAGCCCCCGGTGAATATCAGGGTACCTGCACACGGGAAATCGTGCCGGATATATTATTATGTAATCAGTCACTATGAGCTCACATGGAGCTCCCGGAACTTCGGACCTGGATCATGTTTTACCTGATCTCGTTCGTTGGACTCCTCTGGGCTGCCTTCCTTTCTGTACAGGGGATGATGCTCTGGGTGAGCCTTTTCCTCGTTATTGTTATCGTCGGCATTAATTTCTTCACCGTATATAACCAGTTAAAACTGCGTAAAGCACGAAAGGAGATGCAGCGCAACCTGGTACAAGGATTTGAGCGGGGTCCAAAGGAGGAGGACAGCCGAAAAATCCGATAAGATGCTTTTTTATATAAAAAAATTCAATCCTTTTTTGAGAAAATTTTCTGGAGGGAATTGTATGATACAAACAGGCTCTCGACCTGACGGCCCAGAAATTCTGTTTTTCCCATAATATATAAACCGCCAGGCACAAGCGCAGAATGAAACATTCTTACCAGTTCATCCTTCTGTTTTTCAGTGAAATAGATGGTAACGTTCCGGCAGATGACAAGGTCAAGCCACCGCGAAACCGGAACCCCGCTCATCAGGTCATGAGCGCGAAACCGTATAAGCTCTTTTAAATGCGGTTTTACCTGATAATTCCCATCGGGGAGTTTTGTAAAATGGTTGCGGATCTGCGCTTCAGATAATTTGCCTGTAGCCCTTGGGGTGTAGATGCCTTCCTGAGCTTTTGTAAGCACAACCTTATCGATATCTGTGGCAAAGATCTTTGCAGAGATCTCGGGGTTCTGCGCCATGAGATCGTGGAGTATCATGGCAAGAGAGTATGGCTCTTCTCCTGTTGAACATCCTGCACACCAGATACGCAGTTGTTTTCTTTGCCTGAATAATTCAGGCAGGATATCTTTTTTCATAAACTCGTAAACATCAGTATCGCGGAAAAATTCAGTGACGTTGATGGTGAGTGCGTTGCGCAGGTTTTCCAGTTCCGAAGGGTTCGCTTTCAGAAATTTCAGATAATTATCGAAGGTCGGACAACTGGTCGAGCGCATCCTCGACTGAATCCTGCGTTTGATATAGTCTTCCTTATAATTTGAACACTGGATAGCCAGTGTTTGTCCGATATATCTTTTCAGCAATGCAAAATCATCCATGGTATGAACGGATTATCCTTGTTTATATCAATAACTAAGACGGATTTGCTGATATCAGATGATTTCCATGATTGAATAAAAAGGAGTAGTATTCGCTGATCAGTTCAGCTGGAACTTCTCCATCATCTTCCGGCTGTGATTTGCCATTTCAGCGAGCTCTTCTGATGCGCTTGCAATCTG
>JAJRBZ010000032.1 GCA_028679185.1 Methanoregula sp. | reverse complement strand
CTTGTCCAGTGGCAACAGGCACGCGGGCTTCCCGAAGAGTGGATTACCGGTGGAAAATGGCGGCTGAAAGAAGGTACCAGGGATGCTGAAGATAGCAATTATTGATTACGGACTGGGAAACCTGCGGAGTGTAAGCCGGGGGCTTGAAAAAGCCGGCGCGAATGCGATTATCACCTCCGATAAAGAAGAGATTGCTGCAGCAGACGGCCTCGTGCTTCCTGGTGTAGGGGCGTTCCATGAGGGGATGGACCAACTGGGTCCCTTAAAAGAAATTGTTATTTCATCAACCCGCGACATCCCCCTGCTCGGGATCTGTCTTGGAATGCAGATGCTCATGGACACCAGCGAAGAGCATGGGATTCACCGTGGGCTGGGGCTCATTCCGGGGAGTGTGAAACGGTTTCCCCGAGGATCAGGACAAAAAGTTCCTCATATGGGCTGGAACACTCTTGAGATCGAACAGGATGATAATCCGCTCTTTACCGGCTTTGGAACGGATGAGTATGTCTACTTTGTCCACTCTTTTTACGCGGATACTACATTGGAATATACGCTTACAACAACCCGGTATATCTGTCCTTTTGCGTCATCTGTGGGCAAGCATAACATAATTGGTGTCCAGTTCCACCCGGAAAAAAGTGGCGCGATTGGTCTTTTGCTGCTGAGCAATTTCATCGGTATGCTGTGATCATACCCTGACCTTTGTTGATAGTATCATTTTTCTCCAGTACGTCACGGGAAACCTTTTAATTACTGCCATTTTATGCTGTAGTTATGAAAAGTATCATACTTATCGCACTATGCCTGATGTGTATTGCCGGGCCTGCATCTGCTTACCAGCTATACCTAAGTTGTCCCGAATCGGTACAGGTGGGTCTGCCGATAAAATGTACACTTGAAAGCAACCTCCCTGCCGGGACAACATTCGATGTAGTAGTTTACCAGGCCGGGTACACAGCAACACCACTCAAACGCCAGACTGTAACTATCCAGGAGAATCACGCAACCCAGTACATGTTATTCGATACCAAGGGATTACCTGGCGGACAATACAAAGTGGAAATCCAGTTCATCGGTCCTGATGAAGGAAGACTCTCAACTGATTCTGTGACCCTGCAACTACCCAGACTCATTGACCGAACTGGAGACATAACAATCACATCTCCCCTGACCCAGACTACAGATGCGCCTCTCCGGATTGAGGGATCGATAACAAAAGCCGGCAATGAAGGAGTCGAGATTGAGGTCAGGGGACCAGATGGCGTAGTCTTTGGCCCCCAGTGGATCGGAACAAAACTGCATATCCAGGACGAGGCGGGAGAATTCACACAACAGGTTACCGTGACACGGCCCGGTGACTATGATGTCACTTTCAGGGATGCAAAAGGCTATGTAGGTGTAAAAACATTCAAAGTCGTAGCCGCTGCAACAACCGTCCCGACAACAGTCCCCACAACAGTTACCACACGTCCGCCGACGACAGTTCCTACCCCCATACCTACCACGACCCAGTCCCCTCTGTCCCTAATTACAATTGTAGCAGCTCTCTCCGTCGTGGGTATATTGTCAGTAGTCCTGATGAAAAAGCGATGAGGGAACGGGTATCGCTTTTTTAGGCTGATTACGCTAAAGTTCCGAGGCAATAACGAGGACCAATCATCATCATGATGAGAATCCTGTATTTCCTGCTCAATCTCCTATCCACGATACTGTTTAACAACACTCTCCAGATCCGATCAACATCCATACTCCCCCTAAGGAAAAATAACCCCGTATCGGACTCCGATTGCCAATTTTCCCCTCCGAAAAACCCCGCAAAACGTCCCGATTTGACAATGCTCCGGAAATCGTATAATTAAGAGTTATTTGCTAAACCAACTCCATATTGCACCCCAATTCCGACACCCCATAGCTGCGTGAGTTTCGATCCTGACCCAGCTTCAGCCTTTCATGATCGGGATCGGCCACGCAAAGGGCATTGGCGGCCTGCTAAACAGCGATCGAAAATTGACAAATATTTCAGGTTATTTTGGCACGACGACGGGATACGGCAGATTAAAAAATAGGTACCCTCTGTTTATTTCATCTTTTTCCAGAGATAGATCTCATAGATAACCAGCACGAGGATCACCATCATCCCGCCGAGGAAAAATGCCAGTGCGAGATCCGGCGTGAATGCCGGAGCGGATGCCCCTGCTCCCTGGGCTATAGGAACTGGTGTGGTCACCGGTGCCGGTACAAGGGTTGCTACAGGGACCGGTGTGGCGGTGAGGTTAGCAAAACCCGTTTCTGAGAACCCTTTTGATCCAGCTGCTATCATGTCCGGCGTCAGGGTGGCATTTGCGCAGAACGTCTCTGCGACTCCATTGGCAGCGGGGACCGCACACTCCTGTGCCGCCATCCGCGGTGCCCCATCCAGACTGCTGCCGGTCATCAGTCCCTGCCCGAGGATCGGAGACAGGATGGCAATAACCAGTGATCCGAACGCTACAATACCGAAGAGTGATGCGTATTTTAAAAGCAGCGAGCGCACATTAGATGTTCGGGGAGCAACGATCAGGAGCTGGTTTTTCAGGGAGTAGATCTTAATTTCCCGTCCCTTGACACTGTATCTGGTCTCTGCAACCGATATCAAACCGGCGTCGAGCAGGTTTTCAATATGATATTTTGCAGTTGTCAGCGGAATCGCGAGCCGTTCAGTAATCTCGGTTAAGCTTTTCTGGCTCTCAGCAAGGAGCTTGAGGATATCATTTGCAGTCTGGCTCCCCATGGCTTTTGAAATCTTCTGTGCCCGTTCATCGCCAGGTTCCAGAATTACAACATTATCATCCATGCAGCGCCGCTATGATCCGTTCGCGTCCTACTTTCAGGGCAAGATCGAGCTTGTCTGCATCCGGTCCGCCTCCCTGCGCCATTGACGGCTTGCCCCCACCTTTGCCTCCAAGCAGGCTGCAGACCTGGCTGATGATCTCTCCGGCGTTCACCCGTGAATCTCCGGAGGCTAGTACAACCCTTACAGTATCGCCGGTTCCGGCGATGAGAGCAACACCCCCGGTTTCTGAAACAGATGCTGCGAGTGATGTGAGTTCTTTTGCGGGCAGATCGATACGCTTGATGACCACCGCAATACCCCCGATGGATTCAGCAACGAGAGTCTGCATCTCCAGTTCGACCAGCCTTGCGCTCATACGGTCGATATCTTTCCTTTGTTCTTTCCATTCATTGAAGAACCGCGAGACGGAAGCAGGTAAGTTCTCAGACTGGACTGAAAGGATATCGGATGAGGATATTACAATGTTTTCAAGGTGCTGCATATAGAAGATCGCGGCCAGACCTGCGGCAAATTCAATTCGTTCAATACCGTCCTGGATATGCTCGACCCTTATAATCTTGATCACACCTACTTCACCGGTATTCCGGCAGTGGGTTCCTGCACAGGCTTCGATATCTCCGGCTACCTTAACGATACGGATGTCTCTGCCCGGGGGAACACCTCCCTGATACAATGAGAAACCATATTTTTGTTCAGCTTTTGTACGATCTTCGATCGATACTTCAACCGGCTGACTTGCCATAATCATCCGGTTGGCCTCGGTCTCAATTTTGCGGAGTTCCTCCATGGTTATATGTTTAAAGTGCCGGATATCTATCCTTGAACTCTCGCTTCCTTTCTGCGCTCCTGCCTGGTGTATATGTGCTCCGAGCACCTCTTTTGCGGCATGGAGAAGGATATGGGTTGCCGTGTGGTGACGCATCAGCGACCACCGCCGTTCCTCATCGACCATCCCTTTTACCCGTTCACCACGGCGGAGTACGCCCCCGGTGATGTGGTGGAGTATCACCTCTCCGATCTTTATTACCCCGTCAACCCTCACCATGCTGTCGGAACTGACCAGTGTGCCGGTGTCTGCAGGCTGACCACCGCCGTCCGGGTAAAAGAGCGTCTGGTCAGTTACGACGTAGCCATCAAAGAAGTCGAGGACTATCGCTTCGAATTCGATATCGGATGACTGCTCATAATAGAGTTTCTTTGTCGGGGGAAGCGCATTAACACGCCCGGAATACTTCGAAGTTTTGTCCTCAGCAACCTCTTTTTTCGATTCGGAATGCATATCAGCAACCATTGAATAGAAATTGTCAGGGAGATCGATAACTGCGCCTTCTTTTATTGCTATATCCCTGACCATTTCAGGCTGGATGCCGTGTGAATCGTAAAGCGTGATGATCTCTGAAAGCGGGACACGCTGGCTCTTTGTCTTGTACGATTTTGCTATCTTCTGCACGATCCTCGTCCCGCGCTCGAGCGTGGATGCATACTTCTCTGTTTCCCTGTCAATGATCTCGCGGACGACAGATATGTCCTGCTCAAAACCGGTCATACCAATGATTTTTGTCTGCTGTTCGACCAGATCGGCAAGAGGCTCATGTATCTTCAGCTCGTTCATCATCCTGAGTGTTCTTCTTATGACAAGACGTGCAAGGTAGCCCTCCCGGACATTGGATGGTACTATGCAGTCACCGAGCATGTAGGCAAGGCAGCGGGTATGATCCACCACCGCATATACCTTCTCGATAGGGGTGATCATCTTGTCAAGTTTTTCAGGCGATACGTCGATTGCTGCTGCCACTTTCTTGCGCAGCTGGAAGAGATTTGTACCTGAGATATCCATGAGACCAGCGAATTTTGCATTAAGGCCAAGGATCTTGGCATACTCCTTGTTGTCAAGCATATGCGAAAGCCCGGCAGAACTCATCACATTGCTGACCATCTCAGGAAAAACCGCATCGTAGATGGTAGGCGATCCTTTGGAAGCCCAGACGAGACGTTCAAGCCCGTATCCGGTGTCGACAATCCGGAGCTTCATCGGGTAGTACATTTCCCCGTTCAGGTCATATCCCGGTGAACTGGTCTTTTGCCGTCCGAGGCTCATGAAGACCAGTGTTGCGATTTCAAGCCCGCCGATGAGCACCTCAAGGCTTGGCCCTGCATTGCCGCCACCGATCCAAGGGTGCTCCTTATACGTAACGCGGGTAATATCCCCGCCAATTGACGCAATGAACTGGTCGCAGAGTTCGACAGTCCTGTCTTTCCAGTAAATCTCTTCAGAGGGGGTGTTAAAGGCGTGGTGTGCCATCATCTCAAAGGTTGTGAGATGCCGTCCCGATTTACCTACGGAATCAAGATCATTGAGCCGGATACATGGCTGGGATATGGTGAGCGGGTTTGCCGGTGGTGGAACAACGCCACCAGTTACAAATGGCTGGAAATCTGCAATCGATGCAATGGTAAGGTAGATATCGTCCCGCCAGCGGGCGACAACAGGATAACGTTCTATCCGGGTGTGGCCATGCTTTTCAAAAAAAGAGAGATAGGCCTCACGCATGCTGTCAAGGGTATGGGTCTTAAAGACCGGGTTGCCAATAAAAGTATAAGGCTCACAGGGAGCGTCACCGCAGATTTCACGCGAACTGTCACGTGTCCAGAACGCTGAACCGCAACTTTTACAGACTTTGCGCGTCAGTCCCTGTTTCTTGAAATATTCGAGCTGGTATTCTTCTTCGAGCATGAATAATCACGTAATCGTCAGTACAGTTGATTATGAACGGTAATTATTGTATTGTATGCCCTTATTTTTTCCATCGCTCCTGGTACCAGCTGTCAACCTTCCGGAATGTTCCTGTCTCCTGTGCAATCCTGACTGCCAGCAGGTGCCAGCAGGTCCTGCCCCGGTACATAAAATCGCCGCAGGTACAGAAATCTTCGTCAACCACATATTCAGAAGTCCTGCCTTCAACGACAAAAAAATCAAGATATTTTATTATCTTGCCCGAATCAAGTGCCGATAAGGCCTTTTTACCCCGTGATCCAAGAGTATCTTCGATCTCGAGACGAAGAGAAGCGTCAAGAACTTTTTTTTGTGCCAGTCGCTGCCAGAGATCGCTCATGGGATTGTCTGAAGGAGAGGTGGATCTTCAATATACTGCCAGCCTTTACGGGAAGCAAGGCGCTGCATTGCCGGTGCTTCGAGCGCGTAATGGGTCGCTTCAATGCAGGGTAAGGGAGCTGTGCGTGCAACCGAATGCTTCATCTCGGCTGAAAGAAAGGCATCGGCTCCCTGAGCTTTAGCTTCTTCAAGGAGCGCAGGATCAAAACCACTGCCCGCAACAAGTGCAAGGCGGTTGATTTTTTTTAAGTCTCCCCAGAGCCGGATGTTTCCGCCAAGACGCCGCGAGATTTCATCTGCTGACAGAGTGCATGTACCAATACAACCAAGCGTCAAAGGTGAAATATCTTTCAAAAAAAGAAGTTCTGCAAGTGCATCGTTGACTCCTTCACCTGCGCGATCGAAGTTTGTGTGCATGACATAAAGGTTCATGTCAGCGGAAAGCAGGGCGCGCATCAGTTCGGCAGTTCTGCCAGTCATGGTGGTCACTGGCGTCCATAAAGGTGTATGATGGACTACCAGCATGTCAGCCGATGCAAAAACCGCCTTCTTTACTACATATAGTGTTGCATCCAGGGCGCAGCATATACGGGAAACCATTGTTTTACCCTCGACCACGAGTCCGATCTTTCCGGCATCAAAATCTTCCGCAAGATCAGGAGGGGCAAGATGCTCCATCTCATCTATAAAGGCACGCACGTGCATACACAAGTATCGTTGATACGGTTTAAAAATATCATATATTACCAATAGTAATAACAATTAATTTAAATATTCATAAAAGCGTATTTCTGCGTATGCACAAGTCCATCGATCAGATCAACGAGCGGATCAGGGACGGCACTGTACGAGTTGTGACTGCCGAGGAAATGCCCGCAATCGTTGCCGAACTTGGTGAGGAAGGGGCGCTTAAGGAAGTTGATGTTGTTACAACCGGGACATTCGGGGCCATGTGCTCGTCAGGGGCGTTTCTCAATTTCGGGCACGCCGAACCTCCAATCCGGATGGAACGGATCTGGTTGAATAACGTGGAAGCTTACGGTGGACTCGCGGCAGTTGATACATACATCGGTGCGACGCAACAGTCTGATACTCTTGAGGAGCAATATGGCGGAGCACATGTGATCGAGGATCTGGTAGCGGGAAAATCTGTCGAACTTCGTGCAAGTTCCCGTGGAACTGACTGCTACCCGCGCCGGACGATCAATACGGACCTTCTTTTGGAAAATTTCAATCAGGCAATCATGTGTAATCCGCGTAATGCGTATCAGCGATATAATGCTGCAACAAACTCGACGGATCGTCTCCTGCGTACCTATATGGGAGTGCTGCTGCCTCATTGCGGTAATGTGTCTTTTTCCGGTGCCGGTACGTTAAACCCGCTCTCCAATGATCCAAAACTCCGCCTTATTGGAAGTGGCGTTCCCATCTTTTTATGCGGGGCACAGGGTATGGTTATCGGGGAAGGAACCCAGCACTCACCTGCCGGAGGATACGGTACCCTGATGGTAACCGGGAATTTAAAAGAGATGTCCCAGGATTATCTCCGTGCAGCGACCATGAGCGGTTATGGAGTTACACTGTATGTTGGTCTCGGCATCCCCCTGCCGGTGCTGGATCTTGATGTAGTGCGAGCAACTGCGGTTCGTGATGAGGACATTACGGTTGATGTCATGGATTACGGTGTACCGAGCCGGAACCGTCCCGCGCTCAGGAAAGTGACCTATGCGGAGTTGCGGAGTGGTATTGTCGAACTGAATGGCGAAGAAGTGCGAAGCTCATCGCTTTCCAGCTTCCGCAAGGCACGGCAGGTGGCCGAAGAGCTGAAACACTGGATAGAACGTGGCAGCATGCAGCTCGCGCTGCCCACCCGACCAATTGATGCGATAAAATCTGCAAAACCGATGCACCAGAGCCAGAAAGGCCCGCGTGTACTGGACATCATGGACAGGAAAGTTGTGAGTATCGGTGAAAATGAAGAGATAAAAACGGCGGCGAAGAAACTATTGAAAGGGGATACAAATCATCTTCCGGTTATCAACGGAGATAATGTACTTGTAGGTATTGTGACAACATTTGACGTATCAAAGGCCGTCGTAAATCCGGGCAAGGCGCACCTCGTGAAAGATATCATGAAAACAAAAGTAATCACGACAACAGCGGATGAAGCGGTGGATATTGCTGTTCAGAAACTCGAGCAACATAACATCAGTGCATTGCCGGTGGTGGACAGCGGGCATCATGTGATCGCCATACTCACGGCAATGGATCTTGGTAAGCTCTTCGGCGGTAGGTGGCTGAAATGAAACTTCTGGTCAACTTCTCACGTAAGAAAGGGGGAAAACCTATTATTGCACAAGTCGTGCGTGATACCGGTGTCCTGATCAATGTAGAGCGTGCAGTTATAGATTCTTCTGAGGGTGAAGCGCTGATAGATGTACCGGATGACCAGTGCCGTCTTGTCAGTGATTCGATGATCAGCCTTGGTGCAAACGTGCGGATCCTTGAACATGGTATAACTGTAAACGAGAGTGAATGCATCGATTGCGGTGCCTGCATCAGTATCTGCCCCCGCGAAGTCTTCTCGCTGGATCCTGCATGGAAACTGCAACTGGCTGAAGAAAAATGTGTACTCTGCGGTAAATGTATTGAAGCATGCCCACATCAGGCACTTGCGCTTCCCCTATGATTCGTGAAGCCTTCAGGTTCCGCGAGACCTTCGCGACAATCCTTGCCGATGTACCGGAGCATATCAGCGCCGCAAAGTCTGGCATGATCCGGGCAAGACAGGAACTCGAGGCATATATCGCGAGGGATCCCTTTTTTTTGGCTACGTTTGATCCTTACATACCCGATTCCGATGATGTGATTGTCTGCAGGATGACCAGTGCAGCACAAAAGGCCGGGGTCGGACCGATGGCTGCAGTTGCAGGTGCAATCGCATGGGCAGGGGTTGAGGCAATGACAGATGCCGGTGCAAAATACGGGGTGATTGATAATGGAGGCGATATTGCTCTCATAAGTGACCGCTCACTCCGAATCGGAGTTCATGCCGGTGAAGCGTTACTTTCCAACCGGATCGCTTTTATCATCCCGCCCCAAGAAAAAATACTGGGCGTCTGTACCTCGTCTGCAACAGTAGGACCTTCCATCTCTTTTGGAATAGCCGATGCTGTTTGTGTATTCTCATCTGATGTTGCGCTTGCTGATGCGTGGGCCACATCAGTATGTAACCAGATCCGCCCGGATGACCGGACCGTTCTTGACCAGGTAGATCCTGATGACGTTGCCGGGGTTTTTGCCATAATGGGAGATACCATCGTAAAATGGGGAAATCTCCCGCCACTGGTTTCTGCGGTGGTTGATGAGCAGCTGATCAGTGCCGGAGATCGGTTATAAATCAGCTATATCGTGAATTCACTTTCAATCCTTGTTCTCGTGGATGTTTCGCTCGAAGTTGATCCGGTGCATGGTCCATTATAGAGAATGTAGTTTAAATCCTTGTTCTCGTGGATGTTTCGCTCGAAGTTATCGCGCTTCTACTGGCGATCATTGCCTACTTCAAGTTTCAATCCTTGTTCTCGTGGATGTTTCGCTCGAAGTTTGCTGTTGCCTGTTCCAGCTCAATCCTCTTATTTCGCCGAGGATTATCGACGTGAATATACCCCCCGACAATATATCCCCAACGTAGAAAAAACACTATCTGTCGGAAACTGTCCGTTAAAACCCCCTTCATTCTGGTTTCCCCCAATACGATTTAGGCCGACTTTTGCCTCCCAATTGAGCCTATTTGCGCACATTTCTGTTCAGCCCTTATTCCCGGAAAACCGGGCTCAAATCAGCCGTATCCTGATTAATTTACATCCTTTTCCTTCGAATTCCGCACATATCCCGGTTTTGTGTCAGACAACCCACGGGAAAAAACATCTTAAAACGTCTTAAATGAATCCCGTTTGGCAAACGGAGCCTGATTTGAAAAAGACAGAATATGGGATTCTCATGGTTCCGAAGAGTGTGTTCTCCGACGGAGAGAAGGGAGGCCCGGATACAGGTATTCGGATCTCATGATGCCGGTGCACTCCCCGGTTTCTCGGCTGGCGCCTTGCCAGTTCCGAGTAAACTCGTACCGGAAGCGGTGACCGGAAGGACAGTACCATCCCGCCCAAGTTCAGCAAGCGATCTGTCCAGGACCCGGAAGAACCGCCACGCGTACCGGGGCGAACAGAGCCAGAGTTCGCGGGAGATCTCCTGCGATGACGCAATGATCCGAAGCGCGGCAATCTCCGCGGCAAAGGTCCGTCCCATCTCTTCAGCTGTGCAGCAGAGCCGGCGCACGCATTTGATCCGGACATGCGTTACAATACCCGGGCTCATGATGGTAAAATCACAGATCGCGCCGGGTTCATACCGGTAATGCTGGACCACGCCCCGCTTCTCCGCGATTGGGTCAGCTTCCTTCCAGGCCCGTACCGGCAGACGACCCCTTGTCAGATTATCCCTCCGGATAATGTGGGTAGAGGCAAAGTGCAGAATCTTGCAGAAACCTCATCGTTCATTCTGGTTATGTGTGTCTTTTCCGTATCAGGACAAGTGCCCGGAATAATGCCGGGCTTTGGGATTTCCCGTGCAGTTGCCTGCGTTGTTTTTCTTTTTTTCTCTCCCAAGAATATTCCCCGTTTACCCGATTCTGTTTGCCTGGAATCCGGAGAGCGGGTGGTTTTCTTCAGGTAAGGGAGTGGGAATCTGCCGCAACCGGATTCGGTCAATCTTGATGTCATTAAACATCATCCTATATACGCTTGTCTGAAGACGGAAGAAAATCCCGGAACGAACCGAGAATTGCGGCTTGAATCAGGTTTTGGTCGCGGGAACTGTTTGTAAAAAAGTACGCAAAATGTACCTTGTGTATATTCTGATCCGCAGAAATAATCAAAAAGCATACCGCTCCTGATGCCGTCTGCACCGTGGCGATGCATGAGCCACTTTTAAAACCCCATTGACGGTGGCAACGGCACCGTTCATTTCAGATAGTGACAGCCCCGGAATGTTCAGGAAAAAAATGAATTCCCGGGTTTTCTCAAGAAATCCGGTCATCCCCAGTATCATTTGTCACGCAAAAACAGGTATGTGACCATCACCGGCCAAACCGCTTGTACCGCTTATGCGCTTCCTCGATCGTCATCACTTCGAGAATGTTGACAATTCCCCCAGGCAGAACATCGAAGAACGCAGTATAGGAATGAGCGATATGCATCCGGCAATGACCGTTCTGCAACAGCTCCACATCCGGGGCGGTATACGGATCTTCAAGCTTAAGCAGGTGCTGCTTGATGATCCTGCGATCCTTCTTCGGCAAGCTGTTAACGTACTGCAGCGCCCGCTTGTCGATGTTTACTCTCACGATGAATCTCTTTTTTCAGTGCCGCATATTCAGGATCGCTGTCGAGCGGCACGAAATCTCCTTCCTTTGTGATCGTATCCAGGTGTGCAATAAAATCCTGCCTTTTCCGGTCCTGCAACACCCGCTCGATCACATCCCCATACCGTTCCCCCGGCTCCTTGATGGACATCAGGGCTTGTTTGGTATCCGTCGAAACGAGCACTTTCTCGGTAAGTGGATTGCAGTTCTTTGCCATGGTCATCATCTCCTTTTTGGGCTAAATGTACTATTTGTCCTTTTATCGAATAAACCTGTGCGTCACACCATGAATCATCAACCCCACGTTTCCCTGATACCTTTCGTGACAGGTGAGCACCAATTCTTCAATGATACCAGGTTGCGGCAAACCGGTACTTCGTATACCGATAATGCAGACGGAACAAGGTAATGCCCGGGAGATTTCAAAGATTTAAAGCAGCATATCCCATCTATCCGGCACCACAAAAGTTCGTAAATCATGATTGAAGGATCTTTTTTCCCTCAAAGACCATCAGCATTTCAAGGAACCGTTTTTTCCTCACATGTAATCCCCGCATCTTTGCAAGATAATCTTCCCACTCATCCTCCCTGCCTTGTTTTTTCATAAGGGCCCGGATTTTTTTCAGGTAGCTGACAGAGGCTTCGTAGGATTTCGGACGAGCTTCCTTTGCCAGCCTTTCTGCTTTTTCCCTCCATATACCCAGAGCACGGTCAGGGAATTGTTCGAAAACAGCATCGGCAACCTTATCGTCCGGATGGTAAAATGATCCCCGGGCCCGGGACACCTCCCGGAGCTTATCATACCAGATGATAACTTCATCCGGCCGTTTCTCCGCAATCGCGATGTCGATGAGGATGTCAAAGAACGGAGATCCCGGTACTCTTATGGAATCACGGGGAAAAAGGCCGGTATCAGGAAGAGATCCAAAAATGTTCCCGGTATCATTTCGGTCTCCGCGTCGCTGTGCCGGGAGTTTTCCGGTCTCAAGGAACTGCCGGACAGCACCTTCCATGCTGTCCCAGGCCCCTGCCGCCCGTGCGGATTTTTCCAGCTGGCGGTACGTAAGGAAAGACGTCCTGTCGAGAAACTCCCCGGCCCGCAGACCGGCAGCATGAATCAGGTCACCTTCCTTTTCCCACAACTCCCGCTGAATAGTCCGCAGCTCTGCTGCAATACCGGTCAGGGATTTTCCGGTAGCGTCAATTCCCCGCTTGATCCATGTTACGGCCTCATCCCTGTGCCCGGTTCGGATAAGGCGGCGGATCAGCCGTGGGTAATTATCAGTCAGGTCAACTTCCGCAATGCAGAGGTCGGTCGCCTCCCGGTCCCGGCCTGCATGATCCAGTGCAGTTACGATCCAACTGACAAGTCGATCGCGGTGATATTTTGAGGAAAACGCTTCCTTCCCCGGCTTGACCCTGTGCTCTCCGAGCTCGCGGAGTAACCGGTCTGCAACAAGCCCCCATTCGCTGGCCGGATAGTTCTCCTCCCAGAACTTTTCTGCACCCCCACACAGATCGTACTCGTCATCCAGTTCTGCATGGATTACAGAGAGCATCCGTTCGTGGCCAGGGCGGGATGAGCGAAGGAGCGCAAGGAACACGAGATCCATGCATGAGGCGATCTCCCCGGCAGTCTCACCTTCATCATCCTCGCTCTGCTCAATCTGGGCTGTGCCATTCTTCAGCAGGATACTCCCGGCCTCAACAACCGCATCGGGATGCCCCATCTCCAGCAGGATTTCCATCCGTTTCCGTACCGGTGTATAATCCGGAATCCGGGATTCACCTGTCCAGGAGTTGCTCCACGCTTCCTCGCACGAAATACTGTCGATATCGGAAAGCAGGGCCTCAAGAACTGGCCCGGCATCAGACGCAGCAACGGATTTCCGGTCAGACACATCCTGCCGGACCTGCGGGTATTCCGACATGAGATCCTCAAGAAGGCCGATCAGATCTTCTTTGGTCAGTTCCGAAAGGTAATGATGGAGAGAGAGATGACTTTTTTTTGGTTTCGCCGTTTTTTTCTTTACGATGGACCCGGTAATCCGCAGGTGATCAGGGCCGGTGCCGGATTGCGATGATCCAGGAATACTCTCTGCTCCATCATCGAGAAGCAGACGCCGGGAATCATCGGCCGGCAGTTCCCGGATCGGCCGGTTATCCTTGTGAAGGGCAAGGTATTCGAGGATGACAGCAACCGCGTGTTTACAACCGGAGCCGACCGGGCAGGTGCAGACCGACCGGATGCCATTGTCGAAGTACACCGCAGTTGCATACCGTTCAGCCCCGTCAACCCAGGCAACGATAGCCTCATTCGGGCTGCGAACCAGCTCATGCACTCGTCCTTCACGCTGGTACTGTCTTCCCCGTGACAGGGTTCTTGACCCGGCCCAGTCCTCAAGAGCTGTCCAGTCAAGGTCAAGGAACGGATCGAGCATTTCCTGTTCTGTCATTACGTGATCTTCCAGTAAAAACTCACTCCCCGGAATGATGAACACATCGGATTGTATATCCTACCCGGAATACGGCACGTATCCCGGATTGCCTAATCCCTGAAAAACAGGCCTCCAAAACCTCCCCCTCTTTTCATTTCAGATGTAATGCATCGCATTTGAAGGCGATCCTCAAAATAAAAGGGTCCTGTCAGCACATTTTTCGGATTCAAATTATAGGCATTTGAAGCAAACGGAGCATAAAATATCGCACATCCAAAAAAATTGTAATAATGATAATATTTGATTTTGTACCTGGATTTTTACTTATAAATCGACGTACCTGATCTCTTGAGAGCAGATTATTCGAAGTACTGAATCAAACACAGGCTGGAAAATTATTGACATTATTCGATTTGGCGAGGCAGAAAAAACCGCTGAAAATAATGTTTCAATAAGGAGGATTTTCGATGTATTTCAATCCCTGACTATATGCCGTTTTTCCCTTAAAAGTAAAGAGTGCAGACTCACCATCAGAAACGATGATTACGGGCTCGTGATTTTTTACCAGAAAGATAAGGTCCAGAAGTTCAATTTCGTCTATCTTCACTCCCCCGATAAGTGATGATGCAGGTTCCAGTTCAAGCCGTTCACAAACCAGTTCATCAGGACATGTTCGGAAATAATAATAGAATACCTGATAAGCGTTCAACAGATCAGAGACCAGCAATTCATTGCGTGTAGCGGGATCCAGTGTCGCAATTATACGGGAAAGGCATTGAACATCATCTTCGCATTCCAAAAAGAGGCGATCGGCCATGGAAGCAAGCATGTCATAGGGAATTGAAGATCCGTCAGAATTCATTGAGAGTCATTAGATGCTGAAGACTTAAAAAAAATGGCAAAGAATGCAGGTAACTCATCAGCATCAGGACAAAACCCTTATTCACCTCAATGAGGAATGAATAAAGGTGAAAGAAGAGGATACTGACTGGATGATCTATCACCTAATTGAAAAGGGACCATCCATGACGGTGGAAGAATTGATCTCTGCAAGCGGACTTGGTTCCTGTGCTGTTGAGGCATCACTCGAACGTCTTGAGCGGTATCTTCTGGTTGAGCGGACTGGCAGAAAAGTGCGGGCATTCAGTATTGGCGAGGCCCTCTTACAATCCCAGATAAAGTACTCGGATAATCTCCCTTATACCATAGAAAACGGTGTGATAAAAGAAAGGAAAAAGTAGCATGCAGGAAAGTGAAGTGGTCATACTCCGGATCGGTCACCGC
The DNA here is from genome assembly GCA_028679185.1 of Methanoregula sp. Taxonomy (GTDB): domain Archaea; phylum Halobacteriota; class Methanomicrobia; order Methanomicrobiales; family Methanospirillaceae; genus Methanoregula. The sequence continues at coordinate 10,041 of JAJRBZ010000032.1, read as the reverse complement.
CCCGAACGCGACCAGCGCGTGACAACCCATGTTGGTTTAACTGCAAGGGCGCTTGGCGCAAAAGGGATGTATATTGCTGCTGCCGATAAGGGGGTTGTCAGCAGCATTGAAGATGTTGTCAGCCGCTGGGGTGGAGCCTTCTTCTGCCAGGATACTGTGAAATGGCGTTCCTGTCTCCGGGACTGGAAGGCCGCAGGAGGCATTGTGGTTCACCTTACCATGTACGGCCTTAACCTTCCCGATGTAATTGGTGATATTAAAATTCATAAAAAAATTCTTGTTATCGTTGGTGCAGAGAAAGTTCCCGGAGAGATGTATGGACTTGCTGACTATAATGTTGCAGTAACCTCCCAGCCCCATTCCGAGATATCAAGCCTTGCCCTCTTTCTCGATCACTATTTTTCCGGGCAGGAATTCAGGAATGAGTTTCCCGGAGCACGGATACGCATTATTCCTTCAGGTAAGGGAAAGCAGACGGAGGAGCTGTGAAAGGGAGGGTCCTGGTCGCCGGATTTGCAACAAGGCATGTAGTGCAGTCTGCAGCACGGGCTGGTTATGAGGTATGTGCTGTCGATCATTTCTGCGATCAGGACCTTTTCTGGTATACTACTGACCGGGAAAAATTTGAAGAACTTGCCGATCTTCCGGATGCGATCCATGAGATTTGCCGTCGCCACAGGTTTGACCTTTTTATCGTCACTTCCGGTGCAGAAGATCTTACTACCAGCCTTCCGCTCTGCGGGACACCGAAAGAAACGGTAGCGCGTTTTTTAGATAAACTGGATATTCAGCATTTTTTTGAATCCATCAATATACCTGTCCCGCGGCTTGTACCTGAAGGGGTATATCCAACCATGGTCAAACCCCGGCGGGGTGCCGGAGGATGGCGAAATGCAATCATCCGGGATAGTGCCGGATTATCTGCGTGGTCGAACATGCATCCGGATATTCCTTTTATCCGCCAGGAAATCGTTGAGGGTATTCCGGCAAGTGTCTGTTGTGTTACGGATGGTTCACGGGCACGGGCAATTGCTGCAAACGAGCAGATTTTACGCGGGGATGGAGAAAACATATTCAGATTTTGCGGATCGGTTACACCATTTAATCATCCGCTCTGCGGACTCATGATGAGCCAGGCCGAACAGATCGCTGCTACAAGCGGGTGCAGGGGAACTATCGGCGTTGATTTTGTTGTTGGTAGCGATACTGCTTATGCAATTGAGGTGAATCCCAGGTTCCAGGGGACGATCGATACCGTCGAAATGGCCTGCGACTGCAACCTGTTCCGGTATCATGTCGAGTCCTGTGCAGGAAAACTGCCCCCGGCCCCGCAGTCCCCCAGGCAGGTTGCGGTAAGATGTATTCTCTTTGCTGAACGGGATGTGACTATTACCTCAGATCTCAAACACCTTGCACCATTTGTTGCTGATATACCGTGGCCGGGATCTGCCTTTGAAGCGAATCAGGCCATGGTCAGTGTATATGGATGGGGGCAGACACGGGAAGCTGCTTTTTTTATGCTGGATAAGCATATTAGCACCGTCCGACAATACATACGGTGATGGATCCCATAAACGACCTGTTGAACGATCCGGCTATTCGTGCATATCTTCATCGGCTGGTAAAAGATGACGGGCTCAATCTCATCGAACGGTTTCCGCGTGAAGGTGAGTACAGCGATGAAGACCTGGCTGCACGTACAGGTATCAACCTGAATACGGTAAGGCATACGCTCTATACTCTGTATGAAAAACGGCTCGCGGAGTATCACCGGATCAAAAACAATGAAACAGGCTGGCTTACCTATCTCTGGCAGCTGCGTACCGATCACATCAGTGATGCAATACGCGAAGACATGGAGCTTGTGTTAGAAAAGCTTGCACGGCGCGAAAAATATGAGGAAGAGAATGACTTCTTCATCTGCAAGGACTGCCAGATACTCTTTACCTTCCCGCTGGCCATGAGCTGCGATTTCACCTGCCCGAGGTGTGAAAAAGCCGTTACACATTTTGACAACGAAATGCTCTTACGGGCTCTCAAACACCGGATTGGCGATATTAAAAAATCACTGGGGCATGCCTGACAGTCGCGAAAAAAAAGATGAGCAGCTGCTGCGTGAAGCTGGATGCGACGAGAAGGTTATCATTCATTGCCGGGCTGTGACTGAGGTTGCTCTGGAATACGCCAGTCGCAACCCCCTTGTTTCAGTGGATCTCGTACAGGAAGGTGCAATGCTCCATGACATCGGGAGAGGAGCAAGTCATACGATCCTTCACGCACAGTATGGTGCTGATCATTTACGTGCCCTTGGAATAGAGGAAGCAGTCGCCCGAATCGTGGAGTGCCACACAGGTGCAGGACTTACCACTGATGAATGTACTCTGCTCAGGCTGTCACCACGTGACTGCATGCCAAGGACAACAGAAGAGAAGATTGTCACCCATGCCGACAACCTTATTGAAGGGAGAAAACGGGTATCTATTGAAAAAAGCATTGGATCAGCCATCCACCTGCCACGAAGAGTGAGAAAACGGATGTATCGTCTTGCGCTGGATGTCGAGTTGCTCTGCAGCTGAATATAAAAACCTGTTCTGATGATTTTAGAGGCTTTCTGGTTATCGGATTTTTTTTGTGGGGACATAGACCCGTTTCCTTACCCGCAGGGACACCAGTGATAATAATTACGGGGTCCAATTTTTTTTTAATTATCGATTTTTAAAAGTATCATGCAGGCGTGAATAAAACCTTGAGGGTGCAGCGGATTTTGATTTTTTGCAGCACTGTTAAAAAATCCGCTCCTTATGAGTGTTCTTCCGTATGGACTCTAGATAATAACCTGCTTGACCTGGGGCAGGGCACGGATCTGTTCAATAACGCCTACCGGCATTGACTCTTCAACTATAACAACAAGCCTTGGCTCTTCGGAAAACTCCGGGTCTGTGACAAAGATTTGCCGGATTGAGACATCATGCAGGGTGAGGACCTGGACGACAGCACCGACAATTCCCCGCTCGCTTGCATTTTTTGGCAGTACGGTGACAACAGAAAACCCCAATGATTCTGCGACTTTGGAAAGGTCCGGCGTCGCCCGCATATTCAGAAAGATATCCCGAAGTAACTGGCGTTCAAGGATGCGGTGTGCTGTGGAGTCCACGACCCTTCGATCTGATCCGATCGCTTTAGCCACCGCGGTTGCAGGCACCTCGATACCATTACAACTGATCCGTCCATCTTCGGTCACACCAAAACCGTTCTCGAGCAGAAACCGCACCACCCGGCTCTGCGATGGTGAATCGGAAAACTCACGAATGATGTCTGACCACATACTCACCACTGGGTATGACGTATATAAATATACAGCGATGCTGTTCAGGCACCATCAAAGTTGGGTATATGACATTTAAAACTGTTTGACGCATTATCCTGATCTGATTCAAGAGAGTCGTCAGGATGAGAAGGATATCTATTAAAACTGCAGAAAATTAACTTGCATAAGATTTTATTAGATAGACGACCTCTTTGTTATGGCACAAAGCGAGGGTAGCCAAGCCAGGTCAAAGGCGCGGGGTTGAGGGCCTTTTACAAGGTTTATAGGCTGTATCGCAGTGCAATCTCTTAAGGGCGAGGGTTGCCGAGCTTGGTCAAAGGCGCTGGCTTGAGGGGCCAGTTTCGTAGGAATTCTTGGGTTCAAATCCCATCCCTCGCACTTTTCCCTCGCGCTCTATTTTGAAGGTTATGTTTTTTCATCCCTGTGTTAAAAAAAATCATGATCGGGATTTACAAAAACCATCAATAACACACAATAAATAAAGACGGGTGAAAACATTCTTTATCTGTGCAGGAATTTGAGTACCGGGCTGGGACGGTCGTATGCGTTCACGGTGTACGGGCGATATGTTCCCTAGCAGGGAAATAATCGTTAAGGAGGGATTTGGCATGATGCAGATCTACAGGACAACAAAAGATCAGGAAACGGTAATCACCGAAAAATCAGACGTGATGTGCAAAGGTGCCTGGATACGCTTATTTGAACCATCAGATGCCGAACTTGCAATTGTTGCAGAACAATGTGCAATTCCTCCAGACTTCTTAAAAGCTGCCCTTGATGAAGAAGAACGCCCCCGCATTGATGAAGAAGAGGGGGTTGTCCTGATTGTCATGGACATCCCGGTGATGACTGAATTTGAAGAGATTAAGACCTTAACAACGCATCCGCTGGGAATCATCATAGCAAAAGATTACATTGTAACGGTATGCAGCCGCGGATCGCAGGTCCTGGATGATTTTGTTGCCGGGAAGGTGCGGCATTTTACGACGGAAAAAAGAACCCTGTTCATGTTCCAGATCTTTTATAGGAATGCATCGTACTACCTCAGCCACCTGCGACAGATGGAGCGATCGATCTCCCGGATTGAAGTTGAACTTCACCGTTCGATGAAGAACGAGGAACTCTTCCAGATGATGGAACTGGAAAAGAGCCTGATCTATTTCTCAACGTCGCTTAAGAGCAACGAGGCGGTTCTTGAACGAATCCTGCGCTCAAAACCACTGAAAATGTACGAGGAGGATGCCGAATTTTTAGAAGACGTCATCATCGAAAACAGGCAGGCAATGGAGATGTCGCAGATCTACCTGCATATCCTGAACGGGATGACCCAGGCATTTGCCACCATTATCTCAAACAATCTCAATATCGTGATGAAATTTCTCGCATCGGTGACAATCATCATCGCAGTCCCGACTATGATTGCAAGTTTTTACGGCATGAATGTGCTGAATCTCCCCTTATCTGACAAACCTCTTGCTTTTGAAACCATCTTTGGAATCTCGGTGATCATTTCAGTTGCGATGGGCCTCTTGATGTGGAAGAAAAAAATATTTTAAATTTGAAAAAAACCAGAAAAGGTCCAGAACACAATAACAATAAACCCTGCAGGCGGCTTGCGGTAAAAATGCTACCGTTCAGCCAGAAGTAATACGTCACTTTTTTATCGAAGCTCAAACTGCGGTTGGTGGAGACCGGCAATACTCACTCATGGTATTTAATAATCAGATTTACCTTACAGGGAAATTTTTTTTACCAAAACGGAATAGCGGACTGTAACAGATTTTCCCTATAGACTCTCGTTTTATCCCGGGATCCGGTTGTTGCCGGTATTCAGGTACCTGAAGGCGAAACGGAGGACCAAACCGACAATAAGCACCGATGCTGATGCGATAATAATTGTTAGCCATTGCTCCAGTGAAAGCGGTACGGTTCCAAATATTGTTCCGCCATACTGGACAATGAAAACCTGCGCAAGAACTACTAGGCCCATAACTATAAAAAAAGTCGGGTTCCCTTTAAAAAACCTAGGCATCTTCCCGTCCATTGCACGGCAGTTAATTCCGTTCCAGACTGCAGCGATGATGAACGCTGCGAAAAAAACCGTTTTGATCTCTTCAGGTGTATTGCCTCCAAGGAACCCGGAAGTGATCTGGAAAATACCGGCTATAATAAAAAACGTGCCGGTGACAATGATCGAAGCCCACATGAATGGTGTGACAAGATTTGCATCGTGAGGGATTGGCTTATGGTTCATCAGCCCGTGATGCGGGGCTTCTGAACAGAGAGCAAACGCAGCAAGAGTGTCCATAATAATGTTTATCCAGAGGATCTGGATGATGGTGAACGGTTCCGGGTATCCAAGGAGGGGGGCGATGAACACGATTATGCAGGCACAGAAATTAATCGTGAGCTGGAAAAGAATAAAACGCTGGATATTCTCATACAGCGATCGACCCCACCACACCGCACTGGTAATCGAAGCAAATGAATCATCAAGCAGGATGATATCACTTGCTTCCCTTGCCACTTCAGTTCCGGCTATTCCCATGGCCAGCCCTACGTCTGCATGTTTGAGAGCAGGTGCGTCATTTGTCCCGTCACCGGTTACTGCGACAACAGCACCAGTCTTCTGGAGGGCCTCGACAAGCAGGAGTTTGTCCATTGGTTCTGCCCGTGCCATCACGTCAAGACCCGGTACTGTTGTTACCCGTTCATCTTCCGAAAGTAAACGGAATTCGGATCCGGTCATGATCGTGCCGCCCTGCATGATACCCGACTCCTGTGCAATAGCCCGTGCAGTTTCAGCGTTATCGCCGGTGACCATCCTTACCCGGATCCCCGCATGCTGGCAGGTGGCCACTGATTCCGGAATATTATCCCGGAGGTGATCGCGAATTCCGACAAAACCGTCCCAAATAAGTCCTGACTCGTTCTCATCGCCATCTTCGATTTCCTTATGTGCGAATGCAAGCGTTCTCATCGCCCGGCATGCAAGTTCACTCACTCCACAGAGATCGGGTTTCTGTACACTGAGCGATGCAAGGATTTCCGGTGCACCTTTCACCAGAAGCCATGATTTGCCTTCCATGTGTACAACGGTTGACATCCGTTTGCGGTTACCATCAAAGAGGTATTGTTTTTTCACACGCGTTTCTGAACGAATATGCTGGTAATCAATGGAGTATTGCCTGAGCCAGCGGAGGAGAGCGCCTTCGGTCGAATTCCCGATGACAATTACATTGTCGTTGCGTTCTTCAAGGTGTGCAGTACCGTTGACGGCAGCGTTGAGGGTAATCCACTCTGCCGGTGTCCTTGGGAGACTGGTCGTGTGCACAGGACTGCTACAAGACGATTCAACAACTTCCATCTGGTTCTTGGTAAGTGTTCCGGTCTTGTCAGTACAGATGGTTGTTGCAGATCCGATTGTCTCACAGGCAATTAGCCGGCGTACGAGACAATTCGCCCGCGTCATTTTACGCATGGCAAGCGAGAGCGAGAGTGCGACGCTCATTGGTAACCCTTCCGGAACAGCTGCGACAACAATCACGACTGCGAGCATGAAATAATGGAGGGTATTGTTCGCGGTGATCAGGTTGAACCCGGTGACTTCTCCAATCAGGATTCCACGGATAAACAGGGTACCGCAGATGAGCACGGCCATAGTATAGCCGAACCTGCTGATAATGCTGGCAAGAGATTCCAGTTTTTGCTCAAGAGGTGTCTGCGTGGTGTGATCGATCCCGAGCGATGCAGCGATTATACCCATCTGTGCGGAGTCACCAACCGCAGCCGCGATCATCTGTCCCCTCCCCGCGGTGACAAATGCTCCTTTCAAGACACGGTTCTGCAGCTCTTTTTTTACCGGTTCTGTCTCCCCGGTAAATGCTGATTCATCAGAATAAAGATCATCAGCAGACCTGATCCAGCCGTCTGCCGGAATTACATCGCCAGCTTCAAGTAAAATGAGGTCCCCGACGACGATTTCACGGGACTGAACATATGAGGGGTGCCCGTCCCTGACCACCTTGATCGCAATATCATCACGGTGTGCATTAAGGATATCAAATTCCCTGCTGCTCCGGTATTCATTGAAAAATGCGATACTGGTTGCGAGCAGTATGGCAAGGATGATCCCGATCGTATCCAGTAATCCGCTTCCTTTGACTATTGATACAACTGTCGATATTACCACAGCGAGAAGGAGGATCCTGATAACAGGGTCATTGAACTTTTCGAGGTACTGTTTCCAGAGCGGTTCCCTCACCGGGGGTGTCATCTCGTTTGTGCCGAATCTCTCACGGAATTCAGCAACCCTGGATGCAAGCAGCCCGGAATCACCCGAGAGGTCAAGTATTTCTTCAAAAGACAGCATTCTGATAAAATCCTGCGTTGAACTCAAATGCTCGTAAATCGTAGATATACTTTGCATGTCCCAGAAATATATTCTCGCATTCAGGAATAAAGAAAAGTAATTTTTCATGCATGCCTTTAAAGCAATCTTATATTGTCCTGGGTGTTTGAGTGAGAGGCGGAGTATCATATCATTCTTTTTTTACCGGTTCTTCTGTCTCAGCTGGTGGGCGTTCTTTGACAGACCGGATCACACCTAAAATAATAGATCCCACGGCAAGAAGTGAAATACCGATTATTGCGTAGATGATGTAACTGAAGTTCTCCTGAACCAGGGGGATGCTGCCAAAGAAAAATCCCGCCAGTACAAATGCACAAATCCAGGCGATGCCCCCAATGACATTATAGATGAGGAACCAGCGGTAGCTCATCTTCCCGACACCGGCAAGGAACGGTGCAAACGTCCGGATAAAAGGAACAAAGCGGGCTATCACGATTGTCAGCCCCCCATACTGGGTAAAATATTCTTCGGTTTTTTCCAGGTGTTCCCTTTTTACAAAACTATACTTCTTTTCCAGTACTTTCATCCCAAGAGTATGCCCTATCCAGTAATTCGCAGAGTCACCGAGCACCGCAGCAGCGATCAGCGTCGCAATCAGGATCTCCGGATTTAGATATCCTGCACCTGAAAGCGCTCCGCCAACAAAGAGAAGCGAGTCCCCGGGAAGATAGGGGAACACTACAAGACCTGTTTCGCAGAAAATGATCGCAAACAGGATCAGGTAGGTCCAGACACCGTATGCCTGGATAATCCCCGGGAGGTATTTGTCAAAATGAATAACAATATCGATGATGGAAATAAACGGATCCATTTCCGGTAATTTTTGATGCGGGAAACGATAAAGAATTCCTTTGAATGAATATAGTAACAATTAGGAGAAATACGTCATACTCTCATGATCGGGCCATTCATTATTTTTATTTTTAAATGTTTCCAAAAGAGGTGTACTATGCATTCCGATCAGTCATAAACGCACTCAAACCACGATATACCCATAGAAATAAAAGATAATCATCGGGAACAACCAACGCCGGTTACACCACGGTGTCACTTCCTGATTGCAACGCCATCCATTGTCTCTATAGGTATCAGGCTGTAGACTGCGGTGATGAATCACACTGCCAAAAAGATCATCGATTATTGGGTGCTCTGTCTCTGGACGTAGATTTATCCTGCTGCATTTTTTCGGCTCACATAAAGAAGATCCATAATTGCAGGACACAACAAATCTTTTATCCCCTATCGCATTCCAGATTTTAAAAATACATCTGCCGGAGACCTGTTAAAAAGTGAACTTTCTTTTCCAGAAACTTGCTGATCTGGTCGTCAATCACCCGCGATTTATTGCAGCATCCTTTACGGCACTGATAATCGCTGCGCTTTTTGGTATGAGTTTTGTGACTATGGCCACGGGAACTGATACCTACCTGGATAAGGATACCAAGCGGGGAATGCTTCTTGATGATTATACCAGCACGTTCCAGTCTGACAGCATCATGGTGCTCATTGAGTCGGATGACGTCTTAAATCCCGGTATTCTTGCTTACATTGACGAGCTTGAAAATGAGATCCGGAAAGAACAGAACGTCAACAGCGTTTCTGGTATACCCGACCTGCTGAAATCTGCCAATGGGGGTGTTCTTCCAGCATCATCAGCAGATATTTCTAAGGCAGAACAAGGCATCCCCCGGGAAGTGCTTTCGCGATTTGTTCCCTCCAACACAATTACTTTTGCTGTCGCTGTGCTAAAACCCGGTCTTACGCAGGAGCAGCAGAGTGCCGTTGTCAACAGTATGCAGGCACGAATCGGGATTTCAGAACGGCCACCCGGAGTATCTGTCGTACTGACTGGTAATCCTGCATTCCAGCAGCAGATGCTAACTGAGATGGGCACATCGATGAGCATGCTCATTCTTGCAGCAATGGTACTCATGGTGATCGCAGTCGGAGTACTGTTTGGTCACGTGCGTTTCCGTCTGCTGTCGGTTTTTATTGTCGCAGTGGGACTGATTCTCACCTTCGGGATCATAGGCTTTTCCGGTATGCAGATCGACATGGCGACCATTGGTGCCTTCCCAGTACTCATCGGAATCGGCATAGATTATGCAATTCAGTTCCATTCCCGGTTTGATGAGGAAGTAAGGAAAGGCACGGTTGCTGATGCGGTTACCAATACAATTACTCTGGCCGGCCCATCAGTTCTCTATGCAATGCTAGCGACGGCAATGGGTTTTCTTGCGATGTATATATCCCCGCTGCCAATGATCCGGAGCTTTGGAATGGTCTGCGTAATCGGTGTTAT
>JAJRBZ010000031.1 GCA_028679185.1 Methanoregula sp. | reverse complement strand
TTAAATTTAACATTTTTCGCTTCAAGGATAATGGACTCATCACGGTCCGGTTCTGGATAGCCCATAGTACCACATTCTCAACTACAATTGTGCTGGCAATAAAAATAAGTATTTGTTAATATCCAATACGGTTTCCTGCTAAAAATCAGAGATATTCCTGGTCGTTCATGTATGGCCGGAGCATTTTTGGGATCTCTACTCTGCCTTCGTTATCCTGGAAGTTTTCAAGGATGGCCCTCATCACCCGCGATGTAGCTATTGCAGTTGAATTTAAGGTGTGGACATGTTGTTTTGATTCAAAATCATGCTTGTCCCGCACCCTGATATTCAACCGCACCGCCTGATAGGAAGTGCAGTTTGAGCAGGAGACGACCTCCTTGTAGGTGTTCTCCCGGGGCATCCATGCTTCGATGTCATATTTTTTAGCTGCTACAGTTCCGATATCACCGGTACAGATGTTTACAACACGGTAAGGGATCTCCAGGTTCCGGAAGATCTCTTCGGCATTTGCTAGCAGTTCCTCATGGATCGGCCATGAATCTTCAGGCCTGCAGAAAACGAACTGCTCCACCTTGGTGAACTGGTGGACCCGGAAGAGACCTTTGGTGTCAAGCCCGTGCGCACCGATCTCGCGCCGGAAACAGGGAGAAATTCCGACAAGACGGAGCGGGAGATCCTTTGTTTCAAAGATCTCATCCCTATGCATAGAGCAAATCGGATGTTCGCTTGTCGCAATCAGGTATGCATCATCACCGTCAATTTTGTACATGACTTTTTCGAAGTCATCAAGATCAGTGACTCCTTCATAGGAAGAGCGGTTTATCATATAGGGTGGAATAACCGGCGTATACCCCTTATGTGCCAGCATATCAATGGCAAAACGCTGAAGAGCCAGGTCCAGCAACACAAGGCTGCCTTTCAGGAAATAGAATCCCGCACCAGATATTTTCGCAGCCCTCTCAAAATCAGCCCATCCCCTATCTGTTGCCAGTTGACCATGATTCCTCAGCTCAAAATCAAATGTCCTTATTCTCCCTTCGCGGCGGATTTCAACATTTTCGGTATCGTCTCTTCCGACAGGAACGCTTTCATGGAGGATATTGGGGAGGCGCATAAGATACGTGCGGATAGTTTCAGTTATCCTTTCCTGCTCGGCTTCGTTATCCCTAATCTTCCCGGGAAGGGCGGCGGCTTCGGTCATGAGAGCTGTCGCGCTCTGCCCGGCTTTTCGCGCTGCATTGATCTCCCGAGCAATAGTATTACGGCGCTGGCGCAGTGCATCTGTATCAATTTTTAGTTTGCGTGCTCTGACATCCTGATCCAGCAGGTCGTCTACCCAACCAGACTTCTCTATATCACCGCGTTTTTTGAGATCTGCCCTTACAACATCCGGGTTGGACCGTATGAATCTGATGTCGAGCATGGATTATACCTTCACATCTATCTCTTCGTCAATATTATTGAATGATACGTTCATCTTGCCGAACTGTATGTTTTTGCCTTCCGGCAGTATCAGTCATGGTTAAGAAAACATCAAGAATGAATCCGAATTGTGAAACCTTTCCATAGGCCTATGGAGGGAAAAAAATCTGGCGTTATTCCAGGTTCCCTTCCCACCAATATTTAAATTTATAGTAGTAATCTGGCCAATAGTATCAATAATATCATTTCCCGTTTCATCCCGGTACCTATCATATGACCCATGTTTTCTGACTATTTTCAGGTTAATACTCCTGACCGATCCGGATTAAGCCTGAAGTGGAAACAACCCAATCCTTAAGTTCTTGGAAAGAAACTGGGATGTAACATGCAACCACACCTGGTTCTGCTGTTTGTCTATAGTATCGACAGGGGCAGCCTGTCTGCGGTCACGGATTACCACCGTAGTACGGGGTCTGCAAGAACCCAAAGGTGTGCCCTGTATTCACTTCTTATCACTCCTGTCGGTATGAAAAAGGGATGGAAACGTTTTCTTACAGATCTGGTAGTGCCTTCCAGATTCCTCCATCTTGACGAATTCCAACAGGAATTCAGTGTCAAGGATCCGGTGCTTCCTGCTGTATTTATACAGGACGGAAAGTTAATCCACGAGCTCATCACCGCTGATGAAATTAATCGCATTAATTCGACGGATCAACTTGCTGAGCTTGTGAAGAAACGACTCATTGAGTTCTTCAGGTGACCCGCTCGGGTGATTTGGTCTTTTTATCAGGAAGTATCAACAATACTAATTCAAGAGCAGGAGTACGATACCCTGAAGAAATCTTATACGGGACCATGGGAAGAGGATTATACCCGCAGGGGAATGCTCTGGAGTGGGGCAATTCACAATCTGCCGGAGCTACCTTCCAGTTCCTGTGTCCTCGAACTCGGGTGCGGGAACGGGAAAACAGCTATCCCGATGATTCAACAAGGATGGGATGTAATCTCCCTGGATTTCTCTTCAAAAGCAGTGGCACTCTGCAAAAAAGCAATCCCTGATCTTTTGCATGGACAGGTTATGATTGCTGACGCACGCTGGCCTCCTTTCAGGGATAGCACATTTGACGCGGTCTTTGCAATTCACGTGATCGCCCACATGTATGCTACCGATCGGAAATGTGTTGCCAGTGAAATTATCCGGCTCCTCAGGCCGGGTGGGATGCTGTTCTTTTGCGAATTCTCTACAGATGACTTCAGGTTTGGGAAGGGGCATGAAACGGAAGAAGCGACATTCCGCCGCGGTACAGGTATCATCACACATTACTTCTCTGAAGACGAAGTATCTGGCCTTTTTTCCGGGCTTACTGCGGTTTCAATCACACAACACACATGGCTGATTAGGGTTCGTGGGTGCAGTCTGATGAGATCTGAGGTTTATGGGATCTTT
>JAJRBZ010000030.1 GCA_028679185.1 Methanoregula sp. | reverse complement strand
TTCGTTCAGAAATGGGGATAATGTTTACTTTGCAAATTATGTGTATGATAAATTTAAAATGATTTGGAGGAATGGGGATACAGGAGTTCAATCGGAACAAAATGTTGGAGGTCTGGAGGATGCAACCTGGGAATGGTGGAATCCAGCATCAAGAGCAGGTTTAATTTATCCTGCGTTTACCCACCAGACTGATAGAGACCCGGCTATAAGATATTCCATCAGTTATTCAAAATTTAAAACATGGGTTGATAATTATCAGGCAAATAGTATATCAATAATTCCTTTTGGTGAGTGGTGGCGAATTAATGCCAATACAAATGACACTCGTATAACAGATATATCTGTACAAAACCATACGTTAAGATTTAAGGTTAAAACAAATGGAGAAAGGGGATTAGTGAACGTAAATATATCCGCCGAACGGGATCTCGTAATAAAGGATCATCAAACCAATGAAATAATCAACTGGACTGATAACAGAGATAATTCTATTACATTTTATGTTCAATCAAATCACGAATATGAGATATTTAGTCATAATCTCAAGTCTCCTTCTAAATTTTAGAAGAGAGGACAATTTCAATAAAGTGATATCTTCAATGTATGTACTGAAAAGAGTTCCTACTTATGGATATGTATGAACTATTGCAAAAAGATCCAAAGGTATGGGATATTTTTACCCTCAAAGAAGAGTATAGTTCTCCCCTACGCGATCAATATGATCGAATCCCCTGCCATGCGAGTTCAAACCGAAATATCTTCGAGCCCAGCGTTTCGAAATACTTAATTGACCAGGGACTTCATGCAGAATATCCGGAAGACAAGCCATTTGCAGTCTGCCTGACACACGATATTGACGTTGTCTATACTTCCCTTGTACCAAAGGTAGTATCTTCGGTGGGGCATCTGAAACAGGGATCAATATCAGAATTTATGCGTTCCGTGGCGCAGATGCGTTCAAAAAAACGGCCCCTGTGGAATTTTAATGATATCCTTAAACTCGAAGAACAATATGATGCGAAAAGCAGTTTTTATTTCATGGCCGAGAATTCAGGAGAGCGGGATTATGCGTATGAGATCGAAGATTTGGAACCAGTGCTGGGCGATATTGTCGACAGGGGGTCTGAAATCGGCCTCCATGGGGGTCATACCTCATATTTTCATACCGAAGAACTGAAGTCCAAAAAGAAACGGATAGAAAAACTTCTCAATAACAATATATCTGGTTACCGGAATCATTATCTGCGGTTTAACGTACCGGAAACGTGGGAATATTTACACGCGGCCGGATTCCTTTATGATACTACTATCGGGTACGCTGATTGCATCGGGTTCCGGAATGGGATGTGCCATCCGTTCAAACCTTTCAACCTCAGGTCAGGCAAACCCCTTGAGATTCTGGAAATCCCCCTAATAATAATGGAGGATACTTTTGAGCGGTACATGGGGCTTGATACCAGAAGAGCCTGGGAGATGTCGAAAAAATTAATTGATACCGTCATGCAGTATAATGGAGTACTGACACTATTATGGCATAACTACTCGTTTACCGGTGATAAAAGAAAATTCTATGAGAAAATATTGACATATTGTGCGGAGAAACAGGCATGGATGACCAGCGGTGAGCATATTTTATCGTGGTGGAAGCATCATGTCAGAATATAATGTCCGGCTGCTGAATGAACCTGAATATAACCAATGGGATCAATTAGTTGTAGAATCAGAGCAGGGGACGATATTTCATTTATCAAAATGGATAGCTATAACGGCAAAATTTTCTCATTCGGATTATGCAATTATTGGTGTTTTTTACGGTTCTCAATTAATTGGGGGATGTTCCTTTTATATGAAAAAGATATTCTACAGGTACAAAATAGGTTACACCAATAATTCATTAACTCCCTATGGGGGGTTTGTTTTTTCCCCTTCGAAGAGCAAAAAAGTCCGTGAATTTGAATTAAAGGAATATGAGATCATCTCTTTAATCCTTAAAAAAATTAAAACATTTAATCTTGTTAAAGCGACTCTCATAAATAGTCCTGCCCTCCTTGATATTCGCCCCTTTTTACAGCAAGGATGGAGACCGAGGATAGCGTATACTTACATTGTACCTCTCAATACTGATATTTTTTCAATGATATCGTATAGTGCAAGAAGGTGCATCCGAAAATCTCAGAAAATTGGAATTACGGTGAAAAAGGAGTACGATCCGGATATTTTTTGGAAATTAACGAAATTAACCTATAAAAAACAGAATAAAAAGGTACCCTTTCAAAAAGAATACCTTTTTGCGTTAATGGAGATGCTTGTCAGGAACAATCTTGGTGAAATGTGGATTGCCAAAATGCCATCCGGAAATGCAGCTTCCGCGGTGTTTATTGTAAATGATGCCCATATGGCTCATGGATGGGTAGGAGCAAACGATCCCGAATGTAAACGAACGGGAGTCGTATCGCATCTTCTCTTTGAGGTATTCATGGATTTTCAGAACCGGGGATTCCGCCGGATGAATATCATGGCGGGAAACATTCCCCACCTTGCGAAATTTTATTCGATCTTTAATCCCCAGCTGGTTCCGTATTATGGAGTTGAGAAAGTAAATGGGATAGGGATGCTTATCAACCTGTTCAGATAGGTAAACAATACGGGAATTTGAGAATAAAACATACATATGATCCTTAATACTATGAAAGGGAAAATGAGTTAAAAATATCCGTTTTAAGATGAATCCATTACCTGAAAACCATCTGATTTGAAGGATCAAAAATGGGCTCTGCAGAAATCGACCTGTACTTAACACCAATTGTTAATTCTCACTCTCCAGAAGGAGTGCTTACCAGAAGAAGATTACCGTGATGTCATCGAATTCAACAGACTTCATGACCTAGACTAAACAATACATTGCTCCTGATTCAGCACCTCATTTCATTATGATCCATCCATTCTCTCAACGAATCAACTCGTTCATTTTGACCCGATTGTTCAACCGGTTCAATACATGTTCTGTAATTGATGTGAGAAAATACGCCGGGAAAAATTACCATCAATCAGAATGATTTTTTTATACAACATCAAAAAAATTACGATAATTTTTCTTTAGTTTTTGATTGTCACATCATTTTTTTGCAGCACCCGTGTAATCGCTTTGATATTAAGAGTATAATTGACAGCATACATTATTGTCATTATTAAAGAATACACAAGAACTGTTGCAACAGGCGATATTTTGAACAGGAAAGCGAGATAAAATCCGGATAGTACCAAAAATGTCCGAATAATATTATAAATTAATTCCCAATGGTTATATCCATACAATTCAAGACGATCCGTCGAAGATACAACGAATTGAGCGATGATCATACTACTCAAAGGGAGGCTGAACATACCTGCTTCTTTCCATGCACTTCCAAAGATAATTGGAAATAAGATAGGTGAAATAACTGCTCCAGTCAAAATTATCGGTGCACCAAACATGAATAGTTTTTTCGTGGTTTTTTGATAGAGCAAAAGAATCTGATCTCTCTTATGTCGGAATATTTCAGAACTCTCTCCAAGAAATACCTGGGAGATGGAACTAGAGATGAGTGAAACCGGCAACACCAGCATCGAAAAGGTCAGGGCATATAATCCCACAATCTCAAAGCCATACATACCCGATAGAAAAAGTGCCGGGACTTGTAATGATAGTACATTGACAAAAGCAGAGGGTAAAGAAAATACTGGAAATTTTCTGTACCTGTATGCAAGACCTCTCAATTTGTGAAAATCAAAGTTATGGATTGATAACCATATTTTAGGTAAAATCTTTCTTCCCAATGTACTGATTCCTACCATTCTTCCTATCAAATCACCACAAATCAGACCAAAAGATGCAAGAGAAAGTATACCGAGAACAATCTTACTAACTGAGCCACTTATACTTTGACTGATTCTCGTATGCGTTATTGTAATATAATCTTTCGAACGAAGAGTCCAGTACGTTAATATCTGATACATCGAAATACCAAAAAAACCAATGCAGAATAACCAATAAAACGGTTTAATGAATTCAAAATGAAATATCCCTGCAAGAAAATCTCCAGAAAATATCAGGATAACAAAAAGAATAATGGTCAATATGCATACAATTGACAAAGATAAGATGAGAAGATATTCGGCGTCTTCATCCTTTTCAGGCAAGGGTATGGTAGTTTCATATGCTAACGAGCTCCCGACAATTAATATTGATAGTAATGAAGAAAATACCGCCAGTGTCCCATAAATATTCGGAGGATATATCCGGGTGATTATGGGGACAAAAACTATTCCAAGAACCTGCGTAATTGCCGAACCACTACCAATTATGACTACTCCTTTCAAAAGAGGATCTGTTGAAACCCAGGAGATAATTCTTTTTCTTATCGAATCAAAATACGTTGTAAATCTGAATGGGGATTTTTTAACGTGATCAGATTCTTTGTTCATCAGGCACTCACTAATTTATACGATATGCCGGTTTAAAATATAATGAGATAGGTTTTCCGGAGGATATGTACGGCCAGTTTGATTTTGGATTCCGATGTTTCGGGTTTAGGAATATCTTATCTGCAGATATCCAGTTTTTATTACAGATCCTAAAGAGAATGAATGTATGGGTGTAATCAAGTGGTTATCAGATCTCCGTTCAGGACTGCTCCTAGCGCTTGCTACAAAATTCCATTATCTGATTCTCATCGGAATAGTCACCGGAATTGCATTAACGCTGCTTATCAACAGGCCGGATTTTGCTATCCGTGGTATTATCTACATCGTTCCGGGAATACTTATCACGATTCTGTTGTGGAAATTATATCAAAAAGGCAAGAAGTACCCTGATTCACTGGTACTCATGAAAGGGAATGAAAAAATATTCCAGATCATATTTGTTTCAGTATTCGTGATTTCCATACTGGCACTGTATTTTTCCGTGTACAGACCATGGTATTATTTCGTCTTAATAACCGCCCTTTTCTGTATTATTTTTTTACAGATCTTTAAAGGGAGTTTAACGCCTTCCATTATCCTGGCTGAACTCAGCTGCGTTATGGGAAATATCATTTTTGGATTGCAGTTGAAATATCCCTATTATTATGGATTCAGCGATATTATCCCCCATTTGATTAAAACAGAAATCGTATTATTATCGGGGCATATTATACCGGAAGATCTTAGTTATAGTTATGCCTGGTTCCCGCTGTTTCATATCTACATCGCTGAAGGAGCGAATCTTTTGGGGATGGATGTAAAATTAACATTTATTATTCTCACCTCATTGGCTTTTATCGCACTTATATGGATATTATACCCGTTTTTTAACCTTATAGTTAAAAACGATCGGACTTCATTGCTCATTTGTTTAATTTTTTCAACGACACCGGTTGTGATTACCTATTCCACGTATGTTGTAACCCGGACCATGGCTTTTATCGGATTTATATTTTTTTTATATTTAGCACATAAACAAATTCAAACATCAAAATGGCGATCTTTCTCTGTATTAACAATCCTGTTTTCTTTATACCTTATCCTGGTGCATCAGGTTTCAATACTTCAGATTTTGGTTTTATTATTTTTATTTATTATTATAGAAATAATAATTAATGATTATTTTGCTATCAAAACCAAAATTATTGCCTTTATTATTGTTACATTTTCCACCTATTGGATATTTACTTCTTTTTTCTTTGCCAGCATTATCGTACAAACTGCAGATTCAACATCTATTGAAGGGTTATCTCAATTGAGGTCCACCATCCAGACAGGAAATGAGTTTATTTTTTTATGGGAAAATTTTAGTACTGCAATAATTATTTTTTTCGTCATGTTGGGTGCAGGTTATCTCTGCTGGGCATACAGAGCAAAATATCCGACAGTAATAGGACTCTTCGCATTGATTATGTCCCCCTTATATTTCCCCAGTCCCATGACAGCCTCAAGTTGGATCATGCAAACTTTCAGAATGGATCGGTTCAGCTTGCTGGTTTCCCCATTTTTTGCATATACAATGGCCATAGGATTTTTATTCATCCTTTACACTCTTCATGACTACAAATATACCCGGAAAATTGCGATTGTTTTTGGTTTATTGATATTTTCTTATCTTTGTTTCTCTGCATTAACGGGAGATAACGCAACAGATTCCCCGGATCTCACTTCACATCGGAGTAAATTATATTTCAGCGAGTCGGAACTGTATTCTTTTAATTTCATTCCACAGTTTGTCGAATTTAACTCTACAATTTCAACAGACACCCGTGCGAGTCGAATGTTTGAACAACCATTTTTCAGCCAAACAAAAGCTCTGGGTTTGCCATCCTATCATAACGCATGGCACACAATTTATACAACTGAACCTTATACATTTGATGGTTTTTTCATACTTCGAAACCAGGAACTGGAAAATAACGGGTTGGCATTTGAACTTAATTCCGGGACTAATTTCTTTATGCCAACGGAAACCACCTTTTTAGAATTTTCTGACATGACGTATGCAGCGCAGAAAATATACGATAATCGTAAAGTAAGCATTTTGGCTAATTAACGATAAAATCACCTCAATTGTTCCTTTCATTATTGATACAATCGTGTACTATCTGGTCTCTGACAGCAGGAAACGGGGTATCAGCATCAACAGGTCTCGTCATTTCAGATACTCACACCGGTTGTTTAGTCCGCTTTTTTTGGCAAAGTTCAACGGTTTGAGATACACGGAGATTTTTTTGCGACAAATCCTTTGGCACGGACAAAAAAAATCAGATCCCGTAAAACCTGCTCTATATAAAAGGAACCTGATTTTACTTTGGTTTATCAACCAGATTCTCAAGAAATGCTTTCAGCATCTTCATCTTTATCGACCAGTCCAGATGTCCGATTGCATATGCTCTCATCTTTTGGGGATGGTCTGGATCTTCGTGTACCCCCTGCGCAAATTCGATGATTGTTTCAATACAAACCGGTGATTCATCAGAACATATCCTGTGTATATAGGAAAAACCATCGGGAAAATCCGGATCAGCACAGGAAATCATGTAGGGAATACCACGGGCGCAGTACTCCCGGGCTTTTAATTCGGATGTCTGGGTCAGTCTCTTTCGATGCATGCCAAGTGTGCCGACAGCGATATGGCACGAGTTGAAGAGCTCGTCAAGATCTTTACCTGTAGTGAAGCCATAAAATATAACCTGGCCTGAGATACCGAGATCGTTGATTAATTTTTTCAATTGAGGTATTTCAGGTCCTTCACCCGCGACATGAAGTGTGACTGTTACAGGGCCATGATACGTTCCAAGGCCTTGTATGAGTCGATCGAGTCCATGCCATCGACGGAGATTGGCAACGCAGAGGAGGTGGAGATCCTTCCCCATAAAGGGAACGGGATGCCGGACGCTGACTGAATCGACATTGATTCCATTTCCGATGGTGATGTGGGGTTTATGGGGATCACCGGAACGGGTTACCTCATACTGAGTTATCTCATCGGTAACACCAACTATGCCGTCGGTATATTTACGAATGTCATCTCCATAAAAAAAATCATTCAGTAAACGAGGATAGTCCCCATTTAGCAGACTTTCATAATATTCTATGGTCTGGTATTCAATAACTATATTACATTTTCTCGGATTCTTCAATACTTTGGACGTTAGCCTTGAAGGATAAGGAATTCTTGTATAGAGAATTTCGTCTGCGTTTAATGTTGCTATAATGTTTTTGTACGCAGAATCACGAATTTCAGTGCGTCTTTTTTTTGCAAAAATACTTTTTGGTGAATGATATTCCAGATTGGGAATTATCATTTTATGAACATAGGGTAACGGGGGAGAATTATCATTTTTTCCTGTTAATGAGTAAATCATTGAAGGTAAATTTAGATTATTTAAATTTTTTATTTGAGATACCATTTTTTTTTGTACCCCAGGCGGTTGCTTTCCAAAAAACATAGTAACATAGATCACTTTCATTGTTCACATCATTTTTAGATAGAGATCGATAAGTTTGTTCGTAATAACCTCGCTCTTCCATCGGGATACTGCAATTCTTCGGGATTCCTCCTGAAATTGTTTCCTTAACGTACTGTCACCGAGCAGAAGTGCAGTTTTGTCAACAATTTCCTCAGGCGAATCCGGATTTATTAAAAATCCTGATTTACCCGCTGAAACCATGTAAGGAATACCTGAAATATTCGGTGCGATTACGGGTGTCCTCATTGCCATTGCCTCGGAAATTACCATGGGAGCCGTTTCCTGTAGAGTAGTCATGATCATTATGCTGGCTTCTGAGTACATCCTGAGAAGTTGTTCAAAAGGCACAGGCCCCGGAATAGTGACATCGTTCTCAAGCTGATATTTTTTAATCAATTCCTGCAGTTCGTTAAAATATCCCTGATCAGGGATCGGTCCTGGTAAAACGCAATGAAATTTGATTTTGTCTTTTTTGAGGAGATACAGTGCTTTTATTAAATCGATCTGGTTCTTACGACGATCAATGCTACCGGGATAGAGTATTAAACCTTCTTTTTCTCTTTTCTCCTGCTCAAAGAAAACATCGGACACGGGATTTTCAATAACTTCAGTATCCGGAATCTTTGTTTTTAGAAATTGATTAACTTCTTTAATAACGTACGGGGAAATTGCGATTAATTTTTTTAAGCGGCGAGAAGTATATTCAAAACTCTTCATATGTGCTTTAAAAACAAATCTTGAATACATTCCCGGAAAAAAATCCTTCTCTCTCCATATCATTCCATGGAGCGTTAGAATAGTTGGAATTTTATAGAGAGTCCCAACGAATGCTCCGGATAATGCATGAGAATGCATTAAATCAATCTTTTCTCTTCTTTTTTTAATGTGCAGTAAATAATTTATTTCACTTGTAATTGCAGTAGGGACGATCGATCTAAAATATTCATACGATATATTGCTGTATTTATTATCTTTTTCGAACATCGAATGAAAGGTAGTTCCTGTTGTTGACATAATATGAAAATGAATATCCTCTTTTTCCAGCCGTCTGTAGTTCTTTTTCAACCCCTCCACTGTATCATATGCTACACCTACTGGTCCACCAAAAGTTCGTTTTTTTGAATAATCCAAAAGTAATGTGATATCCATTGAATGAAATAAGAAGGGCAGGATTAAATTAATTTCGATATTTTACGATTTTACCGATAATGATCAATTATTTTGCTCTCTTATGGTGGATCTTAGAGTTACCTGACGAAGCAGGAGAAGGAGAATGTGATCTTATTCCACACACCGTGAAACCACTCTCTGTCATCAACCCCCCCTGAAAGAGCATGTGGAAACTGCAATCCTCCTCTTTTAAGGATTGCGACAAGGATCATCTGATATCACTTGATTCTACCTCCTCGACATTTTCAGGAGTTTTGGTGCCTGTATGATCCAATGGTATCTAAAAAACCTGAGTGATAAAACAGGATTTCCTTAGTATTATTATCCCAGATCCTTTTTTGGCGTGTTCAGTGATTTCTTTTGATCCTTCGGATTCTCCATTTCAGAATTATTAAATCTTACCTTCCCTGCCCTATTTCTTTAAGAATATTTTGCCCAAAAAGTTCAGGGATACGTTTCAAACAAAAGAATCGTAAATCTTAATAATCTCTTTTGAAATCTCATGCCACCTGAACCGCTTCGAATATTTCAGGATTGCTGTATGGTCCCATTTCCGGTTTAACGCCTGGAGGATGTTTGTACTAAGAGCATGAACATCGGCCGGTTTGCTGAGCATTCCATAGGTTTCTGAAGAAATAATTTCAGGAATTCCCCCGACATCAGAGCCAATAAAGGGTTTTCCACAACCGAGACATTCAAACATAACCGTGGGATTCCCTTCATTTAAACTGGGAAGTACAAATAAATCGCAGGCGTTTATCCATATGGGTATTTCATTATGGGGTTTTGCACCGGTTAAAAGAAAATAATCCGATATATTTTTTGCTTTGATCATTTTTGAAAGAGTTTTTCCTTCAGGACCCTGCCCCACAATGACGCAAAGGATATCTTTTCGCTGTTCAGTAACGATTTTCATTGCCTCTATGAGATACTGATACCCTTTCACAGGATCAAGATCTCCAACAGCTAATAAAATTTTTTTATTCCTTGGAAGGAAAATGACATCCCGGCATTCCAGAGAATTTCTTGGAAAGAATAGGTTAACCAAAAAGCCATTCGGGATAACTGAAACCGGTGTATGATCATCTAATTGTCTAATACAATTCACATTTCTCTGACTTACGGTAATAATATGGTCCGCGGAATTTAAAACAAATTCAATACTTTTTTTCCAGGTCGGATCCTTAAATGGGAGATCATAAATATCATATCCATGAGCAGTCAAAATTAAAGGTTTCCCATATTCCTGTTTCAGTCTGGCGCCAACATATCCTGCTGACCATGTAAAATGACTGTGGATAATATCAAAATGTATATTATTTTTTTTAATAACATCCCTTACTACATTTAAATGCTTTTCACCAAGGGTTCTGTATTGAAAATCAACAGGGGCATAGAGTACGGGGGTGGTAAATACGGTCACATTATCGGGTTTATTGGAAAAATCAATGATAAATTTTTTTGAAAAACGACCAATTGAAGTATTATGGAAAAAATTCGCAAATTCCGAAAAAGGATTATAGCGAACTAATACGTAGATTTTAGAAAAATATTTCGCTAATTCATCAATTTGATCCTTCTGAAAATTTTTATAAGCATGACATATAACAAGAAGGGTCTTATTTTTCATAGCAATCGTACCTGCAGTAAACTATTTATTTTTGTGTGATTATTATTGACTTCATACACTTCAACTGAAGCCTCATTTTCTTTTTTGTGAAACTTCCAGAAAATCTGTTTTATTGAGTCTGTCATGGTTATTTTTTTATACTCTGGGCGGGGGAAGACTGGCGTGGGTGATTGCGAGGAGAATCCCCTAATAAAAATCTTTCTTCCCCAGAAGATCTGAGAGTCATTACCTATGGACGCTTGCCTGAATGACCCTGTTGCGAAAAAGCCCCTACTAAGGTGTCATCATCGAAGAATTCCCTCATCCATATTTCGAGATTTATCCATTTCCAGATAGTGTCCCCGATATTGGATTTCCCTTCCCGATGCCGGGTGAATTGTCGTTCAATTTCTTTCCAGTTCCAGAATGGTCGTGATTTAAACTGTTCAGAGGTAAAAATCGTATTACAGAACTCTACGATCTGAGGATCCCTGAAAAATTCATCAACCGGCGTTTCAAACCCGATCTTATCTTTACGGTGTAAAATCATATCGGGAATCAGGTTTTTTATTGCCTCTTTGAAGATGATCTTGGTTTTTCCATTCTGAATTTTATCAGTCGTGGGAATACTCATTGCAGATTCAACCAAATTGAAATCAAGAAATGGTACCCGTGTCTCGATACTCCATCGCATGGAATTTTTATCTTCGTGTCTCAGCAAATGCGGGATCGCAGTATAGAGAAGTGTTAATACAAGGGAATCATGAAGTGCCATCGGTTTACAACGAGGATCCCTTTTGTTAACTGCAGATTCCTGTAACAAATCAAAATTCAGCCACTTTAATAAATAATTTTTATACAGATAGTTTTGTATCTTTGCTGGGAGGAGGATAAAACACAAAAACAGTTGTGGGTAGTAGTCCTTTAAATTTTTATGATACGACCGCATTTCTTTAATTAAGGCCAAAATGTGCCCTTTTTTCAGAAGCTCATAATAGTAATATGCAAAATAATACGTATAACCTGCGAAAATCTCGTCCCCTCCCTGTCCGTCAAGAAGGACTTTTGCTTTGTTTTCGTATGCGAGCTTCATGATACAATATTGCCCATAGGCACTCAGCCCCGTTGTCGGCTCTTCCTGGGCTTTAATAAAATCTCGTAAATCATGTAAAAAATCATTCACATTTAATGTGGTAAATTGTTGTTGAATTTTAGTGAATTTTCCGACTTCCTTCATGTATCGTGATTCATCGATTTTTTTACCAGGAAAAATTAAAGAATACGTAAAAAAAGGCTGGTTAATCATAGTATCCAGAGTACAGACAATTGCAGAGGAATCTATCCCCCCACTCAGGCAACTCCCGATAGGAACATCTGATACGGTTCTTGATTTGACACTTTGAATGAATAATGCTGTAAGCTCTTGTGCTGTAACAGTCGGGTGTTGTTTTAACTGATACCATTGTTTTATCTGGACATCTTTTGAGGTGAGATCAAATATGAGATAGGATCCTGGTTCAAGGGACAATATATCCTTAAAAAAAGTCCGCTTATCATGATTAATCAGATTAAATGCTAGAAACTCCATAATAACGGATATTTCCTGTTGTCTTTTCAGGGGATGAGATAATATTGAAGATATCATTGATGAAAAAATGATCTTTCCGTCGGATAAGTGGTAATAAAGGGGTTTAACACCGAAACGATCCCGGCTCAAGATCAACTGTTCTCTATTTTTATCATAAATACAGAAAGCCCACATACCATTAAATCGAGATAAACAGTCTATTCCGAACTGCTCATACGCATGTATGATTACTTCAGAATCGGTATGACTTTTAAAAATATGGCCAGCTTTGATCAAATCCTGCCTGATTTCATTAAAATTATATATCTCTCCATTATACGTCAACCAGATTGTCTCATCCTCATTACTCATCGGCTGGTGCCCTTTGGGAGAAAGATCGATGATTGAGAGACGGGAATGACCGAGTGATACAAAGTTATCAATATATTTTCCCTCATCATCCGGACCACGGTTTTTTGTAACGGAATTCATTTTTTTAATAAGATCAAGGTCCGCCCAGTTAAATCCATTTATTCCGCACATTATAATCCCTTATCTTCTTTCACAAATCTGTCTAAATCTTCGGAGAATCCGATCATGTGGGGAATGAACCCAAAAACCGGGTGATTATGAGAAGAGCGGTCGGATAAGCTGTACCGAAACGTTGTAGGGTTACCGAGTGTCTGGCTCTCATCTCATGTCCTCGATATGGTGGCAATCACTTCCTCTGACAAAATTCAGGTGAATCTTTTTTGCCAGATTGATCCATTCATCTGGAGGTGCGTTATATTTTCTGTTTACTTCGATGAGGATCTCATTATCTTTAATCATGGTAAATATTCGAGATAACTCTTCTTCGGATATGTTCAGGCCTGATTTTTTAAGAAATATTCCTGGATGAGCCCAGGTATTCAGTATGGGATTTTTCAAGACGGTATATAATACGTGGAGATATGTGTCCACTTCTTCAGGAAAGGAATGGAATGCAAATATCGGGTAATCAACCTTCCTGATAATACTATCATCGACATCAAGCGTACCATCAGGCAGAACTTTTGCTTCACACCCAGACAGGATTATCAAATCATGCAGTTCCCGCGCTATTTCTATATCTTCGATAAACGCATTAAAGTCGTACTGTAAATCCTTCCGTACGTGTTCAGTGAAGGCAATCAGTGGGATACCTAACTCTTCTGCTCTTTTACAATAATCGCTTACGAGACTTGTACCATCAGTATAGTTCGTGTGGATATGCCATTCACCAGACATCAGGTAGCGGGAATATTTTTTCCAGATTTTCATAGCAAATCCACGATATTTCCGTTGAATATCCCCAGTCCCCCCCAGTATCGAAGGATTTTTGTTCCCCACCTTATTTGGAAAGCAGGTACATCCTCAATCAATGCGAGTTTTACTGCGGCGTAAATGATATTTGCACCTGCAAACGTCGATAGAACCATGGTGCCCTGAATCCTTGGATTAGACTCTAGCAATTTCGGATTACCACAGGCATCCATTTTGAATTGAAACCCGAATGCATACTGTAACCCCAAGGCATCACTAAGCTTTTTTGCGTAGTTAACCAGTTCTTCGTGATACACAACTGTCCCCTGGAAGGTGATGCCCGATTGAACGATATCTCGTTTCCTTGGGATGACCGTATATCCACGGTTCTTCAGGACATCGACAGTATATTCGGCGCCTGGCAGATACTCCATAACTAAAAGTGGCGGGAAATCAAATCCCAGTATGTCATGGATATTCATCATATTCGCGAACAATGACGTCGGTTTTTCTGAATAGAACATCGTTTTACGATCAATAGATTCATCGATGATACGTACTCCTCTCATGCCGTTAGAAATGGGTGGTTTGATAACGACCGGCCTGTCAGGCCATCCTAGTGTTAGTGCAGCTTTTTTAAGTGTATCAAAGTTGTCAACAAGAAAGTAATCCGGAGCAGGAATACCGATCTGTTTTGCCAGTTTCATGATTTTGAATTTGTCATTTGCCAGAGAAATCGCAGAACAATCTGAAATGGCAACATATACTCCAATAGTTGAAAATACCGTTTTGTTTTCAGCTAGGACGGGTAATTCAACAGTATTCTGAGGCAGGATGACATCTACACTTTCATGCTCACAGATTGAAAGCAATTGTTCAAGATACTCCTTTTCAGAGGGTTTTGAAATCTGGTAAAAACTATCGCAGAGATATGTTCCAACAACCTCTTTTTTAATATCAGTTCCGATCGTTCGTATAGGACGATTGTCAAAGTTATTCTTCAGCGAGTAGAGGGTTCCTTTTATACCGGGAGCCCCGGCACCGGTAACGAGGACCGTCAAAGCATCCATCTGATAACCTCAAAAGACTCAGCGTATGCTGAGTTGCACTGTATACCCCGTATCTTCGCCAATCCATAGATGAATTCTTTCGTAAAATAAGGTCTGTCCTGGACAATCTGCGACTTATAATGTTTCAGAATTGAACATTTTTTATCTATCTGATGTTTATGCAGTTTTATAAAGCACTGGGTGTTGAACGTGACATGGTTCCATGGCAGCTCATAACTGATTATGCTTGAAGTGGTCTTAAAAGCCCGGATCATCTCATGAGAAACAACCTGATGATCCTGGTGAAGGTCGTTCACAGACGGACCAATCACTAACTCAGGGGTATACTTACGCCGTATTCGCATCAAATCCTCAAGGATTTCCTGGCGGGACTGATGAAGATTCCGTACTTTGAAATCAAAAATCTCACAGTTTTCCTCGCTAATAGCAAGATCCTTGATGACCTGTAAGTATTCATTTTTAAGAGTATCTTTGGGCAAGGCCTCTGGCAAAGAATCTTCAGCTGTCGAAAATACAATCCAGAATATCTCATTTCCACTTTCCAGGAGTTTAATAATCGTTCCACCGCACCCTAATTCAGCATCATCGGTATGTGGAGATAAAATTAAGATTTTCATAATGAGCCCTTCATTCGGAATCTATATTGGAAATCAGGATTATCCCTTATTATCCCGACACTTTCAGGATAATTCTCTATAAACCAGTTCATAAATGCTGTTAAATCTATTTTTTCATTATTCAATATATCCCTTTTAGCGTGACCGAGATTCTTGAGTTCCGAATTCTGAAGAAGTTCAATCGCTTTATGGATGGTATCTTCATCACTTTCAGAAGTCCATAGCAATCCATATAGGTTTAAATCACAGAAAGTCCCGCAATATTTCGCAGTAGTGGATATGTGTATTGCATGTGTGCCCAGGACTGCCGCTTCCGATGCCATCGTCCCCCCCTCGCCGACATATAATGTCGCAAAGTAAAGGAGATCGTGGAGTTTTTCTGATGAAACCCGTATCTGGTATTGCCGGAGTTCCGGCAGCAGCGGTCCTTCTGAGGTGATAAGGACACGGCCGTACGGTTCCAGTTCCTTTATGAGTTTAACCTTATTACATATCCCATGATGTCCAAAATCGTGACTTGCATCCCATGAGACGAAGCGCATGACTATATAGGGTTCGTCAGGACTGAGCCCAATGTCGCTGAGAACAGCAGGATCAGGTGTGAAATAGTTTGGGTGGAGATAAGCCAGCTCGTGGAGGCTGTTATAACGGACTTGCTTAATCCCAAGATCGCTACGATATGAGGAGGGGGTACAAATTGTGCTTGCAAAGGGGGTCATAAAGGTATGCTCCAGTCGTGCGTGTTCTGTATCATCGAACACAACTGAAGGTATGCGGCACAGAAAACCAATATGCGCCACAGACATACCCCCTGGTCCGCCGATCAGGAGATCAGGTGCAAAATGCCTGACCTTCTGATAGAGTCTCGCCTCAATCTTTAACTGTTCAATCATTTTTCCCCAACGCGTTGAGGAAAATTTACCGAGAACCGTATATGAATACCCCCCGGCATCAAGCAGGTTGAGCAAAACATCTTTTTTAACACACGTGATTGCGCACTCATGCCCTTTTCTCTCAAGGAGCCGTATCGCGTGCTTGAAGAGGTGAAAGTGAGCCGGATGACCCATAGTGAAAAGAATCCTCAGAATGACCGCCTCCACAGTACAATGCTCTTTATAGCATTCTCAATATGGTTCTTACCCCATCCAATGATCCACTCTGAGCGGTTCGATGCCCAGTTGCCCGGATGGACCAGCAAATACAATGATGGTACCCTGCGTTCCCGGATGGCCGAAATTATATCATCTGTTGTTCTCGCATCGAACTCCTTGTTTCCCGACAGGTGGTCTCTGACCTTATACTTTTTGTCCCATCTCCACCCCGTATCAGAACAATAATACATATCAGCATTCATCGAGAGGTAGGCTTCCCCGGTGATCCCGTAATTACGGAAGTTGTATACACTCCACAGATCACGGTTATCATACGGTGAAAGAGGGCTCCCGTGCATGCAGATAGTAGATATTTCGGTGATCTCTCTGAAGTCTGCAAGTTCCTTTACAAAAAGGGCAATTGCCCGGGGATAGTCCCCCTTTTCCTTGCTCAGGACTTCGTAGTGATAACCTATCTCATGCCCGAGATCTGCTACCTCCTTAATAATCTGAGGATTGAAGATTTCACGCGTGTGGCGAAAATAGTAGGTTGAAGAAATTCCCATGCGATATTCGAGCCGGGCCATGTTGAGTGAACGGTGTGGTTTGGTATCCACATCATGTCTGAGAATCGCATATGCTTTATCAGGGCGGCTGGAGAAATATTCCCTGACCGTCTGTATAGTATAGCCGCTGTTGAGGAGTTCTTTGCAGAGGACAGAATATTTTTCGTGGGTAAAATCCATAGCTACCACCCTCGCTTGAGAAACGATTGTCTTTGTTTTTTATCGGAAAGAAAATACATGCCTTGTAATAGTACACCGAGTACGGGTAATGGATCGTTCAATGACATCTCTCCATAACAGACATTTTTTCCATTCATTGTTAATAATTCCTTAATTCCCTGCATTTTATCCGGAGACGACAGGACCCATAAAATTTCATTGGGTATCACCCAGCGGTACTTCATACCAATGGTGTATTTTTTTTGTTTACTGACAGGATGCTTCACCGCCAATTGATACAGGAGGTAGGGAAAGTCGACTCCCGATTGTATTGCGAGATTCAGGGGCATCCAGAATCTTGGATTTATTTCGAGTAATCGGGGAACACCTCCCTTATCTATGATAAATTCCACCTCAGCAACGCCCTTCCATCCTATTTTTTTTAAGAGAGATGCCGCATATCCAATGACTTCTTCGTTTATGCAACTTATTCCGACAACGGTTGGACCTCCGCTTACCGGATACTCCTTCACTCTCTCATATGCAAATGATGCGACTTCCTCTGAGTTATGATCGAGAAGCATGCAGGCAGTGCAGTAGGATTGTTTTTGTACATATTCCTGTATGATAGGTTCGCCAAAGTCTCTTTTTATTGATTCATACTTCTGCTCAAACTCACCAGGGCTTTGTACATATGCAATACCTCTTGAGCCGGAGCTTATGCGGGCCCGTATCAGGAACGGTGTTTTCAGGTTAGCACTTATTTCCCTGATATCACAATCCTCAGGAAAAAAAGTCCGGGGGAAAGGCACACCACAGCTGTGTGCAATTTTTAGGGTCTCACCTTTATCCTGCAAAGTTTTAATTACACTATAATCAGCAATGTAAACGTTGGTAAGTTTTGATAAATCATCTGCATATTTGGCTATCAGTAATGTGGTTGCATCCCTGACCGGTATTATCATTTCGAATTTTTCTTGCAGGGTAATTTTTTTTATCGTTTCAATGAATGATTCCGGTTGGGATTCAGGTGAAGGGTATACCCACGTTTTTGTCACATACTTTGAAAAGGAGGTAAGGTTCAGCAGGAATTCTTCCCCGCAATGGATCTCAAAACCCTTTTTTCCCAATGACCTTGCAATTGCTAAGGAAGCAAGCGATCTACCATCGGTTACCAGAATTTTTCCCTTGTTATGCATTACATCACTCGTCTCTGGCCAGCGTCCTGATGGGTTTGGCTGGTACACCAGCGACGACCGTGTACGGGGGAACATCATGTGTTACTACAGCACCTGCCCCTACAACAGAACATTGATGTACTCTGACACCGGGTAACACTATTGCACCGGCACCGATCCAGACATCATCATCGATACAAATTGGCGCCAATTTGCCAGGATATAATTTGTGCATTTTCTGACTTTGCTCAGGAGTCGACGAGCATATAAATGATACATTCGGACCTACCGCTACCCGATCACCAATGCGAAGGAGTCTGTCTGCTCTGGAATACTTATTTTCAAAATAGTCTCCACCAAGTGGCGTTAATGTTAATCCGGGCCCTATGTAGCAACAATTGCCAATCTGAACATATGGGATTTTCCTTAAACAAAAAATTCTTAGTTTATTGACCGGCGCACGACCAGCAAAAAAATAATAGAGGTACGAAGAACATTTTTCGTAAAGGATCATACTAAATTCCTGTCATTGTCAAAATGGCTGCATAGGGATCTGATGGGTATGCCTTTAGCAATTATTTTCTCAAGTATATATCTCATTCTGTTTTCAACAACTTTCCCTTTGATTAACCAGTATAACGGTCTTCCTTTCCCTATTTTGGGAAATTCCTCCACAGACAGGTCAATCGGGTGAACATAGAATATTGTTGTGCCTCGTTCCAGACTTTGCTGCAGCCCCTTCAAAATCAGGTGTCCCCCGAGAAACCTTAACATCGGGCCCCCGGATGTCGGGATTTTTATCCCGGCATCATAATATGCAAAGGGGAACTCAAGGATGCCTCGTGTACCAGCCGATGGTTCAAGGCCGTGTCTGCGTGGATAATAAGGGCAGGTTGTTACACCAGAAAGGGGGGAATCCGTCTTATTGTAGAATGAATTTACAGATACTGAAGAATCATAAAAAAAACCAAGGTCTTCAAGGGAATCGATCATCCACCCTGCAATCAGCGCATTTGGGGCACGATAACCTGTTACCGGCACTCCTGCGATCTCTTCGAGGATGTTCTTTGCCAATCTCGTCTGATTTTCAAATGTTTTCCTGTCCATCAGGGGCTTTTTTGTTTTCGGATCAATCTTGCAGGTGTGATGCAGACCATGGCAGGCTATTTCGTGTCCGTTTTCAACGATAGATTCAATAAGCCCCGGGTAATGCCGGGCAACATCGGCAACTACAAAAAATGTTGCCTGTATTTTGTACTCGTGGAGCAATGCAAGGATCCTGTGAGTCGGTCCGGTCAGGTAATCATACCGTTCATTCCAGTTACTAAAAAAATCATCGACATCATGATACACAGAAAATGGAGATCCACAGACAGAGGGAATATGATACCAGTCTTCTATATCAATGGTGATGGCCAGTGGATTTTGTTTATTTTCCATCAATACTCTCTCATATTGATATTGAATAATTATTGAGCAACTCCGTGTTTTATGTCTTACCCATCTGTTTATGGGAAAGAGAACAATCTTTTCATCTTTCCCGGACAGGTAAGTGTATATTTGTTTATATTTCTATAAAAATACTTTAGTTTTTCTTTAATAAAGTATTGCGGGTAATTTTAAAAACAGAGTAAAAACGTTGTTATCTGGCAGGAAAACTTTAAAAATGAATTAGTGGGTAATAATTATCACTGAATTATCAAAGGATTTTATCCAAGCAAATACATACAAACTACCGATTTGTTATTATCTGAATATTGGAGAATGACTTAAAAAGGATAACGAAAAACATTATTTGCACAACGCATGATTGTCGTTGTATGGGGTTTGTTTCTCGTCCGGACCAAAGGAACGATATGGGGATATAAAAAATGCTGCAGAAATACCTATGAGAAAGAAACAAATTGCCTCTGTAGCCCTTGCTCTGTGGCTGACTCTCATTTCAATCTTCATGCTCCTTGAAGAACGGATAGATCTTGCGCTCTTCTTTATTCTGGCGTTTATCGGTTTTCTCGTGATTGTGGAGCTGATGGAGCCACAACATGTCAAGCCTGGTTACCATTGGTACATCAGACTTCTTATCGGTATGGGAATAGTGATTGTCGCCGCTGTTGTAAGTCAAAAAGTTCTGGATATGCTTGGACTGGAAATTGTTTTCGGATGAATTTTTTTATGTTTCCACTCATTCTCTCCTCGTATATGGAAACGATCAGGTTTTGTAATACTAATGAGAATTGATTATGGTGAAAGAAATGCAGGATCATCGTGAGTTCACAGAGGATAAATAATGAATCGGCGTCTACTGAACAAATACTCTGTTTCTTCACTTCTGTTCATAGCAGTGGCAGCAGTGCTCATTGCAATTGCTCTTGATACCGCCATGGGTGAATTTGTTACTGCTGCCTTTGTCATTGCCGGAATGGTCTGTGCTATGACCGGGATTTTTATCCTGATGTTCTCCGGAGGAGAACCTGTTGATCCCCTTCTTGTCGGGCTCCTGCCTGCACAGGGTTGCATAAATCTCTGCCGGGTAGCGTCCGATCTGGGTATTAACGGGAATGCATATTTTCTCCCGGATCGGGTTACCGGAAACACACGGGTCATGCAGTTTAACCCGAGGTCGGAGTATACCGGAGGCACAGTATCTGCAAAGGGTTCATTTCCGGAAACAGGACCAGAAGGGATGGTCACTGTCCCGTCATGCGACCCATTGATCCAGGTCCTCAGAAGGAGAAATACGCTCTCAATTCCAAATAACGAGCAAAAGTTAATGCAGCTTCTCGAGGAGGTTACCGGTGAGATTTTTGAGTTTTCCCCCAGGGTTTCTGTCCGCCTGGCAGGCAGCAGGGTTACTATCACGTTTCATAAGTACAGGTTCATAGAGGGTTGCCGGACAATTGCGCGGGAGTCGAAAAATTGTTGTTTAAGAAATCCGTGTCCGGCATCCAGCCTCTGCGGGGCATTGATTACTGAAGCTACTGACAAGGTAGTCTTGCTTGAACAATGTTCGGTGAGTTCTTCAAATCAGGATGTGATTATTATATTCTCGGTACTGTCCTCCTCCTGATCCTCCTGCACCTCCTCATTTACCTCAAACATCAGATGAAGGTTCCGGTAGCTTGCATTGATACGATCATTTCCTGTTACATGAAACTCCGGTACCATCGTGTCGAATAACAGGAATTCCATACGGTTGTAGCCGGTTTTCTTAACCGTCAGATTATAGGGAATTATCGTGGTCTTATTGTGGGAAAGGGAAAGAAACAGCCGGTCTTGTGGATCCATTGCCATAATGCGGGAAGTGTTTGTTACATTATCAAATTCAGTGCGTAGCATCCATGTCTCGATGGTATAGGATATATCCCGGTATTCATGGTTCCCAACTCCAACGTACATCTGATAATTCTGGCCTTGGATGATTGTTTCAGGATAATTTGCCGCCGTCCGGTTTTCCCCAAGAATAAAAAATTCGGTGAACTGCTCTCCCTCTCTGGGGACGGCAATTACGTAGATTGCCGTGACTATGGCAATCAGGATAACGAGAGCGAGAACAATAGTGAGAAGGCGGTCGGTCCTGGTTTTTTCTGGTGCTACAAAGCTCTGGTACATTCTTTTCAGGATTGGAAAAAAGGTTATTCTGAAACGTTCCTCTGATGGGATATTGGCTCTTCTGAAATGTGCAATGAGGATCATCACCAGCGTCAACAGCGTTAATGATATAACTATGGGATCAAGCCTGATCCCCCAGGGTGTGAAATTTAATCCAAGACCAATCAGGGGAACAACAGCGATAGATATACCAATGGAAAGCGCGAACCGTTCGATGAGGTTAATATCCTCTTCTTTTGGGAAGAATGCAGAGATCAGGCTGTATCCCGGGATAAAGATCATAACAGGAAGGGTAAGCACAAATCTGATAATTGTTTGATACGGGAGAGGGAAATAAATGGCAAGAATACCAGCTGCAAGCCATATCACCACCAGTTTGAGGTCTGCAGGAAATTTCTGTCTGAAAAATTCAGAAAAGATCCTATGGATAAGGTTATTTTCTGGCACAGGAATCACACCCCATCCATAACAATTAAGTCCGTGACCATGTGGGCACAATACCTGCAATAGCAGGGTCTGCAAGGACGAAAAATACTCTTACGGAGGGGTGTTGCTTGTCTCAATCTGGGTTCTCCTGTATGCTGGAAAGGAAACCTTCCTGTGGGATTCCCTTATAAGTTCCCGGGGTCTTCGATGTGCATGATGACCGCTGTACTAGTATTGGATGTATCGTCAATATAAACTGGACGGGGGCATTACCGGGCCCCCTTTTTTTGGCTGTCGGGAATTGCCGAGCAACTCTTATGTAAGTTCAGGTTTTTTCCCTGCGCACCGAGGCATCCCCCAAAGAAGCGTTCAGTCAAAAAAACAAAAAAATCTCACCAGTTCTGCAGGTTCAGGGGGAGATCCACAGGAAAGGTACTATTTCTTTATGCTGAGGGGGTTTTATTTATCGTAAATTAGGGGATTATTCAAAGCATTCACTCATTCAGGATTTAATTTCCGTTGCACTTCCCTGATTGCTTCATCAGAAAATCCGGTATGCAGGGTTTTTAGCGCTTCTTCTCTTTTCAGGTTTCCCTGGCGGATAAGAGCAGAAAGGTCATAGGCATATGAATGAATATGATACTTGTCATAGTGGTTTTTTATTGCATACGCATTCAGCAGGCAGTTGGATGAATTGGGATCATGTAAGTCCGGCTCAGTCCAGCCAAGTCTGATACACTCTTTTTTGAATTGCTGTTTGTCATATCCCCATACCAGGAACGGGTGAATAATCATGATTTCAGTTTCCGGAGGCGTTGATGAAATAATATCTTCATCCATCAAGTACAAATTCCGTTCATTTACCCCCATGGTCTTTAACTGGCCATCAAAAAGTTTTCGTATCCAGACCATGAAGGGTTTTGTCAGCGTTACGAAGGGTATTTCTGTCTGCCCTGGTGAGAATGCAAAAACAATGAAGGGCGTTTTTGTCTGTATGGCCATTTCAACAATTTTCTGTTTTATGATACTCATACAGGTATTGCACATATCACTTGCCCGGTATTTTGCAAAACCCGGAAAGGCATCCATCGACCGTGATGCTTTTTTAAACGTGTCCCGCAACAGGTTATTATCAAGGACAAGGCGGAAATAGGTACTCTTTGTCAGCTCACAGAATTTTTGAGCATTTTCAAAAGCAGTATCGGAAATAAAACCATTATCAAACTGGACTGCAAGAATCCTTAAGTGCGGATATTCTTCCTTTAACCGGTACAGTGCATACGATGAATCGACGCCTCCTGACAAGGCCATGATAACATCATATGTGCCCCGGTGTTTTGGCGGGGATGCAAAAAGGGTATCCATCTGGGCCCTGTACTCCTCTTTTTTTTCCCTGGAAAGGGGAGTAAAATGTTCACAGAACTGGCATAACCCTGTATTGGCATTGATGGTAATGCCGGGAGTCTTTGAATCAAGAGCGCAATTTTTACATATAACCGTATCTGTTGCCATACCACAAGATTACCCTTTATTTTTTTAGATTCGTTACAGACTGGCTGATTCCGGACAGGGTGTCGAAATTTTCGGGAGTAATTATTTCCATCGGGATTTCTATTTTATACCTGCTCTCAAGATAATCGATGAGCTGAAGCAACCCGATCGAATCGATTACACCTGTTTCCGTCAGTGATTCGTGTTCATTCAATGAATTCTTTCCATCAAGAAAACCCCGTGATTTCAAAAACTGAACAATGTCCCTGCTTACTTCATTCATCGTGATTCACTTCTCAAGGATCGTTATTACATACTAAGGCAGATAAATTGATATTAATTGTTTGTTATAGTTTTTCTAGTAATGATTAATAAAAGATAATGGTGCTATATGGTTAGCAGAACGTTTTCTGATGGTTTTGACATAAAAAAAGAGATGCTGGGCAATGTCAGGGAACTGAAAAAAAACCTTCCCGGTTTTATAAAAGAAACGGTACAAAACCAGTTCAACAAAGAGGGGATTGTCATTGGGGTTTCGGGGGGAGTTGATTCCGCACTTATTGCCACTCTTGCCGCAAAAGCTCTTGGTCCTGACAATGTATACGGACTGATCCTGCCCGAAAAGGAGTCGTCTCCCTCCAGCAGGGAACTGGCGGAAAAGCTGTGTAAAAAACTCAAAATCCCCTTTACGGAAGTCCCTATCACACCCATGCTTGAAGCGTTCGGTATCTATGCCCGGAAAGTCTCGCTCCTTGAGGAACTTTTTCCCAGGTATGATCCGGCCATCCATACGACCAACTTATTCCTTCCTCCCGGAATCACCTCTGAGAGACTGCTCGCCGTTCCCTCCATCAGGTTCTCGGACGAGAACGGATCGATCACGACAAAACGCCTGTCAGCACCTCAATACTTAAACCTCATCAGTCTCCAGAATGTCAAACAGAGAACACGGATGATTGTTCTTTACATGCATGCAGAAAAAATGAATTACGTGGTGAGTGGTACCACGAATAAATCAGAATTACACACCGGGTATTTCGTAAAGTTCGGGGACGGGGGTGTAGATATTGAACCTATAGCGAATCTCTATAAACTGCAGGTATACAAACTTGCTGAACTGCTCACTATCGATAAAAAGATCATATCCCGGGCACCGAGTCCGGACACATGGAGCCATTTCACGTCCGATGAAGATTTCTATCTGAGAATGCCCTACGACATTCTCGATCAGCTGCTCTATGCTGAAGAACACAATCTCTCACAGGAGATCGTCCAGAAAAACACGGGGTTGAATGTTCAGCAGATTGATTGGGCAAAAAAACATATCCACAGCATGAAGAATGCTTCAAGGATGCTCCAGCTTGCACCCCCGGTCTATTAACATATATCAGAAAGGGGCGAATTTGTAAATCCAGGTTACATTATCCTAAAATTAATGTGTACATGTTTCAGGATAAAGATGATAACAATAAGAGAAGTTGAAGATAAAGATCTTATCCCCCTTGCAGAATTATTACCCCGGGGGTTTCCCGACACAACAACTGAATTCTGGTTACAACGGTTCGACATGTGGTGGATATCCAACCCGGCCTATACACCGCAACTACCACGTGGATGGGTCCTTGATACGGGAACAACACTCGTTGGTTTTATTGGAAATATACCCGTAAAATTCCTTATCCGTGGTGAAGTGAAAATTGGTGCAGCGTCTTCCAGCTGGTATGTGGAGCCTCCGTTTCGTGGTATCATCAGCCTCAGGCTGTTCAATAAATTCATGAACCAGAGACATGTGTCTTTCTTTCTTTTTAAAGCCGAAGAGGCACCGATTATGGGAATTTTACGCAAATATAAGTTTGAAGAATATATACTCCCACAATCCCAGACAGAATATATCTATATCCTGAATAAAAAAAAGGTGGGGTTTGTTTTGAGAAAAATTCTCTTTTCCCTCAGATACCCAAAATTAGCTGAATTACCGGAGTTCTTTAAAAGACTGGGAATGGTAACTGGCGCGTATATTTACCAAAAACCCATTCAGCTGAGGAATGTTTTGCCTCAGGAAATGTATACCACATCTCTCTGTACAGCCTGTGATGATACTTTTTCAAAGATATGGTTGCCATACCAAAACCGGTGTGATGTTTCCTTATTCCGTGATACAAAAACATTGAACTGGCATTATTTTTCGTCTGGCAGATTTCATAAAAGGTTGGTAATTCAGTGCCACAGAGCCCGCGATAAAACACTTGCCGGCTACATGGTATTTGATTTTGAAAGGCATATACCGTCAGGAGGGGTAAAAATGCGGCTTATGGATATATGTATTGCAGATAAAGATCCACAGGTAATAGCGTCATTAACATCAGGTGCTCTTGAAATAGGAAAACAGAATAATGCAGATTTTATGACGATGTGGGCAGACAGTCCACAAACAGATGCCTATTTCCGGAATACTTTTGTCATCCGGAGGCATGATATGCACTACCGCTTCATCAGATTTTCTGACTCCGCTGTGATGAATTCAGAAAAGGATCATCATGGGACCGTGTGTCTGCCGATGATCTATCCCCCGCAGTAAACTTCATGAG
>JAJRBZ010000029.1 GCA_028679185.1 Methanoregula sp. | reverse complement strand
GTGAGGTTCAAACGTGCAGGAAAAGATGAATGGCTGATATTCAGGGCAGGGGATAAATAAAAAGGAGGCTCTTTCTTCCCACAAAAAATTTACATACTTTTTCTTACACACTCAGCTATATATGAGCCAGCTGTGGCAGTACCCGCTGCCCCTCCCATATCTTTTGTCACCACATTATCCCTGATACTTTTTTCGATGGCAGAAACAACGGATGCAGCCGCCGCATGCTCACCGAGATGATCGAGCAGCAGGGAACCTGCCCATATCGTGGCAACAGGATTTGCGATACCCATTCCTTTATATTTTGGTGCAGATCCGTGGATCGGCTCAAACATCGATGTACCACTGGGATTGATATTTCCTCCAGGGGCCAGTCCCAGTCCCCCCTGGATCATAGCACCAAGATCCGTGATGATATCACCAAACATATTGGGGGTGACAACGACATCGAACCATTCCGGGTTTTTTACAAACCACATCGTAATAGCATCAACAAAGTTGAATTCGGTTGCGACATCCGGGTACGACCTGGCGGTTTCAGTAAAAACATCCCGCCACAGCCCATACACATCCGAGAGTACATTTGCCTTGTCGACGGAAGTGAGCTTCTTTTTCCTGCTCCTGGCAAGGTCAAATGCATATTCCTGGACCCGGCGTGACCCTTCACGGGTGACGACACCTATCTGGTAAGCGATCTCTTCGGCATCGCTCTCGATATCCAGACCGAACTTTGCATAATAGAGCTCACGGGTGATCGCAAGCTCGGTCTTCTGGTGTTTTTTGAACCGGGAACCTATCCCAACGTAAAAGTCTTCGGTATTTTCCCTGACTACAACAAAGTCGATGTCTGCCGGGGTTTTGCCGGAAAGTGGTGTTTTAACACCTTTAAGGAGTTTGATTGGTCGAAGGTTGACATACTGGTCAAAATAAAACCGGAGTGCCAGGAGGATGCCCTTTTCCAGTATGCCCGGTTTAACCCGCTCATCCCCGATTGCACCGAAATAGATCGCCCGGAAATCCGCAAGTCCTGCCAGATCGTCTTCAGTGAGCAGTGTTCCTGTGGAGAGGTACCGGTCAGCCCCGATATCAAAGTCCGTCCACTCTATATCAAAGCCGAAACGTTCGCCAGCCGCATCCAGCACCTTCTTTCCTTCGGCCACGATCTCCGGGCCGATCCCGTCTCCACCTATTGCTGCGATTTTGTACATACCGGAACCTCCTTCATATTCTTTGCATATTCAACAAGCCCACCAGCATCAATGATACCCTGCATGAACTCCGGCACCGGCTCTATCTTAACCTTCTTCCCGTCCGCTTCAATGATGCCCTTCCTGATATTCAGGATGATCTCAGCACCATCAGCAATCTGGTCGGTTTTATGACATACGACAGGAAGCACACCCACATTAATCGCATTCCGGAAGAAAATCCGTGCAAACGACTGCGCCACTACAACCTTCACGCCGGCGCCGATAAGTGCAAGCGGGGCATGTTCGCGGGAAGAGCCGCAACCGAAGTTGCGCCCTGCCACAACGATATCCCCCACTTTTGCCATCTTTGAAAAATCATCCCGGGTTCCTTCAAAGGCATGCTTTGCGAGTTCCTTTGGATCATAGATAGTTAAGAACCTGCCCGGAATAATTGCATCCGTATCAATATTGTCCCCGAACTTCCAGACTCGCATGTTCATACCTCCCGCGGATCGGTGATTACACCGGTGATTGCACTCGCTGCCGCAGTTGCCGGTGAGCAGAGGTATACCCTGCCTTCCGTACTCCCCTGCCGTCCCTTGAAGTTCCGGTTCGAAGTCGACAGTGACACCTCACCTGGGGCCAGCAGCCCGAATGCTCCACCCATACAGGGTCCGCAGCATGGCGCTTCCACCAGTGCGCCGGCTTTGACAAATTTCCCGATAAGTCCGGTTTTTAAGCTCTTTAAGTATTCATCCCGGGATGCCGGAATGATGATGACCCGGACTTTGGGGTTGAACTTCTTCCTGCCCAGCACCTCTGCTGCTTCCTCCAGATCCTCAAACCGCCCGTTCGTGCATGAACCGATGAATACCTGGTCAATATGCGTACCGGCAACCTTACTGACCGGCACACCGGTATCTACATTGTGCGGCACGGCTACCTGGGGCTCCATATCCGAAACAGTA
Organism: Methanoregula sp.; assembly: GCA_028679185.1. Classification (GTDB taxonomy): domain Archaea; phylum Halobacteriota; class Methanomicrobia; order Methanomicrobiales; family Methanospirillaceae; genus Methanoregula. Next base: position 46,825 of record JAJRBZ010000029.1, on the reverse strand, counting down.
TAGGAACGTTTTGTTACGTAGCTGGCATCGGTATCGCTCTCCAGCGGGAACGATTTCATCTTACGTCGCCCCTTCATGTATTCCCATGTAATCTTGTCGGGTGCGATAATACCTGCTTTTGCGCCCATCTCAATGGCCATATTGCAGCAGGTCATCCGCCCTGCCATATCGAGTTTTGAGATCGTCTTTCCTGTAAATTCAATCGCCTGGTAGGTTGCTCCATCGGCACCGATGTCTGAGGCAATTGAAAGGATCAGGTCTTTTGCCCCGACACGTTTGGGGAACTTCCCTGACACTTCTGCACGGATGGTTTCGGGCACCTTGAAGTATAAAGCGCCGAACTTCAGGACAAAACCCATATCAGTAGAACCAATGCCGGTCGCAAACGCTCCAGCAGCACCATACATGCAGGTATGGGAATCCGCCCCGACAATAATCTCGCCCGGGGCTGCTCTTCCCTTCTCCAGCACAACCTGGTGACAGACACCTTCATTGATGTCATAATTGTGGATTTGCTGTTCGGTGGCAAATTTACGCATGTATACATGGTTCTCGGCTGCCGGAATGGAGTCTGCCGGAATCTGGTGGTCAAAGAGCATGATGATGCGCTTTGGGTCAAATACCCGTTCCCCTCCCATCTCGTAGAACTTCTGGATAGCCAGGGGGCCGGTAATATCATGGATCATCGCGCCGTCAACAGGAGCCATTACCACTTCGCCTGCCCGTATATCCCTGCCACACTTTTTGGAAAATATCTTCTCTACGATTGTTGCTCCCATGCTCAATCGGGGTACTATACGTGCTCAATTATTATTGTAGTTTGGGGAACAGGTTTTACATCATAACTGCAGGTATTTTGGTAGTTAAAGAAAAGTTTAACCTTTTTCCCTGTAAGATTATGGGATAATTATGATGCAGAAGATTTCTTTACTCATGCTGGTCATCGTGATTATTGCGATGACAGCTATCGGGAGTGTTTCAGCTGCCACTCCGGCAACATGTGACGAAAACGTGATCCACGCTTATGGCAGCGGGAGTATTATTGGCACTCCTGACAGGGCACAGGTCACATTTTCTGTTCAGACGGAGAATATTGAAGTAAAAATCGCACAGCTGGCCAATGCTGTACAGATGACAAAAGTGATCGATGCACTCGTTGCTGCAGGTCTGCCAAAAGACGCTCTCAAGACAACCGGCTATAACATTTACCCGGTGTATGATGATTACTCAAAGAGTCCTTTTGAACAGAAAATCCGTACCTACCAGGTAACTAACACGCTCACCGTCACGCTCCATGACGTTAACAGGACCGGCGAAGTCATTGACATCGCGGTTGCAAATGGAATAAACCAGGCCAGTTCAATCCAGTTTATGCTCTCCGATGCACAGGCACAGGTACTCCGGACCGAAGCATTGAAAAAAGCTGTTGCTCTCGCCCGGGCAGATGCGGACACTGTTGCCAGTGCACTTGGTGTTACTATTGTTGATGTAAAGAGTGCAGACATCAGCAGGGGCTACGCGCCGGTACTCTTTGAAAACTACCAGGCTGGCGATGTCATAACAAAATCTGCGGCCCCAACACCCATCCAGCCAGGCGATATAACCGTTACAGCGCAGGTGTCTGTTACGTACGCATTTTGAATTATCTGTCAGGATCTCTTCATAACTTTTTTACATTAGCAGTGTATGATTATTCCTTAATCTGCCATGCAGAGCCGGCTCAACCGGATATCCTATCAACAAGATTAAAAAATTTCGAATATCCAAAAAAAATCGCGGATACAATAGGATTGATTTTCATATGGAACGAAATATCGGCTTTAAAGAACGAAGGTACATTGAGGAATTACGAATTCTCACAAAATCCACTGCCCTGGACTGCGTGATCGATGACCGGTTTGACCGGGTAATCTATGTGATTCGCCAGGGAGATATGGGACTTGCCATCGGGAAAAAAGGTGACAATATAAAACGTCTCCAGAGTGTACTTGGCAAGCGGATTGAGATGGTGGAATTTTCGGATAGTCCGGAAGAATTTATCACAAACGTCTTCAAACCGGCCGAAGTTGTGAGGATTGAAAGAGGTTCAGAAAACGGGCCATTAAATGTATTTGTGAAGCAGAGAAGCGACCTTGGCATAGCTATCGGGAAAGCGGGATGCAATATTGAAAAAGCGCGCATCCTTTCGCGGAGGTTCTACGGATTTGATGTCGGTGAGGTTCTTCTCGATCAGGAGGAGGTATGAAAGGTCTCGTGGATCCTGCGATTATCGCTGAGATTTGGACTGTTATTTCTGAACGCGCAAAAAATCCATCGCAGGAATCCTATACAAGCCGGCTGCTTGGAGATGACAAGGGAATTGACAAGGTGCTTGAGAAGGTGGGTGAGGAGTCAACTGAATTTATTATCGCTGCGAAAAACGGTGTGAAGGTGCGCACGGTCCAGGAAGCATCGGATCTCATATTTCACCTTCTCGTTGCGCTGCGTGCAGCAGATATTGATCTGTCAGATGTGATGGAAGAATTACAAAGGCGGCGGAAATAGCAGGACAGTTTATTTACGCAGAAAAGCGGACAGGTCAACCATTGCTGGAAGATCAGCTGTTTTCTGGCCGGCCATGGCAAGCACGTTTTCATCCACAAATATTGGAACATCTGCCCGAAGTGCAAGGGCAATGCCGTCACTGGGACGACAGTCAATATACTCCTTTTGTTGATTGGTAGAAAGCACAAGCTGGGCGTAATATATCCCGTCCTCAATGCTGTCGATTCGGAGATGGTGTATGGTAATGGAAAATTTCGTAACCAAATCCAAAAAAAGATCGTGTGTGAAAGGTCTTGACAGGATTTCCTTGTTTTTCGCGCTATTGATTGATACGGCTTCCCAGAGCCCGATAAAGATTGGGAGGCTTCGCTCACCACTATCGGTGAGCACTACCAGAGGAACAGTCGTAGCGTCATGCGTTGCGACAAAAACTCCTTTTACCCCGCACCTGACTGAAGCCATGTTTGTGCACAATGATTGCTGTCATCAGTGATAAGAGTTGAGGTTGGTTTAAACCGACTCATTTCTTGGATTTTACTTCGCGATGCACAATGATGATACTTGAGAGAATTCCGAGTGCAATATTAAAGTAAAAGAGAATGATCCGCCAGATGACAACGAATATACCGATTATCGATGCCGGGATAAACAGGGCATACAGCGATATTGCTCCCACTTCAGCTATACCGGAGCTGCCCGGGGTGAGCGGGAGCATCATCAGGATGGTCAGGACGAGCTGAATCACAAAAGATTCAAGAATGAGCGGGGGCTGCCCAAGTCCGAGGAGGATAAGGGAAGCGATTATAATCTCTGAGATCCAGTAGAGCAGGGAAAACAACAATCCCCACAAAAGACCTCCTTTGGCACTTTTCATAAACGTGATCACTGCCTCATTGAAATTATCAATCTCCTTGTCAGCCCGTGTGACAAATACTTCTACTCTGGCGATTTCCCATGTACTGGTGAAGAAGCGTGCAATATGGTGTACGACCTTTTTTACAGCGTCCGGCCGCTTTATGGCAATGTAAAAGAGAAGAAGACATCCTATAACAAAAATCCACGTTATAAAGACCATGACATTCGAGATTGCGCCCAAGCTTTTCCACTGATCAGCAAGGACAATCATCGCAAAAGCTGCGAGGAAGGCAAGAACGATGCCATCCAGCACTCTCTCGACGATCACAATTGCGGTTGCATCCCCAAGTGGCACCTTAGCCCTGTAGAGTTCGTGAATTCTCACCGGTTCGCCCCCGGCCTGTGAGGGGGTTATGGCAGCTAGAAGCAGGTTGGCAAAAACAAGGTTCAGACTGTAGAAAAAACCGATCCGGTAACCCAGCGAACCAGACATCTTCTGGACGCGCAATGCCCAGAAGCACATCGAAAGAATATGGGTCAAGAATGCGAGAAGAAGGAAGAATGGATTGATCTTCTGGAGATACTGGACAGTATTTTCATTGATGGTGAGGAACAGGATTATGATTAAAACGAGAAGAGAGAACCCGATTGAAATATAGAGCCATTTTACCTGTGACTTCTCCATTTGAGTTCTCCCGTCAAACGAACGAGCACGTTATGTATGTGCGTAGTATCTTAACAAATTATTGAACATAGTATAAACGCTTTTATACCTTGAATCTGTGCGTAAGAATACGACTAATATGTAAAAAATTTCCTCTTACACCGTGAAGATCTGCCGCTCTGCCTCAATGCGGAAGAAGCCGGATGTCACCCCTGCATCGAGCCATCCGTGACCATAACAGAAACGGGCAAGGGCATCTTCAAGCGCTCCGGACTTCTGGTAAGTGTCTCCCCATTTGTAATAAATCATGGCAACAAAAAGTATGCGTCCGGCATACCGATAGCTGATTGTTGCTGGATCCGGGCCACAGGTAACTGATGATAAAGCGGTATCCAGCAGGCGTGCATACCGGGATGTCTTCTCTTCAAGTTTTGTCCTGAATGGTGCCGGGAGTATCTCATGTGGTCCCTTAAACGGGCAGATTGACGGGGAGGTGATGGCAAGAAGTCCGCAGGACGTCCCGAAATGCAGCCAGCCAAATCCGTAATAAAAACTGGCAAGTGTATTGACAAAATCTCCCGATTTAAAAAATGTTATGCCGTCAGATTCGTAAGCACGGGTCATTTCCAGGACAGATGCAGCGATTTTACCAAGATGAGTACCATCTGGTACAGAGATATGTGTCGCATTGAGCGCCTCAGTTAAAAGGGCCTGGCATTCTGCAATCTTCATAAGCCGGCAAACATCTCCAGATACGATCGCTCCATGTCATGCAGGTCTGCAGGGACGATCAGGATATGAAGTGGCAGACCGAAATTGACAGATTTCAGGGTCTCTGCAGATCCAGCCCTGACTATGGGCTCATCCGATCCTGCCCGTGCAATTCCGATATAAAGAGGTATGTGGATCTTTTTTTCTGCTGCCATGCGTTCAAGGAGAACTACAGCTTCAGGAACAGTCATATATTTTTCATCCTGGATGTCAAGGTATACCAGTGTGTGCAACCGCAGCGACAGGTTCTGTGCGACAACATCAACAGGAGTTGTGGGAAACCAGTTTTTCTCCGGGAAAGGGATTGAACAGGACTTACCAAACCGGTAATTCTGGAGACCGGAAAGACCACAGACTGCACTTGAGATGGATGCAGCATGAATAATCGCAGTCTTTATTCCCCTCGCAGCGGCACGCATCCGCAAATCTATATGGGTGGTAGAGACCATCGGGTCACCCGCACATAGAAATGCGACATTTTCACTTTCCGCTCTGTTCAGAAGTTCATCGGGATGCTGTTCAACATCCTTTCGGCCGAGCAGGCTGACTGTTTTTCCATAATATTTCTGGAGCTCTTCAAATGACGTGCCCATAAGCCGGGAGGTATAATTTTCAAGAAAAATATGGTCAGCATTACGGATGTAACAGAGCCCTTTTTCTGAAATATCTGTCTTGTCATAGAGTCCGAGGCCAATAAATGTCAGCATCGTCGCACTTCCTTTACGGAAATCGACCTGGCTCTCCTGTCCATTCCACAGCACATGTTTCCAGGAATAATTATCATTTTTTGCCGATCATAACCGCTGCATTCCGGCACAATCTGCGGAGCTTCGGTTTTATACCTGTTCATGTATCGGGTGATCATTTCATGAGAATGTTTATAACCGCTCCTATTATGATGCCCAGAAAGACTGTATAAATCGATATAATGGCAGTGATTCGTATGCCCACCTGGCGATACAGCACCGCGAGAGTGGAGGTGCAGGGGATAAAAAGGACATTTACAATAGCAAACGTGTAGAGCTGTGCTGATGTCATCACGGAACCGAGGTCAGCGGTACCGGCAAGGACTGCAAGTGTCTCAAAGGCGAGTTCTTTTCGGAAGATTCCAAATAAAAGTGCAGTGGGTGCATAGCCCGGCAGCCCAAGCAGGTAACTGGTTATTGGTCCAACCATCTGCTGAAATGCATCTGTCAACCCAAAAAACTGGAGAAGTCCAAGCCCTATACTGGTGATGATCAATAACGGCATAGCTATAAAGAGGAACTCTTTGATCCGAAGCCAGGATTTTGCCAGAACCAGATGTACCTTTGGTCTGCGCAGGGGAGACATCTCAACGATCATACCAAATTGTTCACCAGGAGTTATGCGGCTGAGCATGACTGCAGTCAGGATCAGGAGAATAAACACAATAATATAAATGGAAAATGCCCAGAGTATCCCGACAAAAGCAGCAACAATGCCGGCAATAACCACGGTCCGGGCAGAGCATGGAACCATGCTGATAAGAAAAGCTGCAATTGTCTGTTCACGGCGTGTCTTCAGGATACGCAGACTCATCACAGCGGGCACAGTGCATCCAAACCCTATCACCATAGGGATTATCGCCTCTCCGTGCAGGCCGAGACGGTGCATTCCACGGTCTGCAACGAATGCAGCACGGGTCATATATCCTGTATCCTCAAGCAACGAGAGCCCAAGGTAAAAGGTGAAGATAAACGGGAATGCGATCCCAAAACCCGCCTGAAGTGCTATCAGCATCGAAAAGCCGATCTGATCCCAAAGTGGCGGTAATGCCAGCGCGGTAAACGGGGTGATGACCGATGTCGTGAATGACTCGACAATGATTGCCTCCATCCATGAACCTATCACAAAAACGGAGAGCAGCAACACGAAAAGCACTGTAATGAGAATCGGGACGCCGGGAAATGCCCTTGTGAGAAGACTATCCAGGTCGTAGGATTTTTTCCGTTCACTTTTTTTGACTGCTGACGCTGTAATCCCACGGGCAAAATTGTGCCGGTTTGTGGCGATGATCTGGCGGACTGACATATGGTGACGCAGTTCGATCTCCTTTGCGATCGCACCTGCTGCGTCAAGGAGTATCGGATCATCCCCAATTCCCTGCAGGGCGAGCAGGTTTGTATGGATGGGTGTCCCCATGGTCTTTTCAAGACTTTTTAATGCTGCTTCTATATGGTGATCGTACGGGACGCGTACAAGGGCAGGTCTTGCCTCGTTTAAAGCCACAGGAAGTATTCTGTCAATATTTCTCCCTTCCGATGCGGCAGTAAGAATGACAGGAACACCGAGGAATGAGGAGAGTTGAGTGGCATCGATCAGGAGGCCCTGTCGTTCAGCCTCATCGATCATGTTGATGACAACAATCATTTTCGGCGAGAATTCCGCAGCCTGCACAAAAAGGTAGAGATTTCTCTCGAGCTTGGTGGCATCGAGAACTGCTGCAATGACATCCGCCCCGCCACGCTCAAGGAATGTTCGCACAAGCGTCTCTTCTTCAGAGCTACCATCAAGGGAATAGATGCCAGGCAGGTCAACAAGCTCGGTCTTTTCCTTTTTATAGCAGACGTTTCCACACTCAAGTGTTACTGAGGTTCCCGGGTACCGGTTGATCTCAACGCCCAGTCCTGTGAGCTGGTTGAAAATCAGGGATTTTCCTGCACCGGGATTCCCAAGAAGCGCGATTTTCACGGTAAACGCTCCACACCGATTGCGGAGGCGATCTCGGGACTCAACGCTACATCACATCCCTTGACCTGCACAACAAGAGCACCGTTGGATAATTTTCGTTTTATTGAGATATGTTCCCCAGGAACCATCCCGAGATCAAGGATACGTTTTGCACATGCCCTGCCATGGATACAATGGATGGTGACATTTTCCCCCTCAGAACAATCAGCGATGCTGGGGCATTGGCAGTTCTTTTCCTCCACTCTGTATTTTAAGGTACTTTCCTGCCTCAGATGTCTGCCCCGCCCCTGTTGCCACTGTCGATCCTGTTTCACGATTAACTGGCCTAACCGGTCAATAGTTTCATCAGATATGGTATGTTCAAGTGTACATGCTTCATCTGAAGCAGAGCTGGAATCCATACCGAGAATCTCCGATAAAAAGCACTGGAGGGTTTCATGTTTTTTTATGACACTTAACCCGGTTTGTTGTCCTTTTCCGGTCAGCATAATCAATCCGCCCGGTAAAATGGTAACATCTCCGCTCAAAACAAGATCATCCATATCAGAATGAACTACTGACTCTGCTTTACCTAAACCTGCAGCTATGTCGTTGTAACGAGGGGGAAGAGCATTAACGATCATGAAATGCTCAATAGCTTCGAGATAATCTTCCCGCAGGGAGGGCTGCATAGTATCTCTCTTTTATTATCTGGACTCCGGACAACTTTATTGATTTGGGTCAAAAATTCATCTAAGAAATTCAGGGGGTATTACTGATATGAATCAAAAATAAAATGTATTGTGGTTAGCGCCACGCATCAGGAAAAATCCGCAGAATACTATACTATAAGAAAAGAGCCAAACAAATTAAAAGAGAGTCTTAAATATAATTTTAACCGGTGAATGTGGGGTAGTGATGCTTTACTGGCTTTATGAAAACCTGCTCAAGCGGCAGATAACCGAGTTACCGAAACATGTATGCTTTATGATCAGCGGGCAGGATATGGCAGATGCGCCCGACAATCTGGCGCTCATCACTTCGTGGTGCAATGAAATATCAGAATTCGTTATAAAACGTAATCCGTCAGCAAATCCGGGCATCCATGGTCTTACGTTTCATATAAGTACCACGAATCCAAAAGATATGGAACAATACCTGCCGTCGGTGAGAAAAATTAGTACTGTGTCCCGTTTAATTCTCCACATCGGCGATAAAAAAGAGGTTGCCGGGAACGGGATGGATGTTGTTATTGCCATAGGGAAGAGCGGAAGAGAGGAAATTACCGCCTGTATCCGCAGGATGGCGCAGGATCATATAGTCCCGGAAAATGTTGATGAAAAAACGCTCGAATCCTACCTTACCTTCCAGTATACACCCGATATTGTGATCAAGACCGGGGGAGATCATCTCACAGATTTTCTCATCTGGCAGTCAGTCTATTCCGAACTATTCTTCTCCGATGTTAACTGGAAATATGTAAGAAAAGTGGATTTTCTGCGTGTGCTTCGGGATTACCAGTCCCGTGCCAGGCGTTTCGGAAAATAATATATTATTTGAGTTGAACATTCACCCAGCACGGGGTGCCATTGACGGTTTTTTCTATTATGGCAAACTTATTTTTAAGTAAGGTGGCAAATGCCTTTCGTTCCGGTACTGCTGCACGCCGATAGTCCCTGCACCATCGCACAAACGCCTGGTACATATCATCTTTGGTGATCACAGCATCAGCAGCATCCGTACGGATAATTTTTGTTGAGACAAATTTTTTTACAGTATCCTCTTTCTTTTTCTTTTCAGATGCAATAACTTTTCCCTTTCCCAAAGGCGAGCGTATGGATGAAGGAATTTGAGGCGGGACACTCGTTTCGGCCGAAGGGTGTTCAACGCGAACCTGAGTTTCCGGAACTGATTTTTCTGACGGCTGCCGTTTGGCTTTCAGCACCGTTGCAATTGCTGTTGGATCATCTGCATTAATCACAGGATGAAGAACGGGTGCCCGGGGTTTTGGGGTTGTGTGTTCACTTCCTTTGGAGCGGGTTTCTGCACTAATGACGACGGGATCTGTAAATGTCTGATCGGTAAGCTTCTGTTGTTGGTAATCAATTCCAACCAGATAAGCGAGTGCCTGGTTACATTCATTGCTGATATCCAGGCCCATTTCACTGGCTTTAATAAAAATATCTGCCCTGAGTATGACAGATGTCTGCTTCCACTGGCCTTGTGGATCTTTTTTTCCCGACATACATTCTCAACTAGTGATCTGGCATTGAACAGAAATATAGTATATGATCTTATCCGGAAAAAATAATAGCATTCAGGTTCGTTTTGCAGAAACCCGCTGGTCATAGATCCTGATGCCGCGCAACAGATCAATTTTTCTGAAAAGTGGCCAGTACGGGGCACAGAAATATACTGCACATTCATGCCCGTTTGCAAGCCACGGAAGAAAGTTTGACGTACGGTATTCATTACCTGTCCTGATGATCAGATCGACCGGGGGGATCCCTTTTTTATCGTACAGGTGCTGCTCTACCATCTGAACATCAATCGCATTTGGGGACACCTCGTTTTTTGCAACCGCAGTCAGGATCTCACGTGCAGCAAGCACTATTTCATTTCTTCCGCCATACGCAATGGCGATATTAAGGTTAAAACCGGTATTATCCTGTGTTGCCTGCTCAGCCTTATTCACTGCATCCCTCAGGTCATCAGGAAGCATTGACTTGTCGCCGACCATCTGCACCCGGATTTTATACTTCTCCACTCGTTCATCGGTGAGTATAGCGAGAAATTTTTCTTTGAAGAGGGCGAACAGATGCGCCACCTCATCCTTCTGCCGGGAGAAATTTTCCGTAGAGAATGTGTACAGGGTGATATGCCTGATTCCAAGTTCATGGGCCCAGTCCAGCATCTCCTCAGTTTTGTCAGCTCCTGCACGGTGCCCTTTCGGAGTGTCAACACCAAGCATCTTTGCATAGCGACGGTTTCCATCCTGAATTATGGCAACATGATTAGGTACATGCCGGCATTGCATCATAACGTACCTCTCATAAAGCGGGTCAATAAGCGGGCGCAGTATCATATCGGGGTCACCTCAACGACCATGCCACCGTTTGGGTAACGCTCAATAACATACTTTTTCCCCGGCAGATCATCAGCGTTTTTTTCAAGCAGCCACCATGCCAGTTCAATACGGTCACCACAAACCTCAAAACTTCCCGGTTCAAATTCCTGCTCGCAAAATTGAGTGCATACCTTTTTTTGCACGAGCGGAGGCTCAAGCACACCATACACAACAGTCCCGTCCGGTGTAATCTCATCAAACAGCCGTGCAGTATTTTTTGCGATACGCTTCAGTCGCTCCCGCAACTGCACAGAGTCCTTGAATGCTGAAGAGCACCAGTGCACCTTGTCGTGCCGGCACAATTCTTCAGCCCAGCCTTTTGCCCCCTCAATTGCATTGTGCAGTTCATCTGCAAGTTCATATCCCCGCTCCCGCATCTGGTACGCATTTGTCTCACCCCATTCAAGTTCATTGATATTAAGAAAATCCAGATAGGGAAGTGCAGGAATAAGCAGTTCGAGACCGGGTAGTGCCGGGACTTCAATACCGATATCGAAACCCATCTCTTTTGCCCGCTTTGCCGACAGGATGTAGTCAGTATCGAGAATTTTATTCCAGCACTCATACGGGGGATGAAGCCGGATTTCATCAACGAGCCCCTTCATCTGTCCCAGTTCGTCATCGCCAGGGGCTTTTGCAGTGTACAGGTGTATCTGGTGTTCAGTTCCGAAATGTTCCTTAAGTAGCCGGCAATAGAGGATAACCCTGTCAAGGCACAGAAGTGGTTCCCCACCGGTAATCCCCGTGCCAAGGGCGCTCATGTTCTCTGCTTCTTCGATCATCTGAGCCGGGATATCAACCGGGTGTTCATTTGCATATACTATGTCTGTCCCTTTCCGTTCGCTGGATAGAGGGCAGTACCAGCAGGATCGATCGCACCGTCCCGTAACAAAAAGGACCATTTTTGCTCCCTTGTGGCAGAGAACACAGCCTTTTGAGAGTGACACTTCAGCACCTTGATTGGATACCAGACTATATGCGATCCTGTTCTTATTTTTTAGTGAGCAAAGCACAAAATTCTTCTGTACATCGCACCAAATCCCGGGGTTCAATTACCTGATGTTCTTCTGAACCTTTATCTCCCTGCGTTCATATTTGGGGATGAATCGTGCCATATACTCCAGGTATGAGATACATATAGGGGAGTGGCTGGCAATCACGTTTAAACAATCACAAAATAAGGATGACTGCTCAGAATTTCAGTGGTATATCACTTCAGAGGTTCAGGAAAAGGACTATGAATTTCTCCCCTCTTTATTGGCAGGACTGACCCTCGTATTCCGGCTCACCAGCAGATTATATGCGTCATGCTCCATGTTATACCGCACCAGCACATTTCGCAGTTCAAGGATTGATCCATAGGGTGCTGATAAGATCAGGTCATTTCTCTGGGTGATATGATAGGAAGGCAGTACTGCAAACACTGGTGTTTTAGCAGTCCCGTCACAGAGCTTGAACACATGAGATCGTGCATCCCCCAGTTCTCCTGACATTTTAAGACCGGCAACGTTGATTCGTTTTCCGACATGCAGGTGTAGTTTGGATAAGCGGAGGAATTTTGATCTGCCAGGTACGCGAAATTTCTCCTTTCGAATACCATCCCTGCGCAGGATCGCATAACTGTATTTGATATCGGTGTTCACGTACCGGTATGAATCATTACAGTGGGCAAGAGTCTCCATCAGTTGCGTGAGTCTTATAGCGGGTGCCATCTCAAAACTCCAGCAGCGGGGAGCAGTACAGGTTGAACCCCAGATAAATGAACACGGACTATAGATAAACAGACCTTTTTTTTGCAGTGCAATGGTGAGGGATCGCATCCGGGTCGCATTCTGTTCGTCTGCGGGTTCGGTAATCAGGATTGTGCCATCAGGAGCAAGCCGTTCTGAGATGCGTGCAACAATGTCCGCCCTGACATCCAGGGTGGTTTCCGGGAGTTCATTTAAACTATTGGAAAAGATTACCAGATCAATTTTATCCGGTAGTATGGTAAAGTCCATAGATCTGATATCTGATTTAACAGGTGACTTTATGGATACCCTGCCCACCCCGGGTACAATGGCATCGCGTAAATACGTGAATGCCTCGATATGCTCTTCAGACCGTTCTATTGAATATATGGTTGCTTCTGCACCATCGAGCCGTGAATAAAAATCAGCGATGGCAAGCGGGACAACACCGGGCCCGGTTCCGACATCAAGTATAGTCATATTTTTTTTCAGCAGCCCATCGCGTGCAAGCATCATAAGCAGGTGCCCTGTCTGCATAAAGTAGACCGGGAAGTGGTAAGCAAGATATCCGAGCACACTGTAGCCTTTTATGTATTTCAACGAACGTTTATGCGCAGGCTTCCAGTAATCGTCTTTCTGAGCGACAATCGCGCGGCGGAGCCGTTCGATAATTACCGGATCGTTCCAGTCCTTTCCTACTTTTTTTGTGATGTACTTTTCTATGCTATGCGCAAGGGCTGCCGGCAGTGCCCTCTCAGTAAAATATTCCTTCTGTCGGGAATATTCCTCAGGCGTAAGGAGATATGGCTTTGCAGGAAGGATTTTTACTATCTCAAAATCCTCTCCCGTTTTTTTTGCCATAAGACCGAGGCCTGGAAGTTGGGGTGTAATAATGCTGAATACCTTAAACAACGGCATGGGGTCATCAAGGTATGGTATAATCTCCGACAGGAAAAATGCCGGCTTTATAGCGGACATGTATTTTAGTGTAGAGATTAGCTGTTTTTCTCCCATAGGTTGCCACGTACTTGGTGATGAGCGATATTACATCTTTGTATACTTTTTAACCTCATGGCAGAATATTTTCATCATACCTGCGGCAGGATGATATACTGGTTCAACGAACATCCGAAACGATCACGCCCTATGTGTGGAAGATATTCGTTAATCTTTATCGATGATCTTGGCAACAGGTTCAGGGTATTCAACCCGATGATCGGGTCACGTTCACGGTTCAATATTACACCTGGTAGTGAAATGCCGGTTATCGTCCATGAAGAAAAAAATGAGCTTGTCATTATGAAGTGGGGGCTGGTGCCTCACTGGACTCATGACATAAACACGGCAAAACGACCGATCAATGCACGTGCAGAAACAATATCAGAAAAACCTTCTTTTAAAGAACTGCTAAAAAACCGGCGCTGTCTTATTCCGGCATCCGGTTTTTTTGAATGGAAAAAAGAAGGCAGAAAGAAGATCCCGTTCTACATCACCCTGCTAAAAAATCCGCTCTTTTCATTTGCCGGACTCTATGATCGATGGACTGATCCGGAAGGAAATCCTCTCTATACGTACACGATCGTTACCACCGAATCCAACGATCTGATCGCAAAAATCCACAACCGGATGCCGTCGATTCTTTTACCAGAGTATGAAGATCGCTGGCTGTCCAAAACCCCCTTGAGCGCTGGAGATCTCAAAGAAATCCTTGCACCGTTTCCCAGGGAGGAGATGTCGATGTATCCTGTCTCACCGCTTGTGAACACCCCGTGCAATAATGATGAGCGCGTCATCCTGCCAATGAACTCATTTAATAGTGCGCTGACTCTGGAATGAGGATAATGATTCTTGACCATTGCATGGGGTGCGGCAATCCTGAGAACTCCTGCACTCACTATAAAAAATGCCCGCGATGCAGTGAGGAAGTGGAACTATTCTCCAATGATATCGCCTGAAAAGCAGCACCTTCGGTTTTGTGGTCTGAAATTTAATCGAATCATGCATACCGTGGTGCAGGTATAAAAAAAGATTCTGCTGGTGAGAAAAAGTTCAGAAAACTTATGAGCCTAAAAAAGTCCCTCCCCGCAAAAAAAGGAGGAAACGAAAATCCTCTTGTCAGACCGCTAACATTCTCTCGATTGCCCTGCGTGCACGATGAGCAATCTCATCCGGTACGGTGATGCGGGGCTGCAGTTCAAGGAGAGCATGACGGACTTTTGAAAGGTCCGTCTTTTTCATATTCATGCAGATTGCTGCAATGGATAATGGATAGCATTTCTTTGTCGGACATTCCCTGGTGAGCCGGTGCAGGATTCCTATTTCAGTACCGATGATGAACTCTTTTTCTGAGGAATTGCACACATGCCTGATGATGCCTGATGTGCTCGCCACATGGTCTGCCAGATCGATTACTTCCGGGCGGCACTCAGGATGCACCAGGATGACCGCATCGGGATGAAGATCGTGCGCCTGGCGCACATGAGCCGGTGTGATCCGGTCATGGACAGAACAGAATCCTTCCCATGGCAGGATCTCTTTTTTGGTAAACCGCTGGGTATAGAGCGCAAGATTACGGTCCGGGACAAAAATTATCTGGTCTTCTTTTAATGAGTTGACCACCTTCACCGCGTTTGAAGACGTGCAGCAGATATCGCTCTCAGCTTTAACCTCTGCGGTTGTGTTAACATAACAGACAACTGCTGCATCCGGGTGCCGGGATTTCACAAGTTTCAGCTCGTCTGCTGTAATCATATCGGCCATCGGGCAGCAGGCATCCTGAGACGGTAACAGGACCGTTTTTTCCGGGGAGATAATCGCAGCAGTCTCAGCCATGAAGTCCACGCCGCAGAATACGATAACGTCACCTTCCATGGTGGCGGCTGCACGGGCCAGTTCGAGCGAGTCGCCCGTGAGGTCAGCGATATCCTGCACATCAGCGGTCTGGTAATTATGCGCGAGAATAATCGCGTGCCGATCCTCTTTCAGCCGGAGAATTTCATTATGAATTATCGCTGTATCCTGCACCCTGCACACTCCCGTAATGGTATGTATTGATCCTGCGTATCAAATACATGGATGATGTAGTGGGTTCGTTGTCGATTAAAAAAAAGGATGCTACGTGTCAATGATACTGGTCTCCCAGCGGGATGTTTATGAAACCTGCTCACAAAACTACAGGTAACGCATGAAACTTATCCTTTCGGACAAAGATGTACGGATTCTTGAGCATAGCCCCGCTCCTGTTGAACAGATACTGCTTGAACAGGGAATAAATCCCCTTGAAGTAATCATATCCCGGAACGGGAAGCTGGTTTCCGAGGATACGGTTATTGAAACGGGCGATGAGATCCGGGTTATCAGGATAGCACACGGGGGATGATGCTTGAGTAAGGAGGGACAGAAATCCGATCTTCCGGTATGTTCTCTGTGCACAGAACCGGCAGTTATATACCAGCGTCATGTGGATCGTCACCTCTGCGGGACTCATTTTACTGCTGATGTGGAATTACGTGTTGCCGATATCATAAAAACGCAGCAGATGATCGTCCCCCGGGATCGTGTGGCTGTTGCCCTTAGCGGGGGAAAGGATAGCACAGCGCTCCTTCTTATCCTGAACCGTCTTCTCCAAAAATGGCAGAATTTCCAGCTCATTGCCTTAACAATAGATGAAGGTATTGCCGGCTACCGTGAAGAAACAATCCAGTCAGCAGAACAACTTACCGGTCAGTTCGGAATTGAACACCACTGCATTTCTTTTTCTGATCTGTTTGGGGATACACTCGATGCTTTCCTCAAATTCAGGGAAACACAGGCCTGCAGTATCTGCGGTATCCTCCGGAAAAAGGCGCTGGTCAGGGGTGCCAATCAGGCCGGGGCAACAAAGCTGGCCACAGGTCATAACCTTGATGATGAGGCGCAATCGGTTCTGATGAATGTGTTCAGGGGTGATCTGCCGCGTCTTGTCCGGAATTCGGGTGCTGATTCATCAGGCAGGTTTATCCCGAGGATTAAACCGCTTTCCCTGATTTCAGAAAAAGAGATCGCCACGTATCTTGTACTTAAGGATGCATGGCGCCATCTTCCCGACTGCCCGTACACCCGCTATGCATTGCGGCGGGAGGTCCGGTCGATGCTCTCGGGTTTTGAATACAGGCATCCTGGTACTATGCTCCACCTTATGGAGAGCAAAAAAAAGATCGAACATTTTTATGCAGGGTCAGTAATTTCTGAACCCATAAAATCCTGCCGTGAATGTGGCGATCCCAGCAGCGGGGAACTCTGCCAGTTATGCATGCTGATGCAATCACTGCGCAGGGGACATACCTGATACCGCCTTTGTCCCGGCAACCCGCTGAGGCTGGGTATAGATATTCATTTTTCCTGCACGTACAAAGCCGATTATAGTAAGTCCGGTCTTTTCTGCAATCTCAACTGATAATGTCGTTGTCGCACTGCGCGATATGATCACAGGAATATTTGCAGTGAGGCATTTACGCACCATTTCAGAAGAAATCCTTCCCGATGATACAATAAAGGTCCGTGAAAAATCGATACCCGTGCGAAGCCCGAAGCCAATCACCCGGTCAACCGCGTTATGCC
The DNA here is from genome assembly GCA_028679185.1 of Methanoregula sp. Classification (GTDB taxonomy): domain Archaea; phylum Halobacteriota; class Methanomicrobia; order Methanomicrobiales; family Methanospirillaceae; genus Methanoregula. The sequence goes on along the minus strand of JAJRBZ010000029.1, from coordinate 29,844 downwards.
TGCCGATATCTTCAGAAACCGAGATGACTTTATCTGTATCGAGTAAGGCAACGACATGGATACCGCCGGTCGTACGGTGAAGATCCGATGAGAGCACATCCCTCATTGATGCGTTAATTTTCTCTGTGCTTATCACAAAATCTGACGTGATTTTGGGGAGTTTTTCTGCATCAATGTATGACGTGCTCCCCCCGCAACCTGATAAAATTGTCTTTTTTGGGCCGAGCACTTTGAACAGGTTCCTGGTGATAACGCTGATCCGGTTCTTCTCAATCTTGATTGATTCGATCTCATCGAAATCCCTGATGATCTGTTCGGTGAAGAGGTAGCCGGTGACAAAATCTTCAAGCTGCACCGGGCTCATCATCGCCGTCATAACATGTCTGCCATTGACAAACAGGGCAACAGGCACTTCTTCGACAACTTCGTGAAATACCCGTTCAAACCTATCGCCGTCACCCTTTATACAGGGCATTTTCCGGTACATGGATTCTTTTGGATTCATAGTTACATCATTATCGGTAATTGCATGCCAGAAATATAATTTATATTACAGAACTTCATCAAGACTCCCGCTACGGTATCCCTCAAGATCAAGGGTGATATAGGAAAAGCCGATCAACTTAAGTTTTTTTACGACTTTTGTCTGGATATCCAGTAATTTCCCCATATCTTCTCCGTGTACTTCTATCCGGGCTATAGTTCCGTGCAAACGCACTCTCAGCTGACCGAATCCCTGATCTGCGAGAAATGCTTCCGCCTCTTCAATCATGCGTAGTTTTTTTCCGGTAATTTCTTCCCTGTAGGGAATCCGTGAGCAAAGGCAGGCTGCCGATGGTTTCTGCCAGACAGAAAGTCCGCACTCACGGGCAATTTCCCTGATATCCTGTTTGGTTATTTCGGATTCAATGAACGGATGGATGATCCCCTCTTCTGTAGATGCCGCAAGTCCCGGACGATGCTCCGCCATATCCGAGATATTAATTCCGTCAGCAATACATGCAAGACCCAGTTCTTCTGCCCGCTGTTTAAGATATGCTGCAGATATCTTTTTGCAGTAATAGCACCGGTTGACCGGATTTTTCCGGAATTCCTTACTGTTCATATGGGGAACGTATATAATATCCAGTTTTAGTCCGAGTTCACCTGCGATTTTGCGTGCCTGTTCAATAGCAGCTCGTGATACAACCGGGCTGTCAAGAAAGACGCACCATGTGTTGTTGCCCAGCACATCCTTTGCGAGCAGGGCAAGCAGACTGCTATCCACACCTCCCGAAAATGCCACAAGCATTGACCCCCGCGATGCAATTGTTTCTTTCAGCACCTGAGTTTTTTCTTCGATATTCATCGGGACACCAGAACGTTGAACCAGACCGTAAGGGGTGCAGAAAATGTAAAAATTACGAGCCGCAGCGTTCGGAATCCAGGCCGGCGCACCCGCCTTCGCCCTCGCGGAGCTGTCTGCATATCCCGCAGATCCGGGCAATTAGACTGATCTGTTTCCTGTCGATCAGATCCTGTGCCAGCAGTGCTATGGATTCTTTCACCTCGTTTTCAAACCCTATCCTGTATCCTCGTTTACCGGAAATGTATTGCGAGACCGCTGACGGTGCAATTTCCAGCATCCGTGCCGCTTCTACCTGCGAGACCCCGCCTCTGACGAGCTCCACCGCTATTGCTGCACGGATCGCCGGCAGAACATTCCAGACAATCTTCTGACAGGGTGCTTCCATACTATCACAACGTTTTAATTATCACAATTGTCACATAATATATTGCATTCACAATTGTGAATTATATCGGTGGGGACATTAAAATTTTTATATCCTGCCAGAAAAACACTGCATCCCGTCTTGAGGGAACTGCCCGGTATGGTCTCTGGGATAAACAGGGTGGAAAAGAATAATCGCCAGATCAGCGCACATATTCAGGTACAGGGGAACAGATGGGAGCAAAGCGCACAATCTACATGGATCACTCAGCAACCACCTTTGCAAAGCCTGAGGTGGTCGTAGTCATGATACCCTGTTTCACGAAACATTTTGGCAATCCCTTTTCTGTATACGGGATCGCCCGGGATTCGATGAAGGCTATCGATTGGGACTGAGGGAAATGTCCCCGCTTTATCAAAAGAGGTAAAGAGAAGGAGGCTGCAATGTATAGCGACAACGTAATGGATCATTTCAAGAACCCGCGCAATGTCGATGAAATTGAGAACGCAGATGGTGTGGGGGAAGTCGGGAATCCGTTATGCGGAGACATCATGAAAACCGCCTTATTTGAAACCTCCCACGCATCTTTCAGGGTCTTTCCTTTGACAAGTTCAGTTCTGACCGAGGAAGGTTTCCATAATGCGATCAATGATTACCGGAAGAAAAAGGGGCTGGAACCCTGGATCGGGAAAAATCCCCACTTACGCGATCACAGTGAAAATCTGAAGTGTGAACATTAGTCCGAAATTGGGTATACCACCACATGGGTTTTGGTGAACAATGTTATCAGAACGGGAATGCGAACGATATAAACGGCAAATGATGCTATTTGGTGACGAGGGGCAGGAGAGGCTTAAAAAGGCACATATTTTCATAGCCGGTGCTGGTGGTCTTGGATCACCTGTCTCCCTCTACCTTGCTGTAGCCGGTATAGGGACGATCACGATAGCAGATATGGATGAGGTGGACCGGTCCAACCTGAACCGCCAGATCCTCCACTTCGACCGTGATATCGGCAGGAAGAAGACTGCCTCAGCCGAAGAAAAATTAAAGGAAATAAACCCGGACATCACAGTAAATGCAGTCGATATGAAAATAGAGGAGACCAACGCTGCAAATCTGGTGGGGAAAGCGGATGGTATTGTGGATGCCCTGGATAACTATCCGACCCGTTACATTCTCAATGATGTCGCAATCGCAAAGAAGATCCCGCTCTTCCATGGAGGGATACGGGGATTTTACGGACAGGTAACAACGATCATTCCCGGAAAAACCCCCTGCCTGAAATGCATCTTCCCCAAAGCACCGCCAAAGGAAGTGTTTCCGGTGGTAGGAGTTACACCAGGGATCATTGGCATTTTGCAGGCCAACGAAGTGATCAAGTATCTGCTGGGCAGCGGTCTCCTCCTTATGGGAAGGCTCTTCATCTGGGACGGGATGCAGGCCCATGCCGACGAGATCTGCGTCGAACGGAATCCTGCCTGTGTAGCGTGCGGGAGTGTAGTAAAGAAGAAGACAACAGCGGGGAAGAGGAAATGACCGTTAAAATCCGGTTTTTTGCGCGGTTCCGTGAACTGCTCGGAACCGACATTATGACTGACGTGGTGGCAGGGATGATGTTTTCTTCGTTGATCACCACCATCGCAAAGAAAAATCCCGAGGGATACGATGCCATCTTTGATGAGAAAGGTACTTTCCGCGAGTTCGTGATCCTGATGAAGAACGGCAAACGGATCGATATCGCAGATGCGGCAAAGACCCCGGTTGAGGACGGCGATGAGATTGCGGTCTTCCCGCCGGTCGCGGGTGGATAAATATGGTGAACCATGATTGCGATCCAGTTGGCAGATGTTGATATAGGGGACCTCATCAGGGCAGCAAAGAAGCATGGGACGGGTGCCGTGATTGTCTTTGATGGTGTCGTCAGAGATGATGATATCACCGAGATGGAACTCGAAGCTTACGAGGATATCGCAAAACAGGAACTGCAAAATATTGCCAAAGATGCGACAGAGCAGTTCAGGCTCCTGCATGTTGATATCATTCACCGTATTGGGCGTCTGGCTGTGGGAGAGAATATCCTGGTAATCGTAGTGGCTGCCGGACACCGTGAGGAGGCGTATGCTGGATCGAGATACATAATTGAGGCGATCAAAGCCGGTGTCCCGATCTGGAAGAAAGAGCTGACGAAGAACGGGGGACGGTGGGTGCCGGGCGAGCACGGGCACGGAAGGCCAAAAACATCATAAATGGGTATTGTCATTGCAAAGGTAATTTGAATACCAGGCAGGGTTGATCTCCAAGTCCTCAAAGTAGGTGGTAAAAAATCCCCGGTTACTGTACTTCTCCCGGATCTGTAACGGTTGCAGTAAGTGTACGGATTTCATTCATAAACGCTGACTCACATAATAGCAGCCGGTTGACTGCAGGTTCGAGATGAATAATTTCAGGGTCACACGGTAAAAACATAATTCGGGAAAATCCTGCAAATCCACCCATCTTCTCACGTATTTTGTCAACATCTGCCTGATTGCATACCCTGTTCACTACCAGGATGCTATTTTCGATCCCAAGCTGCTGTGCAAGCCCTGCAGATTCCTTGGCAACAGAAAGCGAATTATACGAAGGGTCAGCTACAACCATTGCACAGGAAAAACCGTCAGCGACAGCCCTGCCGAAATGCTCCATTCCCGCCGGGGTGTCAAGCAGGACCACCTCATCAGGAAGAAGTCGCATATGACGGAAGATAGCGGCAAGGAGCGTATACTCGGGGCAGAGACAACCGCAGCCAGCCTGGCTGACGCCACCCATCACGAGAAGCCTGAGGTTTTTTGCAACCGTGACAGAGAACCTGTCGATGACATCGCTGACATCGGGATTGAGGGTGATGAGCCCACCCGGGGATATATCCCTGCCGGCGCCGGTTTTTTCCCGAAGGTATTCAATACTCTGCGACACCGGTACGATCTTCTCTGCATCCTGCGGCAGAATTCCCATGGTGACCGCAAGGTTCTGTTGGGGGTCACCATCAACAGCAAGAACCCTGTATCCTTCCTGCGCAAACAGGTGGGCAAGGAGTGCGGTAATCGTGGTCTTACCCACTCCGCCCTTACCGGTAATAACAACCCGGATACCATTTCCCCGCTTCCGTGGCATATGGCTTTTTTCTTTCAATGGTGCAGGATATGCCCCGGAAGGGATTCTCATATTCCGAGTTCAGTCCGTTTGCGTTCGATATGGTCTGATATAAGTACAGATGCTTTGACCGGATCCGGTTCAACAGAGAAACTTGCGTTAACAGCACCTTTCAGTCCTTCAGTGAGAAGTGATACTACCGGTGGGCTGCCGGAGATATGCGGCATCACGCCGAGAACTGTATAGACACCAGAGGCAACGAAGTATGCCCCGATGGAGACCGCCTTCTGCGAATACCATTCCGGAGCAGCTCCTGCGATGGGTAACTTGTGAATCGGGACGTTGAGTGCATTTCCGAGTTCCGCAGCGAGCACAAGAATACGGCAGTTATCAACGCAGGAGCCCATGTGAAGCACCGGGGGGATCTTGAGAGACTCGCATACCGCCCGGAGATCATCTCCTGCGAGCGATGCAGCTTCAGGGCGGAGAAGCCCGGCTTTTCCTGAAGCGATTGCAGCACAACCCGTCTCGACGCACAGAATATTTTTCTTGATCAATTCTTTTGCCAGCGTAATGTGCCCGAAATCATGCTTTACGTGGGGGTTATTGCACCCGACGATCCCCACCGCTCCCCGGATCTTGCCGGCAGCGATCAGGTCGATCAGCGGTTTAAACGAACCACCGAGTGCGTTCTTGATCGCTTCATTGGAGAATCCCGACATAACCGGCACGGGTTCTCCCGGGATCAGGACACGCTCCGGATTCCTGTTCCTGTAATTTTCCACTGCCATCCGCACGATCGCCTTTGCGGTGAGATAGGCTTCCTCGGCATGGAAGTCGAAGAAGTATGAGCCTGGTATCTTAGCTTTCGAACTCGTTGATATAATCAGGGTATGGAAACAGCTTGCAGTCCTGGGAAGCGACGGGAAGATGCACTGGTAGTCCACCACCATCGCCTCAAGGGCGCCGGTTGCAATGATCAGTTCTTGGTTGAGGTGGTTACCGGTCATCGGGATGCCTTTTCTCATCAGCAGTTCGCTGCCAGTACAACACATCCCGACCAGATTGATCCCTTTTGCACCATATTTTTGCGCGAGTGCTTTTAACTCCGGATCAGCTACCGCCTTCACGATCACTTCAGAGAGTACCGGATTATGGCCATGCACCGATATGTTCACATGGTCTGCTTTCATGACTGCAAGATTCATTGTTGAGCTTTTTATTGTCGGCGTGCCGAACAGGATATCTGATACCTCAGTGCCGATCATCGAACCTCCCCAGCCATCAGAAAGGGAGTTCCGCAGCCCCTGGAGCAGAATATTAACATAATCAGCACCGACCCCCATCTGGACGCGGTGCATCGAATCCACTACTTCCCGGTCAATGCCCCGGGGTGTAATGCCCAGCCGGGTCCAGATTTCCCGGGTCGCTTTCGGGGCACGGTTCAGGAACTGGAGCATATTCTTTCGCATACCATACTCTTCAAGCATAGCTGCGCCAAGCTCGGCAGCGAGCTGTTCAGGTTTTTTCCCATCGGTTATAATCCCGTACTCCTCTGAAATTCGTTTGAGTTTTGCCTTATCAGAAATGGTGTAATCCTTTGTTTTACCTGCACCCACGAGATAGAGCGTTTCAGCGATATCCCTGCCATGGTCTGAGTGGGCTGCTGCTCCCGTCGCAATCATGTCAAGCAGGTTTCTGGAAACGATAAGGTCAGCATCTGCACCACAAACACCACGGATACGGTTGGGCGGAATGATGCGGCATGGCCCCATGGCACAGCGTGAACAGGACGTGCCGGCATCACAGTACTTGCATGAAGGTTGTTGCATCTCATACCGGTCCCAGACTGTCTCGATACCCTCCTGCATCGTCATTTCGAGGACAGGTTTGGCGTTTTCATCAATCGTCCGCTCTTCTTTTTTCTGATCAATCAATGCCGGGTTCAGGAGCGACATTCTTGCCCGGTCGAGCTCGCATACCTCGACCCGCTCCCGGATCAGCTGGGGTTTTGGTTCTTCGTTCATAACGTATCAATCCATTGGCATCTGATAGTTGGTAATCCGTCAAAGCGGTATATATTCCATTTGTTCATAGTACTTTTTGCCCTGTTTTCAGCTGAACCTTTTATATTTTGATGTGAAATGCGGAGTCTGCGTGCAGAAAAAAATTTTCTTTTACCGGGTTGAAAACTTTATTTTTACATTCTTTGTGGCATGGTCATCTTGTGCAAACACATCGTTCCGGCCGTAAAGACCACCGCGAATACAGCAAGTGCTGCGATATCAATCATCACCGGGAAATAGTGGACGTCGGTAAACGCGTATCGTACAAGATCGGTGAAGTAGGTGAGCGGGGAGCATATGGAAAGTACCAGTCCCCATGCGGGCATCTGCTCAAGCGGGATGAATATGCCGGAGATGAAAATCAGCGGGAACTTGATCAACGATGAGAGCATCATGATGTTTGACGGCACGTTCGTGGGTGGTACCGCCAGCAGCATCCCGATTGCTGAGAAGCAGCATGCAGCAAGGATGATTGCAGAAAGCAACGTACTCCCGTGGAGGAGTGAGAGCCCTAGTGCCAGCCCGATAATGACCGTAATAACAGTGATCCCGATGCCGAAGAGGATGGAGGCGATCATGTCGCCCATGACAATTGCCTCTACTGTAATCGGGCATGAAGCAAGTCGCTCAAGTGTCTTTGCCGACCCCTCCCACGGGAAGATGGCGGGAGACACCGCTGTGGCAGTGAAAAAGAGTGTCATCCCGATCAACCCTGAAATGAGAAATGACAGGGGAAGCTGCCTGCTCCCCATGAAGAAGGCAAGGAACAGGAAGACCGGCATGAAGACCCCAAAGATAAGCACGGGACCTTTGAAGTAATAGATACGGATATCCTTCTTTGCAATCGCCCATGCCCGCCTCACCTGTTCAGGGTATCCAGCCGGGTTCATGGCTTTTCCTCCTGCGTCAGCCGGAGGAATGCCTCATCGAGCGAGGGCACCAGCGTGTTCAGGGAAACGATCACCGCACCGTTTTGCTTCCCAAAGGCCACAAGGGACCGGATGGCGGTATCCTGGTTTTCTGCGATAATCTGCCATTTGTCGCCAGTCCGGTTTACTCCGCTCACACCGGCAATTCCAGCCAAGAGGTCGCCTGATACCTCACGGTCAAAACTCACTTCGATCCTGTGTACCCGGTCGATTGCCGTCTTGAGTTTTTCCGGTGCATCGATTGCGACGAGCATCCCGCTCCTGATAATGCCGACCCGGTGGCAGAGCCGGTTTGCCTCTTCCATGTTGTGGGTAGTGAGAAAGATGGTAGTTCCCTGCTCGTTGAGGTCACGAAGCAGAGAGAGGATCATCTGGGTGCTCTGCACATCGAGACCGCTTGTGGGTTCATCGAGAAAGAGGAGTTCCGGTTCATGGATGAGCGCCATTGAAAGAATGAGCCGCTGTTTCATCCCTTTGGAATATGCCTGCACCTTCTGATCTTTACGCTCAAGGAGGCCCACCATACCGAGCAGATCGTTTGAACGCCGCTCTGCCCGGGCATGCTCCAACCCGTACAGCTCGCCCATCAGCATCAGATTCTGCCATGCGGTGAGATCGGTGTAGGCATTCGAGGTTTCCGGCACAACCCCGAATCCCTGTTTTGCCAGCACCGGTTCGGACCGGATGTCATGGCCGAGTATCGTGGCAGTCCCGGCATCCGGAGGAATAACCCCGGTCAGCATCCGGGTCGTGGTAGTCTTGCCCGCACCGTTCGGACCGAGAAAGCCGAAGATTTCACCCTTCTGGACATCGAACGAGACATGGTCTACAGCAGTGCTGCTGCCAAAAACTTTTGTAAGATTTAATGCTTGAATTACCGATGTCATAAGGTTATTATATCGTCATATATCTCCGCGGATACAAAGGAGGATTTCCCTGTCATATGAAAGTGCATGCTCTGACCGAACGTTCCTATTCCAAAGATCCGGGCTCATGTTCTTCGACACTCCGGCATTCATGGCATGAACCAGCCTCTCGTTCTCAGGCATATCTTAACCAACAGAAGCATCGTTGGTACTTCAATCAGTACACCTACCACAGTCGCAAGGGCAGCCCCTGATGAAAGCCCGAACAGGATGGTAGCAGTCGCGATTGCAACCTCAAAGTGGTTCGATGCCCCGATCATTGCCGATGGTGCCGCATCCTCGTAGCTGAGGTGAATTCTCTTCGCAAGAACATATCCGATGGTGAAGATGAGCATGGTCTGGATAAAGAGCGGGATTGCGATCCAGAGGATGATGAGCGGTTGCGTGAGGATTACTTCTCCCTTGAAGCTGAAGAGGAGGATAAGGGTGATCAGAAGTGCCGTGATGGTGACAGGCGTGAGGTAGTGGACGAATTTTTCGTTGAACCATTCCTCACCTTTCGCCCTGATGATCAGCTTTCGCGAGATATAACCAGCCACCAGAGGGAGGGCGACATAGATCGCTATCGAGAGTGCGAGTGCCTCCCACGGGACGGGGAGCTGGCCCACACCGAGCAGGAAGCCGCCCAGCAGACCGTAGAGGAAGAGCATTGAGAGTGAGTTGATTGCCACCATGACCAGAGTATGGCCGTCGTTTCCCTTTGCCAGGTACCCCCAGACAAGCACCATGGCGGTACAGGGTGCAATGCCGAGGAGGATACACCCCGCAAGATAGCTCCGCCAGAGAGGGACCTCGAGCATCTTAACGCCCCCTTCAAGGACAACGGTTCCGACCCCGTACGTTGCGCCGACGGGCAGGTCGAGTCCGAACGGCATCTTTACAAGGTCAATTGCATCCGGACCGATGAACGCGAGAAACAGCGTCCCCAGAAAAAAAAGGGCGATTGCATACATGGTGAATGGCTTGATTGCCCAGTTGACAAAGAGGGTGAGGCTGACAGGCTTGATGTTTTTGCCTGCTTTCAGGACCTCGGTAAAATCGATCTTCACCATGATGGGGTACATCATGAAAAAAAGGCACACGGCAATGGGGATCGAGACAACCGGTGCTTCACCGATGTAGATCGACAGGCTGTCGAGGTACTTTGCAGCCTCCGGAGCAAACCGCCCGAGCAGGATGCCAAGACCGATGCACAGGAATACCCACACGGTCAGGTATTTCTCGAAAAATCCCAGCCCTTTGGGCTCTTTTGTTACGCACGATTCAAGTGTCATTCTGCCTCCATCTGACAATAATTCCTTTTTTTATTTTCTTATTGGTATGTTATATGATCTTTTTCCTGATTGATGCGGTATAATACAGAAATGTCATATCCGACCCTCAGGCAGCGGTCTGAAAATGAGAGTTGTTTTTTGGTTGTTCCATGGAGTTCACCTGTCTGCACCATCAGAGAATTTTTTCAAGGATTGCAGTTGCATCACCTACCAGTTCCGGACATTTCGTGACGAACAGTTTGTTGTTACGTGCCTTCTCATACTCATCCGGGTTGCTAAGGTTATAGCCGAGCAGTTCCGTGCAGTTGACCGATCCATGACGTTTTGTAAATTCCTGCATGAATTCCCAGACGAGCGCCCGGGTTTTCTCAGTTGCTGCATCATCGCCTTGTTTCGTCTTCCCGTATTTCAGACCGATTGCGAGAATTGCTCCGGATACTGCCCCACAGATGTTCCCGGTTTTTGAGATTCCGGCACCAAAACCGCAGGAGCATCTCTTTGCAGTCTCCTGATCAAGCCCCAGATCCTCAGAAAATGCAGAGAACACTGCTGCCGAGCAGGTGAATCCGTTCCTGAAGGAGGCAAGAGCGTAATCTAATTTTGTCATGAATACCATCCTTAATATTGTGTTTTGTTGTAAATTAGCCTTTGAATTGGATCCTCCATCTGTTCACACACAATTCACGATTTCACCCTTGCAGCGGCTGAGGGCGTTTAACTTCTTTTACAACGGTCTCAACGTCACTATCCTCAATATCAAGCCAGTGAGTCTTGTCAATCCCCAATTCAGTTACAATAACATAACGCTCGACGGGGATCAGGTTTGCGTCTATGATCTTCCGTGCACAGCCAATTGGGCAGCCATCGATGAGCACCCGCTCCCCGGCCGATTTTGCGGCTCGGATCATCGGCAGATTCTTACTTCCGATGCCGGCAATGCATGAGAATGCACCAAACCCTTCCTGTGCCAACCTGATTGCAGCCTGAAATGAAAGGACACCAACATTTGATGCACCCGAACAGCAGAAGATAAGGCGTTCGTGTGCCGGATGTGATTCACCAGTCATACATTTCCCCTCTTTTGAAAATCATATACAAGTTACCTCCGATCTCATTTCTCTCATCCTACAAAGGAACCATAGATCAATCCGGCGAGTGTGCAGAAGAACACGATCAGGAGCACATAGACAATTGTCTGCTTCGTTCCCATGTATTTCCGGACGACAAGGATGCTGGGGAGAGAGATAACAGGATCCGCGAGGACATATGCAAGTAGCGGACCCCTGGCCATGCCTAGGTCCAGGAACATCTTCGCCATCGGTACCTCGACCAGAGTAGGGAAATACATGAACGTTCCGAAGAGGACGGCGATGAGGTTTGCGGACACCGTATTCGACCCGAGGTACATTCCAAGAATACCTTCCGGGAGGAGTGCGCTGAGCACTCCGGCGATAAAGATCCCGATAAACAGGAGGGGAAAGATAGTCCGCATGAATGACCATGTCTCCTCCAACCAGTTCTTCTGCTCGTCTTGAGTGAACCATCTCCGCGCCTCGATGATGACCAGGAGGATGAGGAAGGGGAGGATGACAAACCGGAGCGGAATCCCCGCCGGTTTATTTTCCATGAAGAGGTTCCAGGTGCCGACGAAGAGGAGTGCCACCAGCGTCCCGATGAAGAGGATGACGTACTTCTGCCCACCTTGCCCCGCCGTTCCGGGATCGCATGTGCACCCGATGGGGGTGGGCGGCGCGTGGGGGACTTCTTCCTTGAAAAGCGTCGAGATGACGAGCCCGATGATGACCGCGAAGGTGATCGAAAGTACGATACGGGCGACCGCGAAGTCCGCCCCGATCACGCTCCAGGTGAGGGCGATGGCAAGAATATTCGTGCCCGGTGCTGTGTACAGGAAGGCAATAGCCGGTCCGAGCCCTGCGCCCTTCTTCTTTATCCCCGCAAAGAGGGGAAGGATCGTGCAGGAGCAGACGGCGAGGAGGAGCCCGGAGACAACTGCGATCGGGTACGCCTTGTAGAGCGGGCTCTTCGCACCGAGGTACTTGGTAATTGATTCTTTATTGAGCAGGGCATTCATCGCACCCGCGATGAAGAACGCGGGGACAAGACAGGTGAGCACGTGCGCTGTAAGGTAGTCAGCAAGTGCTGTTACACCCCCCAGCAGCCCTTTCAGGATCAGTTCTTCGTACATTCTTTCTTTCCTTCGTTATTCATGACTGCACAGACCACTTTCTCGATCTCATCGAACTGCACGTCTGCCATTCCGTTCTTTTCGATACCAAGTCCCGTAGTAATGATATGGACATGGGGGGCGAGACCCGCAGCAGCAAGCTTCCTGTTCGCGCAGCAGTCAGTACATCCGTCAAGGACGATCACGCGATCCGCATCACAGACCTCTGTTTCCAGCATCGCGGCGGATTGCCTGGCATGCATCCAGATGTACTGCCCTGGTTTACGCTGGAGAATCGTGAGGGCTGCCTGAGTCGTGAGTTTACCGGTGTTCGAGATACCGGAGCAGGTGACAAGCGCGAAGGTCATTTCTCAAAGCCCTGTTTTACATCAGCAGGTGCCACCACACCCGCAGCCGCACCCGCTGTCTTTTCCACCGGCCTTTTTTCCTGGTGTTGTGTCATTCTTCTTCCTGCCTTCACCCTTCCAGCATGCGGCGACAATCTTCTCAACATCGTCATTGGTGTAAGACGTTGAAGGGCCTTTGACAATCCCGAGCTCAGTCATGACAAGGTGTTGTCCCGCCAAGACACCCTGGGCACCTGCAATCTTCTTTGCACAGAGCATCGGGCAGCCATCGAGGATGACAACTTCATCTGCGTTCATCGCGTTGGCGACAAGGTTTTCAGAACCGATCGCAAACAGCGCCACACAGGCAATGTTGCCATAACCTTCTTCGGTCAGCTGGAGAGCTGCAAGATTGGTGAGCTGGCCGACATTGGCCTGACCGGCGCAGGGAAAGATGATCCTTTTGGGTTCGTTTTGTCCACATGAACATGGTGGAATTTCAGTCATTGTTTTCACTCAGTAAGCATTGCTTTAATCTCATTCACGTCAGGTATCCTGCCTTCAGCCCTTACTTTTCCGTTTATGAAGAGTGCCGGTGTCAGCATGATACCCCGGTTCACAATTTCGTCGATATCATCGACCTTGATCACATCCGCTGTAATCTTCAGGTCCTTAACTGCCTGTTCGGCATTAGCAAGGAGCCTTTTGCACTTTGCGCAGCCGGTTCCGACAATTTCGATTTTTGTCATGGTGTCACACAAGGATGGGCATTTTTCTGTTCATGTTTTGAGACATGATTTCTTATATTCTTCAAAAAGTGCCCGAGCATATTCATGCTCGACATTCCGGGGAATGTAGTTGTACACCTTTACCCGTTTGAGGAGTGCAGTCTGGATATCCGGTTCGCTTTTTAGTTCCGGCTTTTTTACTTCTGCGATGCATTCATCGAGCATAGTGATACCGGTTGAAAGTCCATTGATTGTCACCTGCCGTATGCGACAGAGTGCATCAGCAGCACAGCAGGGTTTGTTGTCGCTCCCCATATTTCGTCCCTGATTTTTTTAAAATTCTTCTCTGCGTTAAAGGAATTTCAAATTTTATTGAATCTCTTTTGGCAGGGCAGGGTTATATACCTTACTATTTCATATTAATTTGAATTACTCATGACACCACGACAGACATCGCCGCCAAAAAAAATATGCTGCGATTATTCCAGAGGTCTTCCGGATCCCATACAAAAGGACCTCGACAAAAAGGGCGGTATGGAAGGACTTCTCTCACGGATACCGGATCCGTCATCACTTCATGCGGGCAGCCGGCTCTACCAGGCGCTCGCTGATCCTATCCGGCTTACTGTCATGTATGCCCTCATCTCCCAGCCACTTTGCGTTTGTGTTATCAAAGGTGTTGTCCAGATTGCGGATTCAAAACTTTCGTACCATCTCAACATCCTCAAAGAGCAGGATTTTATTTCCGGAGAACAACAGGGCAACTGGATTATCTATAATATAACGGATCGTGGACGGAAAGCGTTGAAATGCGCCGAACACATGGCGAAGTAAAGAGGCGGGAACCTCACTCTTCCACGTCAATGATCTCGACCGGACATGTTGATGCCGCTTCCTGAACGCAATTATAGTGCTCGTCAGGCACTTCCCCTTTTCCCGGGTCTCCACTCATCCGGAACGCCTCTTTTATGCAACTCATCCCATCCACAGGGTCTTCTTCAAATATTTCAGGACATGTTGACCAGCATGTCGTACAGCTGGTGCAGTCCTCGCGTTTGATCGTGACAGTTGCCATACGAAAAACAATGTCGCGCCAAACGAAAAACATTGTTCCCGATTACCATCTCCCTAATGAGAACGGCAGCAGAACTCGTCAATATCAGAACCTTTATCCATTATCGCTCTGATCTACAGTGTTAGTCAGGTTTAGAATATAACCGGTGCATCCATGCTTGATGAACCCCTGCGGATTTTAATTGCCGCTATCATATGCTGGCTCAACTTCATGACCATAGATCTGATCTTCAGACTACCCCACAGCGGGGGCGTTTCCGGGGCAACTGCGATCGCACAGGAAGTTGAGAAAGGCGGCGGGAAGCTGAACGGGGGCTTCATGATGGGCAATATCGTCTCTTCTCCCGATGCATCGGCTGGAACCCTTCTTGCAAGCTGTGGAGTTTACTGCGCAGGTCTGCCAGGTGGCCTTTTTGCTGCACTGCTCGTCTATATAGGTAACCGGATCTGTTACGATCCCGGCTATGCGGGAACAACCGGCTGTATCACCGCCACCTTTATCGTGTACGGTGCGACCCAGATCGGCTTTGTTGCCTCCGATTTCATTGCCGGCATGGTGATTGCAATCCTGACAATCCAGGGAATTTCGTATGTGCATGCCAGCAGGCTTGTAGCCCGGCTCTGGAAGGTGCGGTGCCGGTTTATTCCCGAGGATAAACCATGATTGCAATTTATATCTGCGCCGGGATCGCAGTGTATGCTGCAATCCGGATCATCGCTGAACACAATACGATGCGCAAGCTGCCGTTTCTTAATGTCGTATCGTTCGCAGTTACCGGTATCATCGCGCTCCTTATGCCGCACCCGATCACGATTGCTGCCGCTGCCGCATACTTTGTTGGTTCAACACTCGAATCAAACGCGATCGCAAGTACATGGTCAGGGGGGATCAAAAAAGATGGATGAGTTTATCATGATCGCCTGTAGTGGGCTCGTCCTGATTGGTATGACTGCCGCAATCCTTCACCGGGATCCCTTTGACAAACTCATCTCACTCTCGATCCTGATCGCCGGTATATTCCCGTTCATTGTTGACCGGGGATATCTTGATGTTGCTGCTGCCACCGCGCTGATCGCACCGCTTTCCACGATCTTCATCCTTATGGTCTGTAGGAGGGAGACCGCATGATCGCGGGATATCCCCCGGAGTTTATCATCGGCCTTCTCATCCTGCTTGTGGGCACCGTTGCGGCTGCATTCCCCCGGCCAAAGACGTACCTGACCCAGCTGATCAATCTTGAAATTCCTGGCTGGGGTCTCCTCCTCGTCATGCTCTCCTATGACGAAGCGCTGGCCCTCTTTACCTTCGGTGCGGTATCGGTGCTCTCGACGTTTATCTATGTAAGGGTTATGCAGAAGATGGAGGTATGTGCATGATCATAAGGAAAATCTCGCATGTCCTGTGCGAATACCGCAACATCATGCCGCTCTTTGCCGGAGCATGCGCCCTGCTCTTTCTCGCAGGGATCCTGCTTCTCCCGATTCCGTATGCTGAACACCAGCTCTACCCGAAGTATATCGACAGGAACAGCACGCTGGATCCCTACGACCGTGGGGGTCCACCGTTTGTTCAGGTAACAATCGGATCGCAATACCCTGAGAATTCTCCCAGCGCCGGGCTTGTCACGACCTATCTCACCCCCTTTTCGCTCTTCCTTTCAAAGACGACCCTTCACCTTGGCACAACCATCGTGGCACATCCCGGGGGCATTCTTGACGAGATCCTGTATAATACCCGTGGACTGGATACGGTGGTTGAACCGACGATCCTGTTCATTGCATTTGCGATCGCCTCATACCTCTACCGGAAGGGATGACCATGTGGGGACAGTACAGTTACGGACTTCTTGTAGTGATGGTCGCAGCGATCATCGCATTCTTTGCTCTGGCTCGGGAATATGATGACTTTCACAAGTTCCTCCTCCTCGATCTTATCGAGATCCCGTCCCTTGGTGTGATCGCCCTCCTCGGTACCGATCTTGCCGAGGCTCTTGTCCTGCCGGGGCTGACTGTTGGTATTGCTGAACAGCTGGCACTATCGCAGATCTACTGCGTCAAACAGGGGATCAAGGAGAGACCGGTCTCCCGGTTAAACATCGAGGTTGTGGCAATAGGGGACGCACCGCTAATAATCTCCATATTTCTTGTTGTGTACGGAATCCTGCTCTCCGGCTTTACCGGAGGCGGTGTAGCCGGACTCGGGCTGGTTTACTTCTTTGCATCCCGGGGATACAAAGAGAATCTCAACATGCTGGAGATGGCGAGCGGGATTTCATGGGCACTGTGGATCTTCGCATTCTTCTGTTTCATGTTCCTGCCGGATTATTGGTTTATTGCCCTTATGTGCGCCGCAGTAGGTATTGTACTCAAAGTGACCGTCAAGATGTCCCTTGTAGGGACAATGTGGGGGGAGAATCGTGAGTGATCCCATAGGAGGGGTTCCATACTATATTCTCGAATTCGGTGACGAGCTCGTCTACTTCACTCCCTATACAATCACTCTTTTCCTGCTCGCGCTCACGTTTACCGTCCTTGTCATCATCAGCCGTCCTGAACGTCAGATGGATATCGCTTTTGGTGGGGATGCGTACGGGACAAAGGAAATATCCCTGACAGAATTGCAGTTCCGCCGCTTCATGGCTATTGCCTGCGGGCTTGCCTCCATGGGCGCGATGGTGACGGGGGATATTTTCAACTTCACGCTCTTTACTGCGATGGTCGGAATTACCAATGTCGGGATTGTCGCTGCTGTTAAAAGCCACCATGTACAGGATGCAGCATTCCAGTATGGGCTGGTTGCACTCTGTGCAACGGTCCCCCTCTTCGGGGGAGCAGCCGTGTATGCGGCATCAACCGGTTCCCTTTCCATGATCGAGCTGATGAAAGGTACGCTGCCTGCAGTCCCGCTGATCGCAAAAGCCCTGCTCGTGATCGGTGTTGTAGGGGAAGGGATGGCGCCGTTTTACGCAGCAAAGGCAGAGATGTTCCGCGCGCCGGGAGCCCCGTACGTGATCATGTGCTCGCTCTCTTCCCTGCTGATTTTTCTGCGGGTTGTAGAAGTAGTAATGCTGGGGTGATGAGGATGAAGAAAACGATGGTAGCACGGATTTTCTGGGCGGGTGCAGGTGTCTGCCTGATCTCATCAGGTCTGTTCTTCACAGGATTGATACCCCTCTCTGTCTGTGCTGCTGTACATGTACTGGTATTCCCCGTAACGGTCTTAGCCCTCTTTTTCTGGTGGATGGCAGGACAGTCCGGAGGTGACATCCCGTTTATCGGGTACTGACATGATCGCAGAACTTGTCCTTGCCACGCTCTTTGGCCTGCTGCTGCTGGGGATCCACCGGAAGCTGATCGCCCGGATCCAGCGCCGGCCCGGTCCGCCGGTCTGGCAGGAGATCCTGCATATGCTCAAATTCTCCTTCAAGACCACATGGGTTCCCGTAACCGCGAGTTCGACCCTTTTTGTCGCTGTCGTGCTGATTGCCATTGGTATCTGGACTGCAGCATTTTATGTGCTGGTCAGCGGCGGGAGCCTGCTGGTAATCCTTGGGATATATATGCTCCACAAAATCGTAGAGCACGGTTTTGGGCTCTCATCGGGTTCGCCCTATGGCAAGTATGGCGGTGTCCGTTCGGTCATCTCAGCTGCATCGGAGATTCCCCTTTTTGTCAGTGTTGCTGTGATTGCCATCTATACGCACTCGCTGGATCTTTATGCCATCATTGAATACCAACAGGTCTCCGGACCACTGATCGTTGCCGCATTTCCCGCGGCTTGCGCAATGTTTCTGGTAATCCTTTCCAAGATGCCGTTCGGGCCGTTCTCCATAGTCGAAGCAAAGGAACTGGTGAGCGGGTATAAGACCGAACATTTCGGTATCTGGCGCGCCGGGCTTGAGGTCAGCAATGGTCTGAAAACATATGTCCTGCTCGCGGTCTTCCTTACCGTGTTTTTCGGACCGCTGACCCTGCCCTGGCTCCTGACAGGTATGATCCTTCTCATCGTGCTTCTCGCTTTTTCCTGCGCGATCACGCCGATGATGTCCCCCTTCGACTCTGTTACCATCCAGACCATGGTAACGGGGCTGATGCTGATCTACGCTGCAATCGTCCTGCTGGTGGTACGCCCATGATCCGCGAAGCAATTCTCTTTGGCGGTGTCCTGTATATCCTCATCACCATCGCGCAGGTACTCGACCGGCCAATGATCTGGATTGAAGGCGTAGTCGTTTCGGTTGCGCTTGCTGCTGCAACCACCTATTACCTCGTGCAGGACGAACACAATCTGCATACATCGGAGATTATCTCGCTGTGGGCTGCAGTCCTGCTGTTTGTTGTCTACGGTTGCCTGAAATATGGGGGAGTATTATGAGCGGTTACCTGTACGAAAAAGATCTGGTCCCCCAAAAATACCGGATCCTTGTATCTGTACGGCATGACAAGCTCGTTCGGGAGATCGCATCGGAACTTGAAATGCCCGTCCAGGAACTGCGCAGGTACCTGATCGAGCATCTTGACATGATCCTGCTCGAGAACCTACCGGCACGTGCCGAGGCAGCAGGAACGAAGCTATCGGACAACGGGGAGGTCGCAACTGCTCTTGGGAAAGAGAAATATACCCTATTTATTCCGATTCTTCCCGTTGCAGCAATGGATTCCATTTTCCGTGATGTGAACGAACGCGTGCGTACAGGAATACCTGTTGCGGAGGCGGTTGCCTACGGCAGGGCACAGATCCGGGAGGCTCTCAGGCGATGACCATTCTCCAGCAGATAAAAAACAAGGTCAGGGCACGCTCTATCCATGTGGCATATGTCGATGTGGGTTCGTGTAACGGTTGTGATATTGAAGTGCTTGCCTGCCTCGCACCCCGGTATGATATAGAACAGTACGGTATCTTTGTCCATAACAACCCCCGGGAGGCTGACGTACTCCTTGTCATCGGCGCCTACACCCCGGGATGGGAGGAGAAACTTGCCATGGTCTGGGAGAAGATCCCCCCACCCAAAGCAGCAGTTGCCATAGGTAACTGCCCAATATCCGGGTGCCTGTTCAACCGCAGGGAATCCTTCGTTGATCCCCCGGTAAAAAAGCACATCCCGATCGCAGCCGAGGTGCCGGGGTGCCCACCCCGTCCCACCGAGATCCTGCAGGCGATCCTCTTGGTGCGTGATGCAGTCTTTGCCAACTGGGAGGGAGAGCACCCGTGAAACGGACGGTGGATGTCAACATTCCTCTGGGGCCAATCCATCCCTGCTTCAAGGAACCTGCCCGGCTCAAATGCGAGGCCAAAGGGGAGCGTATTGTCGGTGCTGAAGTCGAGCTCGGTTACATGAAGAAGGGGATCGAGCGGATCATGAAGGGGCGTCCGTGGCAGGAGGTCATGTTCCTTGCAGAACGTGTCTGCGGGATCTGTTCGGTTATTCATAATATGGTCTTTATCGAGGCAATGGAACAGATCAGCAGCATTCCGGTCCCTCCCCGTGCCGCGTATCTCCGCGTGATAGCAAACGAACTCGACCGCATGCAGAGCCATCTTCTTGCCAACTTCTCGTACTGCTATACCATCGAGCATGAGACCCTGGGAATGTACCTGCTCGACCTTCGGGAGCAGGTGATGGATGAGCTTGAACGCCTGACCGGTGCCCGCGTCACCTGCGCCTATATGATTCCCGGCGGGGTCCGGTGTGATATGCCCCGTCATAATGCAGAAATATTATCGGGATCGCTGGATCGTATCGAAAGGGATCTGCGCAGATATTCAGGGATGTTTGCCGATGGTCCGATGATCGCCCTGCGGAGCCGGGGTGTCGGGATCCTGACAAAGGAAGCGGCACAACGGGCACATGCTGTCGGCCCGACCGCTCGGGCAAGCGGGATTACTACTGACGGCCGACTTATCCATCCAACCTACCGGCAACTCGGGTTTGTGCCGCTCAGCCGTACAGATTGCGATAACTATGCACGGGTAATGGTCCGGTTCGATGAGATCATCCAGAGCATCAGTCTTATCCGGAAATGCCTGCAGGATCTTCCCAAAGGTGTCATACGGGGTGGGGGTGTCTGCAAAGGAGGAGAGACGAGATACAGCGGAGAGGCACCCCGCGGGGAGCTGACGTACTTTATCAAAAGCGATGAATATGGGCGGATTGTCGATATCCAGATACAGACACCGTCCATCATGAACATTGAGGCCTGCTGCCACGAAATGATCATAGGGGCTGATTCGATAGCTGATGTCACGGCAACGTTTGTATCGGCAGATCCCTGCATTGCATGCACGGAGCGGTAACATGGGGCAGTCCATGATTTGGTACCTTAGAGAGTTCGCCCGGATCGAATGGATTAAAAAGTTCCTGTTTGCAAAGACCGCCCCGTTAGTAACCCCTTCACACTTCCGTGGATTTCCTGAACCGACCGGAAAGACCTGCCAGCATGCCCTGTTCTGTATGATGTCCTGCCCGGCTCCAGGAGCGATTGAGGTTGTGCATGCCGAAGACGGCTGGATGCCACGGATCAGCAAAGGGCACTGTATCCGTTGCGGGCTCTGTGTGGAAGCATGCCCGAACGGTGTGCTGAAAAGCGGGAGGATCCTTGAGACGATGGAACGCGAAAGGACATCATTGCTTTTCTCGTTCCGAATCGCCATCGATCTTGAACTCTGCACAGGCTGCGGAAACTGCTGTACAGCCTGCCCGGTAAACAAGGTGGCCGACGCTCAGATGGGCGCCGGGGGGCATTCCTCGAACGATGAAGTTATCATGCGGGTGCAGGCAGGAGATATTGTCGTAATCCACGAAGATAAATGTACCGGCTGCAAGACCTGCGAAGTCAGCTGCCCGACAGGTGCCATCCGGATTGCGCGTATCCTTGAAGGATTCCAGCAACCCGTACAGGAGGGGTCGCAGTGAAGTGCATCCTGAACACCGGGCGTTCCGTGCCCCAGGGGGTTTCTGTCGAACATAAGGGATCGGAAGAGTACCGGACCGCAGCTTCGGTCTGCTTTCTCAATGCCGTTGACATGATGCTACTGGGAATCGAAAACGGGGAACGGATCCGTGTATCATCCCCCGCTGGTGATGTCGTTCTTACCGCCCGTTCTGCTGAAGGGGTAAAACAGGGGGAGATCTTCGTGACGACTGGTCCCTATGCCAACCATATCATCTCATCAGAAACCCATGCCACCGGTATGCCTGACTTTAAAAGCCAGTATGTTGACGTTCACGTGACGGAAGAGCGGGTGATGAGTGTCGGGGAGCTTATGGAAGAGATCGGGGGGTTGCGGTATGTTAGTCAATGACGTGGTCTGCCCGTTCTGTGGCTGTCTCTGTGATGACCTCGAGCTTGAGGTTGAGGCAGACAGGGTCGTGCGGGTGCTGAATGGCTGCTCCCTTGCTGAAGCAACATTTATGAATGATACCCGTCTGCCAGCCCCTATCCGGCGTACCTCAACCGCCTGGGAAAAAATCTCGTACGATGAGGCCATAAAAGAGACTGCAGACATCCTTAAAGATGCAGACCGCCCCCTCCTGTACGGCTGGAGCAGTACTCACGGCGATACCCAGAGCGTCGGTGTGCATATTGCCGAACTGATCGGTGCGGTCATCGATAATACAAGTACCGTCTGCCATGGTCCGTCCATCCTTGCGATCCAGGAAGTCGGTCATCCCGGCTGCACTCTCGGGCAGGTAAAAAACCGTGCAGATGTGATTATATACTGGGGATGCAACCCGATCGAGGCGCACCCCCGCCACATGAGCAGGTATACAACGTTTGCAACGGGCTTCTTTGTACCTGATGCCCAGCGGGAACGCACGATAATCGTTGTTGACACCCGCAGGAATGATTCCGGTGGTATTGCAGATGAATTTGTGCAGATCGAACCCGGGGGCGATTATGCAGTCCTTTCCGCCCTGAGAGCACTTGTGAGGGGGAAAGAGTCGGTCATTCCCAAAAAAGTTGCCGGCATCTCGAAGGAACAGCTGATAAGGATTGCCGGGATATGCAAAAACGCAAAGTTCGGTGCTATCTTTTTTGGTCTTGGTCTCACCATGAGCAGGGGGAAATACAAGAATGTCAGGAACGCTATTGAACTCACCGATGAACTCAACCGGCATACGAAATTTGTTATCTCTCCGATGAGGGGACACGGGAATGTCTACGGTTCCAATGAAGTATTCACGTGGATGACCGGTTATCCCTTCGCTGTCGATTTTGCCCGGGGTATCGCATTCTACAACCCGGGCGAAACGACCGCTGTCGATATCCTGAGGAGGGGTGAATGCGATGCTGCACTTATTGTGGCAAGTGACCCGGGAGCAAACTTCCCCAGAGTCGCTGCTGCCCACCTGGCAAAAATTCCGACCGTGCTTATTGACCCGCACGTGAATGCCACAACCTCTCTCTCCCGCATCCATATTCCCTGCACTGCAGCCGGTATCGACGCCGCGGGAACCGCATACCGGATGGATGGCGTGCCCATACGGTTGAAAAAAGTCATCGAACGCGGATATCCCGATGACGCAGAAATCTTAAAAAAGATCTATGATTGCTTAAACGGGTGGATGATACCATGACTGAGCTATTGGTGAAAAATGCCTGCGTTATTGACCCGATCCAGGGCATCAATGGTGAAATCATGGACATCGCGATCCGTGACGGTCGGATAGTGGAATCAGTTTCTGATCGGGCAGAGGTGATTGATGCCCAACGATGCCTCACTCTGCCTGGTGGTATTGATTCACACACCCATGTATGTGGAACCAAGGTGAACTTCGGGCGGTATATGAGTCCCGAGGATATGCGGGCGGGAAGGACGCAGCGGCGCGGAAGGATGCATGTAACGAGCGGCTATTACGTCCCCACGACTTTCGGGAACAGCTACCGGTACAGCGCCATGGGCTATACGACACTGCTCGAAGGTGCGATGGCACCGCTTGAAGCCCGGCACACCCATGAAGAATTCACGGCAACCCCCCACCAGGACATGCTGGCAAACACTCTTTTTGATGGCAACTGGGCAGTCATGGATGCCGTACGGGAGAAAAATATCAAGAAGACAGCTGCTATTGTCGGCTGGACACTGAACGCGATTAAAGGATACGCGATCAAACTCACCAACCCTGGTGGGACAGAGGCATGGGGTTGGGGGGAGGACCTGACCAGTATTCATGATCAAGTCCCGCATTTTGAAGTGACGCCTGCTGAGATTATTACTGCAATGATCCAGGCAAACGAACTCCTCAAGCTCCCCCATTCGGTTCACCTGCACTGCAATAACCTCGGCAAGCCCGGGAATTACCAGACCACGCTTGACACATTCGAGCTCGTACCTGACCTCAATCCCGACCGCCAGACCCTGTATGCCACCCATGTGCAGTTCCACGCATACGGTGGCAGGACATGGCGTAACATCTGTTCAAAGGCAGAAGAAATTACGCGTTCGGTCAACAGCAAACCCCAGATTGTCATGGACATGGGCCAGATCATGTTCTGCCGGACCATGACCATGACCGCTGACGGCCCTATGGAGTTTAATCTGCACTGCCTCCACCATAACAAGTGGAGCAACCATGACGTGGAGCTGGAAACGGGATCCGGTATCATACCGGTAACGTACTCCAAGAAAAGTGCTGTCAACTGTATAATGTGGGCAATCGGTCTTGAACTGGCTCTTCTCACAAAAAGCCCGTGGCAGTGCCTTCTCGAAACGGACAATCCCAATGGCGCTCCGTTCGTGAAGTATCCCGAGGTAATCGGGCTCCTGATGAGCAAACGGTACCGTGATGAGGAATGTGCCACGCTCCATCCCGACACTGAGGGGAATACATCGCTGTGCGCTCTTGAGCGGGAGATGGACTGGCACGATATTGCAGTCATGACACGGGCAGGGCAGGCAAAGGCACTGGGCATCATCAACCAGGGCAAAGGACACCTGGGAACAGGTGCTGAAGCCGATATTGCCATCTACCCGATCCGGACGGATTCCGTAGACCCTGCCCGGGAATACCGCAAAGTAGTGGAAGGGTTCCAGAAGACCCGTTACACAATCAAACGGGGGCGTGTGGTATCGCAGGACGGGGAGATCATTGTTGATGGTGCAAACGCCACTTTCTGGGCGAATGCTAAAATCCCTGAAGATATCAGGGTGGATAACGATCCTGAATTTATCCGCAGGTTCCAGGAGTTCTATACGGTGAGAATGAGCAATTATCCGGTACAGGAGATATATCTCCCCCGCGGGCGGCGGGTAGATACGGAGGCATTCACATGAGAGTGATCTTAGAGAGCAAGGTGCGCAAAAAGCCCACCATCCCCATAGAGGCAGAATCGATCATTCCCCGCAATTTCTTAAAAGGCACCGATCTTATGGTGTATGAGGGTAACAAGGAGCGCACCCTCTCCGAACTCTTCTGGATCTTTGTTGAAGGTACTGCCGTCTCACCAGAAAACATCGAGGTCGTTTTAAAAGGTGACGCATCGCGGATCAAGCGGGTAGGGGAATACATGGACACCGGCAGTATCCTGATAACCGGGGACATCGGCATGCACTGCGGGAATTTCATGAGTGGGGGGACGATTGAGATCCTCGGAAATGCGGATGCCTGGCTTGGGCGCGAGATGCGGGGCGGGATGATTCTCTGCCGGGGCAATGCCGGCCATTATTGTGCAACCGGGTACCGCGGTGAGAAGAAAGGGATGCAGGGCGGTAAAGTGGAGGTGCTTGGCAATGCCGGGGATTTCTGTGCTGAATATCTTGCAGGCGGCGAGGTGCATGTCCATGGCAGCACCGGGGATTTCCCCGGTGTGGAGATGCGGGGTGGACGGCTGACTATCGGAAGGGATGCCACCCGTCCCTGCGCGAACATGAAGGATGGCACATGCGTAGTTCTTGGTAATGTGCACGAGATGATTCCCACATTTGAAAAGATTGACAGACGGGTGCTTCCGGAATGGAAGATCATCGCGGATGTGTACAAAGGTGATGTGGCAAACCGTGGAAAAGGTACTCTGATGGTAAAAATTCCCGGTGCAGCATAATACCCGAATAAGACGGCAATGCTCTGGTGGAGCCCCTGTTTTCCAGGTAAATGCGGATTCAGGACATCAATGCCTGAACAATTCTTTAAAAAAATTATTCCTCAGGTACAGCGCTGTCATATACCCTTGTCATGTACCGTACCTGGAAAACGGCAAAAAGTGGTGAAAGGATCAGGATTATGAGAACAAGTGCGAAAATGAAACCGAGAATTACGATATTGCTTACCTTGAATACGAACAGTATGATTCCTCCCAGCAGGATGAAGCCAAGGAGAAGTATACAGATCGGAATGCCGATGATTAACGCGACAAGGATAAGTGCGATGATATAGGTAATCCACCCGATCTTCCCTATGTATTCGAGAATCGTGCCGATGTTGAATGCTTCTGAAAAGCTGTTAGTCCGTGCGAACCGTATCGAGGCGACCGGCAAAATCAGCCCGACAACGATCTCAACCAGATACATGAGCAGCACAAATCCTATATTGGGCGTCCATCCAGGCACCATGGCTGAGTTCATATGCCCATTACTGCCTGACGATACCGCAAGGAATATGCTGCCGTACACAATCGCCCAGATGACAATAATAGGGATTGTATAGATGAGTCCGACAATCATCAGCTTCAGGCCGTCAATAAACAGCGTTCCCCAGTGATCAACCTCCGGTGCAGGGCGTTCACCCCGGTAAATCCGCATGATATATCCATTCATCGGAATTCCCAGACAGAGGATCGCAATAATCAGTTTCACCCATCTGTTCGTATTTTCAAAAACGCCCTGCTTTGTATATGCAAGGGCATCATCCAGTACCGTTCCAAAATCCATATATTCACCAGAAATTCTCAATTGATGTGGAGGTGTAATGATTTGCATCAGTTCGGGTGCTTGAGTCCGCAGTGCAGTAATACTACCCGCTTCATAAAAAAACAGCTTGTCAGGATGACAGTTATCTATATTGTATCGGCCTTATCATACACCGATTATCAAGGAGTGTATCCGTGAAAGTGATTATTGAACGTGCGAGCTGCGTGAGCTGTGGTTCATGCCAGGACATCTGCCCGGGATTGTTTGAGCAGGACCCGGATGACTCATTCAGCCGGATCATCGAAAAATACCGGATTAATGGCAATATTGCCGAGGGGACACCCACAGATGATCTTACAGCCTGTGCACAGGAAGCATCAGATCTCTGCCCGGTGCAAATCATCAGTATCCAGGAGTAACCTCTTGAGATTTCCTGACCTGCAAAAAAAAGGCTGGAGGCAATCTTAAAAAAAAACCATGCGTGTCACTGTCACTAAGTTTAAATAAATTCTCTCACATGCTGTAGATATACAGTTCCCCGTTGTACGGAACCATGAGGATAGGCTATATGACACCAGATATGAAAATTCCGATCAATTATGCTGAGGCATCCGAGACCCTGAAAAAATACTTAAAACTCGCCGGATCTCCCGTTGCATTCAGGTTTGCGACAAAGAAAGAAGACATTCCGGCGGAAATGCAGGAGCTTGACAAGACCATACGGCACTGCGCCATGGTCGGTCTTGCAAGGAAAGAAGGACGGATATTTTATTCAACTGCAGGCAAGCACGAATGTAACGGTGGCGCATGGGCGCTGGGTCTCAGGGAGATCACGGACAGCCTGAAGACAGGTGACTTTTACTTCAGGTTGGGAAAATTCGAAAGCTCCGCTGCCTGTAAGCGGACCATCGACCATGTCCCGCACCTCCAGACCCTTGAAACGTATGCAACACTCTATGCTCCCCTTGAAAAGACACCGTTTGATCCGCAGGTTGTCCTTATTGTTGCAAGTCCTTGGGCGATGCTGAAACTCGCCCAGAGCGTGCTGTTCCGGGTTGGCGGGCGAATCAATGCGGAATTTGCCGGAATCCAGTCTGTCTGTTCTGATGCATGCGCCCAGACCTACTTAAACGGGCAGGTGAACTTCTCACTGGGATGCGATGGCTCACGGAAGTTTTCCGGCATAGAGGATGGTGAGATGGTAATCGGGATACCGTCTGAATTACTCCCCGAAATCACCGAATCGCTCAAAGTTGTAGCAGCTGCTCCTGGATCAAAGCCTGGTTCGAAATAACGTGCACAAACATTGAATATATTTTAATTTTTTCGCTCCGGTATCTTTTGTGCCGACCCTTTGGCGTTTTCAGAGACTCACCCGACTAGTAGGGATCTATAAAATCGTTCGTTTACCAAAATAACTGATTTATGGGGACTTTTATAATCCGGATATATTTCAGGTCTCTTTTTAGTATTCCGTATATATGTCGGAGCCCGTAACAGGCCCGGATGGGAATCATGGCGTTTTGGATCAATGCAGGTAAAATACCCTCAATTCCTTCTGTCGTAAAATCATACTTTGAGAAAAAAAAAGAGGTTTTTAAAGAATTTTTGCACCAGCTGTTGGCCCGGGCTTGCACTCGAAGATCTCGGTAATCTTCACGATGACGAGCGAACGTGCCGGAAGGGCAGGGTTCTTCAGGTTGATCTTTGCCTTCATTTCATCGTATTCCTTGCCGCTTGTCTTCATGGCAGCCACACCTTTGACCTGGTAGCAGCCCTTAATCTCCGGCCCCCAGATAAAGAACGCGATCTTGGGATTTACGCGCAGGTTGGAGAGCGTCTTGTTCATAAAATTGTCTACAAACCAGACTGTATCATCACTCATCAGCCATGATATGCCGAGGGGGATTACGTTCGGAGTGCCGTCTTTTGATGCAGTGGCAACCGGGAAAACCTTCATTTTCGCAAAAGCCTCTTTCATCTCTTCAGTTAACTTCACCATGGTACCTTCACCAATGTTCATTCGGGATTCCTTTTGTATATACTTTAGCGTTGAAAATTTCATAACAGTCATTGTTCAATCTGCTGTTCCTGAAATACGGAGATACAATACCACATCAACATCCCCCGATCGTTTCTCTTATCTCCTGAAGCACGCAATCAATGTGTGTGTTACGCGAACCGCCGGTAAAAAAGATCCTCTACTGGTGCGAGAACTGCAATATCCCTTTGATTGCGAAGAGCTGTGCATGTGGCCGCGAGGGGAAAAAGATCGAGCTCCTCCAGCCATATGATATCCGCCCGGCACTTACAGCGGACGCTGCTCTTATCAAAACACTTGTGTATGAGCGTTTTGGCACGGTACCCCTTCCAAAAATAATTCTTCTCAATAAAACCGGTGGTGTCGACCGTGCTGATCTGGTGATCATACATGGCGAACGATTCGGCTGGCTTACATTTGATCCGGTAACAAGAAAATTCAGTTTCGATCTCGCTCCGGAAGCGCTCCCGTTTATCCTGTCATTTGTAAAGCACGGGATCGTAGATCTCGATGTCCAGACCGATGCCAGAAAAGAGCAGGGGCGGATTGGTGGTAAAAAGATTCTCCTGAAAACACCGGCACCGGAAGGTACGATTATAGTGAAATATAAAAACCGGTTCGGGACCGGCATGGTTAAAGACGGTACTGTCAAAGTCAAAGAGCTTATGGCAGTTGTTCCCAGCACACCGCCAAATCCCGGCTGGGATGTGGCAATCGAGAAGAACCGGTACCACTTAAAAAATCTCGAAAGGAATGCGATCCGGACGATTAAGCACCATATCCATGACCGCCCGACAGTAAATGTTTCCTTCTCTGGTGGCAAGGACAGTACCGCGGTCCTCCATATCGCACGAAAAGCCGGCGTGACAAAAGCGTTCTTCATAGACACCGGTATTGAATTTCCTGAAACAGTGGATTTTGTCCGGTCACTGGGTGTGGAGATCGTCCGGAAGGCAGGAGACTTCTGGCAGGCAGTAGAGAAGGCGGGTCCACCGGGAAAGGATAGTCGCTGGTGTTGCAAACTGTTAAAATTACACCCGCTCAAGCTCTATCTTGCCGGAGTTGGACCATGCGTTACCATTCAGGGAAACCGGTGGTACGAATCATGGAACAGGGCTGATCTGGACGAGACGAGCCAGAACCCGGCAAATCCGCTCCAGCTGAACATCTCCCCGATAAGGAACTGGCGGGCGCTCGAGGTATTCCTCTATCTGTGGTGGCAGAAGTTGGAAATTAACCCGCTTTACGATAAAGGTCTGGAACGGATCGGATGCTACCTTTGCCCGGCGATGCTTGAAAGTGAGTACGAGGAACTCCGGATTATTCATCCCGAGTATGCAAGGCGCTGGGATGTTTTTCTTGAAAAATGGGCAGATAAAAAAGGGCTGCCATCTGCTTTTTGTACGTGGGGTCTCTGGCGCTGGCGAACACTGCCACCCAAGATGAGGGAATTGTGCAGATCGAAAGGTATCTCTGTTAAAGAGGATTACACCCTGCAGGCTGGGCCTGTCCGTGCAATAAAGGCGATGGGTGATACTATGGCAGGAAAAACAATGGAAAAAGAAAAGGAAAAAGGACC
>JAJRBZ010000028.1 GCA_028679185.1 Methanoregula sp. | reverse complement strand
TCTTGGCCTTCGGATCTCAAAGAAAATCGAGATTGAGCCGACTCCCGTGCTCTCAGGGAAAACAAGGTTGCAGGAGCACCTGACCATATCAGTCGTCTCTGGAATTGCCGTTGGGCTGATCATCGTGCTCCTTGACCTGCTCCTGGATTTCATCTTTGTCTTTCCTGCGATGGTATCCGGGGCGGGTGCTCCCAGCGCAATTGCGGGCTTTCTTGCTTCCTTTTATGGGGGCATAGCTGAAGAAGTGCTCCTGCGGCTGTTCTTAGTTCCATTCCTGTGCCTCCTGATAATAGGGGTCATGAAGTTGTTTGGATATACAAAGTCCTGGAAGCGTACGGACAACATAGTATGGGCTTCGGTGATAATCGCTACAATCGTATTCGGTCTTGGCCACCTCCCTGGAACTGCGGCGATCATGGCTATCACACCCGCAGTTATCTTACGAGCAGTCCTCCTCAATGGCATTGGAGGTGTGGTCTTTGGCTGGCTGTTCTACAGGAAAGGGCTGGAATTTGCCATGATCTCGCATTTTTCATTGGACATTGTACTCCACGTTTTCCTTCCTCTTGCGGGTTATTCGATCTTGTGAGTCCCCCTCAAAAAAGTATTTTTTAAACAGGAATAGTACACTGATTTTTTTAGTCAAACATCTAACCAGGATTTGTACAATATACAATGTTCTGTCCGAAACAACCAGTATGTATCATATGCAAATCACCCCCTCCATTCATGCCATAAGGCACTCGTTCAGGATCCCGATCGCACCCGGGGTTGCCCTCGATCGTTTTGTGTACTCGTTTCTCATCTATGGAGATACGATAACCCTTATCGATGCAGGGGTAGCGGGCTGCGAGAACGATATTTTTACCTATATCAGGTCCACCTGCCGTGACCCGTCAGAGATCGCACTGATCGTCCTCACCCATGCTCACCCGGATCATATAGGTTCGGCACAGGCAATTCAGCAGGCGACCAGGTGCAGTATAGCTGCACACCATGCCGAGAGGGCATGGATTGAGGACATCGATCTCCAGAACCGTGAGCGGCCAGTGCCGGGTTTTGCAGCACTTGTAGGGGGCCCGGTCCAGGTTGACCATGAGCTGGTGGACGGGGATATAATAGAGACAGATGAGGTCCTTGGCGGTGAAATGCTGGTGTTCCACACACCGGGTCATTCAAAGGGTTCAATTTCACTCTTCCTGCAGAGCAGCCGGTCACTCTTCTCGGGTGATGCAATTCCGGTTGCCGGCGATCTGCCGGTGTATGATGATGCCGCCACATCGGTACAGTCAGTGAAAATGCTCCGGGGAATTGCTGACATCCGTTTTCTCCTCTCGTCCTGGGACCACCCCCGGAGAGGGAACGCTGTATACTACCAGATGGACATGGCGCTTGAGTACCTCCGGAAGATCCAAATGACCGTGCTTGCTTTGAGCGATGAAGGTGTCACTGATCCTGTAGAGCTTGCCAAAAAAACAGCATCAGCGCTTGGACTGCCCTCGGAAGCTGTCAATCCGCTACTGACCCGTACATTGGTATCAAACCTTCAAACCAGAGGACTGAAGAACCTTTTTTAGCGTCTTTAAGAACAATCCCCCGTGAATATCTTTCAGGTCACAATCAGACGTGCCCGTGCCGGACATCATCCAGCCAGTCGTCAAACTCACGGTAAAACTGTGCCAGACGCTTTACCTCATCCGGTGTACGCACGGCAACTTTTTCACGATAATATCTTACCTGATTCTCCACATCCCAGTGATCCTTCTCCCCATCAATGGGATAGAGTTCATCCTCGCCTTTTGCCCGGCACGGCTCGTTCGTCAGATTGTGACAGAATGCCGTCCTTACCGGAAATTTCAGGGGTTTTACTGCCCATTTCATCTCAGAGTACCCGTCCCAGTGATCGTTTACCGGAAATCCTCCCTGTGCGAGAGGGCGGTCCCACGTTGCATCCACCAGTACCCAGCGGCACCCGATCTGCACGCGACAGGCGAGGTGGTGTGCGATCGGAAGTGCTATTGCCTGGTTCCGTAGCCCGGGAGGATAATGAAGGTCCGGATCGTTCCACGAGAACGCGATTGTCGCATAGACCACGCTCAGATTCAGTTTCCGATACATCTCCGCAAGCAGGTAGTGTTTGGGACCACATGATCCTTTACCCGCCACGAGTAGTTGTTCCGGTGAGGTTTTTGGGTCGGACACTGGCATGCTCACCGAGTAGGGTATATCGCGGATATGCGTAAAGATCGAGATCATACTCTTGCGGGTATCAAGGCCATGCGTCCATTCTGAAAATGCAACATTGACCAGCGAAGTCATACGGGATTTTCCATCATAAAGGATCTGGTCTCTTTGATCAATCCACTCATGGGCACCAAACGAGATAATGTTGATGATTGTATACCTGCGAGGCACCACAGATGGGACAGTACACAACGGCTGATTGGTGGAAGACGGTATGATATATCCTGACCCATGTACAGAACAGATCGCCGGCAGGTGTCGCGGGTCCCGTTGATGCAGGTAATAGTATATGCAGTCCCGTCATGCCGGATTTCCGGCATGCAGACGGACTGCGTGCAATAGCAAAAGTGAAGTTATGCGTTTTTCATCTTGGCTTTCGCAACGTACCCGTCCTTGCCGATATAGTACATGAAGCCGGGTTCTTTTGCGATCTTTTCAGTACCGACTTTCTTCTTCTTGCCGGTCTTGTTGTGCTTCATCGGGGCAGCCCAAACATAGCCGTCCTTGCCGATAAAGTAAAGGTAACCCTTTTCGCGCTGAATTTTTTCTTTTCCAATTTTACTTCCCATTTAAACACCTCAAAACCACTAATGGGTTTTGATAATGAGAGTTAACGTCTGATTATATAAAAGGTTTCCGTCGAAAGCCCGTCGAAGTCTAAATTTTTACCAAAATTTTGAGGGTATTTTTGGTATTGTGGCACACTATTAAGGCCGATTAGAATCCCGTTTAAATCGCTCTGTTTTGGTTATTTCTGTCAAATTTCGGTTTTATTCAGCAGTTACGTCGTTAATTGCGTAAAAAGAAGAAGCGCATTTTTTGCAGTTCAGATCAGGGATACTGCTCTGGTGGCCGGGCAATGCATATTTTTTAGGCATGATGTGCCCGAACATCTTGTGTGGCCTCCACCTGATAATTCCCATGATCGCCCTAGATGATCACGTCAGTGTTCCCGCCTGTCAACAAGACGTTTTGGGCGCCCTTTCAGTTTGTGGAGTTCGAGCCCGCCGGGACCACTGAAATTGAAAATGATGGGAAAGTTCCCTTCATGATAGTGAGGAGCAAGACCGGGCTTGTGCTTTAAGAACCGGTCAATAAACTGATCTTCAACCAGTTTTTTACTGCAGTGATCGCGATCGAAACATTCCAGGCTTACCCGGAGAACCGCTTCACCGGAGAGTTCGCCATCATACAGGAATGCTTCGTACTCGCCGGTCAGATATTCCATACTTTCGGGCTGGAAGACTGCTGCTTCCACATCAACCCGGTTTATTGAATTTGCAAAAACCCACACGGTCTCAGCTTCCCGCCGGGGGTTCACTATCCGCATATGGGTCCTGCCGCACCCGCACCGTTGCCGGGAGATGACAACCGTTGTGTCCTCAGTATCATAATTAATCAGGAGCATCCCGGTCTTCTGGCCTGTTGGCAGAAGCGTCGTTAAGACTGCCCGTCCGCATTCGCCGTCTTTTACAAACGATTTCAGACGCGGATCGTATACATCAAGATGTACCAGATCCTCAGGAACGTGGAGCCCGGCAATCTGGGTGCATTCCCCGCACATCGTTCCTTCTGTGCTTCCATAGGTATTGTAGACAGGACACCCCCATTGCTCTGCAAGGTATGAGCGGGACTCATCGGCAAAACTCTCACCCCCGGCCACCAGCTTATTGATAGAGGTATCCGAAGGTTTGAGACCCTCGGCAGTGAGCCGGCGTGCGAGCCTGAGCAGTTTGAAGACGCTGCCGACAATCGCTGTTGGTTTGTAGTATTTCAGAATCCGTGATTCAAATGTACATTTGCCAATCGGAATAATACACATTCCAATGCGCTGGGCAGCAATCGTCATTGTGTTCGCGCCGACATTCATGCCATAGGATGCACATACTACAATCCTGTCCTTGTCAGAGAATCCCTGGGAAACAAAACTCCTGGCATACTTCTCCGCGTACCGCTTCCAGTCGTCCCAGGTAAGGAAGAATCCCTTTGGTACACCGCTGGTCCCGCTTGTTTCCTGGATCGAAAATACATTTTCCCAGTCAGTAGAAAGAAACTCAAAGTCAAGTTTGACGGGTGGCTGATGTTCCCGTATAGTGCGACCGGAAACAACCGGCAGGCTGAGCAGGTCTTCATGCTCGCGGATCCTGTCAGGATTGATCCTGTTTTCACGGAACCAGTTCCGGTAAAACGGGGAGTGTTCTGCGGCGTACTGAACGGTATAACGCACCCGTTCATCGATAAGTGCATCGAGATCTCCCCGTTCCATAGTCTCGATCTCCTGAGCATAGTACCGGTCCACAGACATACAGGATAATTACCAGAATAGTTGTTTATAGGTTGTGGCGTGTCCAGCTATGTCCATGCGATTTTTTCACGACGACTACCCCCAAGGGTTACAAAGAACTGTATACCCCTCTTTTATTGTCTGTCAGGTTTCATAATGTGATGGATTTTCTTGTATTTCCACCTCATCCTCACCGATAA
Organism: Methanoregula sp.; assembly: GCA_028679185.1. Lineage (GTDB taxonomy): Archaea > Halobacteriota > Methanomicrobia > Methanomicrobiales > Methanospirillaceae > Methanoregula. Next base: position 25,911 of record JAJRBZ010000028.1, on the reverse strand, counting down.
CTGCAACCTCTGCTGCAGCTACTGCCGGGCCAAAGCGTTCGAAGAAACGGGTGGCAGGGAAGAGACGGCTACAACACCGATCGAGATCGACCCTTTTCTTCCATCGGAACTCGATTTCGATCTTTCCTGTCTCTACAATTTTTTAAAAAAGGATCCGTCAGCAACGCTCACATTCTATGGTGGCGAACCACTGATGCGCACTGATCTCGTAAGTACCATTGTTCGGGAGGCGCCGGTGCAGCGGTTCATGATACAGACCAATGGGCTCCTGCTTGACCGGCTTTCTCCGGAAATTATTAACCGTTTCTCCACAATCCTTGTTTCTCTTGACGGGCCGGAAGGGCTCACTGATGCAAACCGTGGCAAAGGGACGTACCGGAAGGTCATACAGAATATTAAAAAAATCCGCCATAACGGGTATACAAAGGAACTCATTGCCCGTATGACGGTAAACGAGAGTACGGATATTGCTGGTGCAGTTCACTGGCTGGCTGACAACCCGGATTATTCCTTTTCCTCCATTCACTGGCAACTGGATGCAAATTTTTGCGATGATTTTTCACATCGCCGGTTTGCTGACTGGATTAAAAAGAGCTACAATCCAGGCATCCTCAGTCTCGTGACAGACTGGGTTGATCATATGGAAAACGAGGGGAAGGTGCTGCGCTGGTACCCGTTCCTTGACCCGATGGATGATCTGCTCAAAGGGCGCCAGAGCCGGCTGAGGTGCGGGTCCGGGTATGCTAACTACAGTATTATGACTGATGGGCACATCGCCCCCTGCCCGGTGATGACTGGCATGTCACAGTATTACGTTGGTCACATACAGGATGCCGACCCGCAGGATCTTGCCGTCATCTCAGTATACGGTGAGTGCACTGATTGTGCAATTTTCGGATTCTGCGGAGGGAGATGTCTCTATTCCAATATCACAAAACCGTGGGGGAAGGAAGGGCGGCATAGGGTCTGCAGTACCGTAAAATATCTTTACCGCTGCCTGACTGATGCCCATCCCCGGGTAAAAGATCTTATTGCAGGGGGAGCAATTCATCCTGCAGATTTTTCCCATGAAAAATTCAACGGCTGTGAAATTATCCCATAACAGGCCAGACAACGGAATAACCATTCGCCACCATGCAGATGTTTTTATAATCATGGCAGAGATATCTATACGCAGATTAAATGCTGCATGAGTAATACAATGGAAAGAAAGAGTTTTGGTGGCCCGAGAAACTTCGGTCCCAGAGAAATGACAAAGACAGTCTGCTCAGACTGTGGAAAAGAGTGCGAAGTCCCCTTCAAGCCAACTGAGGGCAGGCCGGTCTATTGCAGAGACTGCCTCCCGAAACACCGCAAGCCCCGGTTCTGAACTTATCAATTTTTCTCTTTTTTTACAAATCTCATCAAACAGCGGAGCCGTTTTAAAAAAAGCATCTTTCTGGAGCACCGCTCTATCTGCATGCGTGCGCACCTGAGTCCAGAAGAACTGGAAGTAAAATGAATTTCTCAGAATAACCCTGACTGGTGATTGTAAACGGGTGTATCGTTTTTATTTCCTTCTGCGGATATCTGCGCGGAACCGGTGGATAATATCGTACAGCATCAGGCGGAATTCGCCCCCGATTTCCTCCCACGATTTTGTATCCGGTAACGGTTGCAGCGTCGCATCATAATATTCGCCTTCCACCTCTTCACCTTCTTCATATTCGCTCTCTGGTTCCTTCCAGAGCTGCCGCAGGATATGATAATAGCCACCGGCAAGTACGATGAGAAAAACAAACGGTACAATAATAATTGAGATCAACGAGAAAGTAGGATAGAGATTTGTAACCGCAATTATGTCCCCCCATTGGATTACGCGGAGTATGAAGACGATTAAAAAGACACTCCCTATCGCTCTTATAATCGGGGCCGGGAGGTTGAGAGGGAATTCAAACACCCCGAAGATATCGGCTACCAGCAGAACGAGGGCAATGATTATCAGCAGCCAGACATTTTCATTCAGGAGCGTGACACCGGAATGATACAATGGGTTTGTTACATAATTGGTCAGGATATTTGCAAGGACGACGACTATCAGAAAAAAGATGATCGCCATCATCCGTGATACAAATATCCAGCTCAACGGTTTATTCCGGTATTGCCTCATACCTCTGCCTCAAAAATTCTGTACAGAATCTGTAAGTGACGTTAAATAGATTACCGTATTTACTGTCGCACTATCGCAAGACCTATAATCACCGTTGTGGATCAACTGGTATGAAGGTCAACTACAAGAGGTATGGGCTTTACCTGTTGAGGTGGCAGGCGAGTACACCGATTCTTGCCGGGGTCGGCATCCTTCTGGCCTCCATGGGTCAGCTTGTCGCAGCAATTGTGGCAAACCTGATCGGTGGTCTGATATTTTTCTGGGTCGACCAGTTCATCTTCACGTCCCAGTCACTCGCAGCCCAGTGGGAAGTCAGACACAATATTGCCTGTGTGGACTGCGGAAGGATTTCCCGGGGGTACCGGCTGGTCAGGTCAGGAGATTACGACAGGACACAGGACCATGCACCGGAATTCCGGTGCGAGGAATGTTCAAAGAAAAAGGCTGAAGAATTAAGAGGGCGGGGGATAAAAACCGAGTAATCATGGACAAAAAACATGAAACAGCTCCTATCAGGAAGATTCTCCAGATCTTAATAAAACCAACTCCGCCGGTTTTCCATTGCTGAATGTACTATATATCCTCTTTTTTGTACATGCCGGTCTTCGTAGTGGTGCAATAAAAAATACACTAATAACCAAAAAAATACAATAATGTATAAATATGTACAAAATATAACTATGTACCAGACAAAACCCACCGTTTCTTTGGAATGCACTGTTTCTAACATGCAGAAATCCTGAAATCCGGTGGCTGCTAACAAGGAAAAAACCCCGGGCTGTCCATGACAGTAATGCCCGGGAATTGGAATTTACAGATATGAAACCAGTACTTGCACTAAATCTTGGCCTCCAGGAATACCTGACTGCAGTAAAGGACCAGCCAAAACCGTTAATCATCCCGCTCTGTGCAGAGCTGCCTTTACCGGATATTTCTCCACTCGACGTATACACAAGCACAAGGAAAGGCTGTGGTTTCCTTCTCGAATCGATGGAGGGCAGCGAAAAAATCGCACGATATTCCTATATCGGGATCGATCCGGAGTTTGTGATCACAATAGGTCATACCAATAATATTAGGGGAAATGAACCGTTTACTTCGATTGTTAAAGATCCGGAGGGGGAGACACCGGTCGATCAGGTCAAATCGATCCTTTCCCGGTTCTGCTACATGAACGTAAAAGCGCCCCGGTTTTTCGGTGGTATGGTTGGTTATTTCGCGTACGACTGCGTGTATTCCCTTTTTGAGAAAGTTCGCGAGGGACACAGAAACAGCCTGGATTCGGTCAGGAACCATGACTGTGGGGATCATGCCGCCAGCTTCATGTTCACCAAGGACTGCATAGTCTTTGATCATGCTGAGCGAAAACTCTACATTTTTTCAAGTCCGTTCCTGACGTACGATACCGATCTGAAATTCGAATATGAACAGAGCTTTTCAAAGATTCTGGCACTTCGGGATCACATTGCAACCCTTGCATCAGGCAAACGTGCGGGTGCAGTACAGGAGCAGGGGGATAATAAAAAGGTGGATTATATCCCGTCAGTATCACAGGAAGCTTTTGAGTTATCCGTCCACCGGATAAAAGAGCACATTGCCGCAGGAGACATTTTCCAGGCAGTACTCTCGCACCGGATAGAGTGTGCAGTGAACAGCGATCCATTCGCGATCTATGCAGCACTCCGGGAGATCAACCCCAGCCCGTATATGTATTATATCGATTTTGGTGACGAGCAGGTGATAGGGGCGAGCCCCGAGATGCTCGTTCGGGTGGAGAAGCGGCGGGTAACAACCGTGCCGATCGCCGGCACCCGCCCCCGGGGACGCGATGCTGATAATGATAAAGAGATTGCACAGGAACTTCTGGCAGACCCCAAGGAGAGGGCTGAGCATATTATGCTCGTCGATCTCGCAAGAAACGATCTGGGACGGGTGTGCCGGTTCGGTACCGTGGAAGTCGAGGAATTCATGGGAATCGAGAAATTTTCCCATGTCCAGCATATCGTCTCGACTGTCAGGGGCATACTCAAAGACAACCTTGATTGCTACGATGCATTTAAATCCTGTTTTCCTGCCGGCACCGTATCAGGTGCCCCGAAACAACGGGCGATGCAGATCATCGATGAAGAAGAGTCACAAAACCGGGGGCTCTATGCCGGAGCAGTCGGATATATCGGCTTTGACCGGAATCTCGAGTTCGCTATTGCGATCCGTACGGTTATCGTCCGCAATGGCCGGGCGTGTGTGCAGGTGGGGGCAGGGATTGTCGCAGATTCGATCCCGGAAAATGAGTGGAAAGAGACCGAAAGCAAGGCATCAGCGATGCTGCGGGCGATCGAGCGGGCGGGTGTGTCACCATGAAAGTCCTGATTGTTGACTGTTACGACAGCTTCACCTTCAATCTGTACCAGCAGGTCGGTAAACTCGGGGGCAGTCCGGTTGTTCTGACCTGTGACACACCGCTTGAACAACTAAAAAAGACCGGGTGCAACCGGATTATTCTCTCCCCCGGACCGGGAACGCCAAGGGATTCAGGGGTCTGTCCTGAAGTACTGGAAACCATGAGCAGGACGATTCCGACATTGGGTGTCTGTCTCGGGCACCAGGCAATCTGCACTACATTTGGCGGGGAGGTCATCAGGGCAGGGCACCTGATGCATGGCAAGACATCGGTAATCCAGCATGACGGGCAGGGAATTTTTACCGGTATACCTGCCCCTTTCACTGCGACCCGATACCATTCACTTGTCGCTGATAAAGACTCGCTTCCTGCGGATCTGAAGGTTTCTGCAACCAGCCTCGATGATCATTATGTGATGGGGGTCCGGCATACCCGCTACCCGATTGAGGGTGTGCAGTTCCACCCGGAGAGTATCCTGTCCTTAGAAGGCGACCGGATTATCAGAAATTTTCTTTATGGAACCAGGTTGGCACAATGATGTTCAAGGAGATCCTCACAAAACTTGCAGGGCAAAATGATCTCGACCCTGCAGAAGCTGCGGGGGTGATGAGAATAATAATGGAAGGCAAAGCATCGCAGGCACAGATTGGTGCATTCCTCCTTGCTCTGCACATGAAAGGTGAAACAGCCGATGAGATAGCTGCCTTTGCCCGGGTGATGCGGGATAATGCGATCACCGTAAAGCCGGTGACAAGGCGGATGCTTGTCGATACCTGCGGTACCGGAGGGGACGGGACGCAGACGTTCAACATCAGCACGGCTTCAGCCATTGTTGCCGCAGGTGCCGGCTGTCCGGTTGTGAAGCATGGCAACAGGGGTATGAGCAGCAGGTGCGGCTCGGCAGATGTCCTGACAGCACTGGGAGTAAAACTTGGTATTGATCCGGAAGTGCAGGCAGCTATTGTGGAACGGGTTGGTATCGCATTCTTCTTTGCCCCGGAATACCACCCGGCAATGAAACATGTCATGACCGCACGCCAGGAGATCGGGTGCAGGACGGTCTTTAACATTCTCGGCCCGCTCGCAAATCCGGCGGGAGCTCAGGCACAGGTGCTGGGGGTCTATCATCCCGGCCTGACCACAACCCTGGCAGAGGTGCTCAGGATACTGGGACTAAAACGGGCAATGGTTGTACACGGATCAGGACTTGATGAGATCACTACAACAGGAGAGACAATAATCGCTGAGCTCAAAAGAGGCACAATTCAGACATACACGATCCGCTACGACACATTCGGTATTGCACCCGCGAAACTTCAGGATCTCGCGGGAGGCGATCCACAGTACAATGCCCGGATTATCCGTGATATCCTGGAGGGGGAACGAGGTGCACCCCGGGATATTGTACTGATGAATACAGGAGCTGCAATATATGTAGGCGGACTGGCACGGGATCTTCATGAAGGGATCCGCCTTGCCGCCGCTTCCATCGATTCAGGAAATGCAACTGCCCGTCTCAATGCACTGGTCGATGCAACACGGGGTGCGGCATGATCCTCGATGAGATCATCGGGCGCACGAAGAAACGGGTTGCCCTGCTGCCGGCAGAATTTCCGGTGAACGTCGCACGGTCCCACGCCAGCCTGATTGATGCAATACAGAACAAAAATGGCAGGAATGCGGTAATCGCAGAGATCAAATGCGCCTCGCCCAGCCGGGGTATCATCCGCCGGAACGTGGATATGACGATGATGGCAGGCGCACTTGCCGACAGGGGTTGTGTCGCACTCTCGGTACTGACGGAGCCGTATTACTTCGGGGGAACGGGGCAGGACATAGCAAGGGTAAAATCAGCGGTAAGTATTCCGGTTCTGCGCAAGGACTTTATTATAGATGAGCGGCAGATAGCCGAGTCTTTATCACTTGGGGCTGATGCGGTACTCCTGATCGCAGCAGTGCTTAAAGAGCGCCTGCCTGTATTTGTCGATCTCGCACAAGAATACGGTCTCGAACCTCTTGTTGAGGTTCGTACGAGAAGTGAAGTCAAAGCCGCTCTGTCCACAACTACAGAACTGATTGGCATCAATAACCGCAACCTTTCGACACTCAAAATAAACCGGTCCACAACCCGGTTACTCTCGAAAAGTATTCGATCCGCAGGGAGAACAATCATATCAGAAAGTGGTATGCTGACAGGAGACGACATCCGGGAGATGAAACCCTACTGCGATGCATTCCTGATCGGCTCATCGATCATGGCTCATGAACGCCCGGAAAAGAAACTGGAGGAGTTCGTATGCGCATAAAATGCTGTGGAATCACAAAACCTGATGATGCCCGGTTCGCAGAAGCCTGTGGTGCCGATGCGATAGGTGTTGTCGTATTTTCTCCGCCTTCGGTGCGGTCAGTTACACCGGAACGGGCACGGGAAATTTTTGATGCAGTAGGGCCATTTACCACCACTGTCGCAGTGAGCCACACCACATCGCACGAAGATCTCGAACAGATCCTCGCTCTCCAGCCGGATGCAGTACAGCTGTCGTATCCGTTTACGTTCCGAAAAAAACCAGGCCCGAAAGTGATACGGGTAATGGGGCAAAATAATCCGCCTCTTACGGACTGTGATGCCATTATTGTGGATGAGAGCCATGGCAGCGGGAAAGCCTTCGATCTGTCGCATGCCCGTCAGGTAGTATTGAGTTCTCTGGTACCGGTCATCCTTGCCGGAGGACTGACTCCGGAAAATGTGGCGGATGCCATCCGGCAGGTACGCCCATATGCCGTTGATGTCGCAAGCGGTATCGAATCGGCTCCGGGCAGTAAAGACCACAGTAAAATTGCCGCCTTCATTGCGGCAGCACGGAGTGTATAATATGACACCAAAAGGAAGATACGGGAAATACGGTGGTCAGTACGTTGCCGAGTCATTAATGAGCGCACTCATCGAACTGGAGAGCGCGTATGCAAACGTGAGCGCCGATCCACAATTCGCTACCGCTCTTGCAGATTTGCAGGCTGAATATGCCGGACGCAAGACCCCCCTTACTTTCTGCCCGAATGCATCAGGGGAACTGGGCTGTAAGATATATCTCAAGCGGGAGGATCTCGTGCACGGTGGTTCCCACAAGCTGAATAACACGCTGGGGCAGGCACTGCTCGCAAAACAGATGGGCAAGAAACGGTTGATTGCCGAGACCGGAGCCGGCCAGCACGGGGTTGCCACAGCGATTGTCGGAGCGGCACTCGGGATACCCGTCGAAATATACATGGGGGAGGTGGACACGCAGCGACAGGCACTCAACGTCTTCCGCATGGAACTGATGGGGGCAAAAGTGATCACGGTCAGGTCCGGGACACGAACGCTCAAGGACGCGATAAATGAAGCGCTCCGCGACTGGGTGGCAAACGTGCGTGACACCTACTACCTGATAGGCTCGGTTGTCGGTCCGCACCCGTACCCGCTGATGGTCCGAAACTTCCAGTCGGTAATCGGCAGGGAAGCCCGGGAGCAGGTAATGAAAAAAGAGGGGCAGCTTCCCGATGCGGTTGTTGCGTGTGTAGGAGGGGGATCAAATGCAATCGGGATCTTTTACCCGTTCCTGTCCGATGATGTGGAACTGATTGGTGTAGAAGCAGGGGGTGAAGGGATAACAACTGGCAGACATTCCGCCACTCTTTGTGCCGGTGATGCCGGTGTGTTGCACGGCACACTCTCGTATCTCCTGCAGGACGAGCACGGGCAGGTACTTCCAACCCACAGCATCTCGGCAGGTCTTGATTACCCCGGCGTCGGCCCCGAGCATGCAATGCTCAGGGACAACCGCCGTGTGGCCTATGCAGCAGTAAATGATACTGAAGTACTGGACGCATTCAGGTTTCTTTCAAAAACAGAAGGGATCATACCTGCACTTGAATCAGCCCATGCGGTGGCGTATGTAATGCAGAACGCAGGGCGGTTCGATAAGGATGACATTGTGATTATCAACCTGTCCGGGCGTGGCGACAAGGATGTGGCTGAAGTGGCAGCATTGAAGGTGTGAACCTGATGGGACGGATTGAGAAGGCATTTGCCCGTGCAGAAAACCCGGCATTCATCGGTTTTACGGTCGCAGGAGATCCGGACAAAACCACCTGTATCCGGATTGCCCGGGCGCTGATCAAGGGTGGGACAGATATCCTTGAGCTCGGTGTACCATTCTCTGACCCGGTCGCAGATGGTCCGACGATCCAGAAAGCCGATGAGCGGGCACTCATGGCCCAAACGACACCGGACACGGTGTTTGAGATCGTCCGGGAGATCCGCAAAGAATCTGATGTGCCGATCGTATTCCTTACGTATTACAACATCGTCTTTCGCCGCGGGATCGAAACGTTCTATCGTGAGGCGCATGATGCCGGTGCTGATGGCATACTGATCGCCGACATGCCGGTCGAGGAATCAGAAGAGATCTGCACCATTGCGCCACGGTACGGTATTGACCCGGTTTTCCTCGTCAGCCAGACGACTTCCGATAAACGGATCGGGAAAATTGCGGCAAAGGCACAAGGGTACTTGTATCTTGTCTCGGTGCTGGGGGTAACAGGGGTACGTGACCAGGTTTCTGACGGGGCCATCGATCTTCTGAACCGGGTCCGCAGGCACACGTCTCTTCCGCTTGCGATCGGATTTGGCATCTCAACGCCAGCACAGGCACAGACATGCGCCCGAGCCGGAGCCGACGGGGTGATTGTCGGCAGCGCAATTGTTGAAATTGTTGAACGGAACCTTAAGGATCCGGACGTAATGGAACATGAGCTGACAGAATATGTATCATCAATGAAGAAAGCACTTATCGGAGATTATCCGGTATAACAAACCCTTCAGGCAAGCTGAATTTTTTATTACTCCACCCTCTCCAAAGGCTTGGTACTTTTTCGCAATGAACGTGCAGGTTCGCTGTTATAATAGTACCAACACGATAATTTTTTCCCGTTATTCGACCGGATCACCGGTATACCCGTGTGCTTTGAGAATGGCCACAACAGCATCTGTCCAGTCTGAATCATTCACGTGAGATCCGTGTATATGGGATTCAGTATCCCGGTGTACATTTTGCGGGAGATGAGAGGACCGGACAGAAGCGGGAGGAGGAAGGTGTACAACCGTATCCTTCCAGAGATTTGCCAGACCCTCGTCATCGGTCTTAAGTTCATTGCGTCCAATCACCTTTCCGCAAACGTGTCCATCCTTGTTGTAGATAAGCATCCGGTAGCACTGGAATTCGCGGCAGATGGCAGGACGGGATGGATAAATTGCGCAGGCAAAACCATCACCCTGACGGTTCTTTTTAAGAAACACACATTTTTTCTGGCCGTTATCACTCCCGCACGCGCTTTCTTTTTCATAATCATCAGAAATTTCATCAGCATACTCCGGAAGGACATGGGCGAGAAAAAGGTCTTTTGTTATGTCAAACCTGCAGTAATAATCACGGCCGGTGAGTTGCCGCTCGATTCTGATAAAATCCCCAAAACTCCTGCAGCATTTCCCACAGCTGTCGCATACAAATTTCACCGTATCACGTATGTCATATGTGGGAGAATCAGAGATAAAACATAATCCTTAAAAAAAGACCAGGGAAAAACCGCGAACTCACTGGCAGTAATTATTGAAAGGAAAACACCGGTTTTTTGTGCAGGGTCGCTGGAAGGGGGCAGTGCTTATCCTGGCGATGGATGAGATTTAAACTAAATGACAACTACTGATCATACGGACAGCCAATATATGAACAGAAAAACCCGGGTTCTTTTTATCTGCACGGCAAATGCAGCCCGTTCCCAGATGGCCGAAGGCCTCCTGCGAGCGAAATACGGCAACCGTTTTGAAGTATTCAGCGCCGGGACCCGCCAGGCCCGCGTGAGCCCCCGCGCAATCCAGGTCATGGATGAAATCGGGATCGATATTTCGCATCACCGCTCAAAAACCATTGATGAAATGACCGGTTTGACATTTGATCTGGCGGTTACGCTCTGCGATAATGCCCACCGGATCTGCCCGGTTGTGCCTTGTGCAAAAAAGACCGTCCACCATGGGTTCCCTGATCCCCACCTTACTCCTGGCAGCGATGAAGATATCCTCCAGGGGTATCGGAATGTACGCGACATGATTGCTGCATGGATTGACACGACGTTTGGAACAGATCCACAGCAATAACCACATATTTTTCCGGCAACAACAAGGTTGATAGCAGGCTATCGCATTCATTGAACTAACGGAGTATGATGTATGCCAGGGATTAAAAAAAAGAAGGATATCTACACTGAATCCCTTGAGCTCCACGCAAAGTACCGGGGCAAAATCGAAGTTCATTCCAAAGTGCCCATCAGGAACCGAAGAGATCTGTCCCTCGCGTACACACCGGGGGTGGGAGCAGTATGCAAGGAAATCCACCGTGATAAAAACCTTGCCTACAAATATACCCTCAAGGCAAACACGATAGCTATTGTAAGTGACGGATCGAGAGTCCTTTCGCTGGGAAATATCGGGGGGTATGCGGCAATACCCGTGATGGAGGGAAAAGCACTCCTGTTCAAAAAACTCGCCGGAATTGACGCATTTCCCATCTGTTTTGAGAGTTTTCATACAGAATTTGTTGATGAAGTGAAAAACATAGCGCCGGTATTCGGCGGAATTGCACTTGAGGACATCGCTGCCCCAAAGTGTTTTGAGCTTGAAGATGCACTCCAGGGCATAGGGATTCCTGTAATGCACGACGACCAGCATGGGACTGCAGTTGTGGTTCTCGCTGCATTGCTGAATGCCTGCAGGGTTACAGGGAAACGATTCGAGGACTTAAATATCGTCGTATGCGGTGCAGGTGCCGCCGGTTTTGCTATCACCCGCATGCTCAGGTGCATAGGGTATAATCCTAACCTCTGCAGCAGCGTAAACGACATCATTGTGTGCGATACAAAAGGGATTATCCACCGGCATCGTGACGGTCTGTACGCAAACAAGTATAAGTTCATCATCGCTGAAGAGACCAATAAAACCGGGCGGACGGGTAACCTCACAGACGCACTGGAAGGAGCCGATGTCTGTATTGGAGTTTCGGTCCCGGCGATCATCACCGCACCGATGATACGATCCATGAACAAAGATCCCATTGTCTTTGCACTTGCTCATCCCATGCCGGAGATCCTGCCCCATGACGCCAGGTTGGCAGGGGCTGCAATTGTAGGTACCGGACGAAATGAATATCCCAACCAGATCAATTATGCCCTTGCGTTTCCGGGGATATTCCGGGGTGCTCTTGATGTGTGTGCAACACGGATATCGGACGAAATGAAGGTTGCGGCTGCACACGCTCTTGCCGATTTTGTCAAACGGCCTCAAAAGGATCGGATCCTTCCGCAGATTCTCAACCGGAGTGTCATGAAATCCGTAGCCTGTGCAGTAAGTGCTGCTGCAGTTGCCAGCGGCTGTGCCCGTAAAATATATTGATTGCCCGATTTAAGCCTGGAGAAAATTGCATTTTAAAGATCGGGGGTTCTTACAACCTGGCACACTTTTGCCATTAGCGTATGATGCCGCTGAACATAATCCAAGTGAACTTCACTCCGCTCAGCTGCTGATATCGGTATCCATGCAATGCCGCAATCGGTATCAAAGAGCACCAGTCCTTCTGCAGGGGCAGGCTGGAGGGGCTTTTTTATTTCACCTTCCAGTAAGGATGTGATATACGTCTCCTCCTTTTCACCCTCGCCAACTAAAAGAAGCGCAGCAGCCATGCCCCGGACCTGATGCCACAAAAAGCTCTCAGCTTTAACTTCAAGATATACAAAACCCTCATTTTCCCGGATGTTGATCTCAAGGATGTTACGCCAGGGATTTTTATTCCTGACGCGGGCAAAATTTGTGAAGTTATGGCGGCCAATAAAATGCTGGGCAGCCTCCCCCATCGCCGCTGTATTACGGGGAGTGGTTGAGAAATAGTACCGGTATGTTCTGGACTTCCCGTCATACCGCGGGTGAAACTCCGGAGCTGCTTTTGCATAACCGGTGCACCAGCAGTCCGGGGGGAGCTGGAGGTTCAATGTCCGGATGGCACGCTCAGGTACATCTGTCGTGAATGCAGCAACCTGTCCGCATGCATGGACACCACGATCAGTCCTTCCTGCAAACTGGAATCCGGCTTCGCGCCAGTCTGAGAAAAGACTCAGTCGCTGACAGGCAGCGACGAATTCTCCTTCAACGGTCCGGCAGGCAGCCTGCATCTGTGAACCGTAAAACCTGCTACCCAGATACGATACCCGGAATGCCAGCCTTATCGGAGCTGCACACGCCGGGTGAACCGTTTTATCTTTCTCCATGTGTTGTTCAGTGACTGGTGAGTATAGGTTCGCAACGGTGTCTGCCTGCCACCGCAGGTAACTTTTCCGGCCCGGATCGCAGCAAGGACTGAGTGGATGTCTCTGTCTGCATCAATAATCGTCGTGCCAAAACCGATGAAGCGTGCATGGTGGGCATCACTACCGGCTACGCAGGGTTTGCCCAGTTTTTTTGCGATGCGTGCAGCTTTCCGGTTTGCTGAACCGACAATAAAGCGGCTGTTGAACGTTTCGATGGCATCAACTGCGGCCATACCAATTTTCTTACGGCGGGCGACACCATGCCGCAGGACATGGTACGGGTGGGGGAGGATCAGGAGCGCTCCCATTTTTCGCGCAATTTCGACCGTATCGATTACATCAAGTCCCGCCGGGATCACCTCGGTTACTCCAAGAACGATGAGGTGTCCCTGCCTGGTCGAGACTTCGATACCTGGAATTACCAGAACCGACGCATCGCACAAAAGAGCCTTTTTGGCTCCGTCAATCGAATCATGGTCGGTAATGGCAATTACGTCAAGACCGATCTCTTCGGCCCTTGCCAGGATCTCTTCGACACTGCTCTCCCCGTCTTTTGAAAAATTCGTATGCACGTGCAAATCGCAGATCAGCATCTGATCATAGTGTTTTTATCTCTCTGGTATTAAGGGAACTTATGCGTATCCTCCTGCCCACGGGTGCAGCAACCGAAGAAATAGTAAAACGTGCGGCGGCAGTCGTTGACGCAGAGGTTGTAGTAACCGGAAAGATTGCATCGTTTCTTACTCCCCATATGCTCCATGGGCTGATTACCAAGGGGAAATACGATATGGTGATTGTCCCGGGCATGTGCACCGCATCCTTTGGGCAGGTCGAACACGATACCGGGGTACCTGTGTACCGGGGCCCGCGGCATGCCGCTGACCTTGCGTTAATCCTGCCGCTGCTCGGCAGTGTAGCACTCTCGCGTACCGTCGCTGCTGATGATTTCCTTGCAGCGAAAAAAGCGGATGACGCCTCCAAGCGGCTGAACGAGATGGAAAAATCTGCTGAATGTAATTTCCTTGCCCGTGGAACAAAGATAGGTGGCACATCGCGGATGAAGGTGCTGGCAGAAGTGATGGACGCCCATCTCCGCGAAGGTATCTGCGATGTGGTGGAGCACTACTTTGCTGCAGGTGCTGATATTGTTGACCTCGGTTTCGGGTTTGATGCCGTACCGGCTGACGTCACGCGGGTTTTTTCACAACTCAAAGGGATAGACCGCATGCTTGCAGTGGATACCCAGGAACCTGACCTGATACGGGCTGCACTCTGCCGGGCTGACCTTGTACTCAGTCTTCAGGAGCGAAATATTCCGGAAGTGGGAAATGAGATAGCAGAAGCCGGTGCCGCTGCGGTTGTGGTACCAGGAGAGAGTTCACTTACAAAGAACCTGGCGCTGGCAAAAAAGGCCGGTATTGCCTGCATTATAGCCGATCCGCTCCTCCAGCCGGTCGGATCCGGTCTTGTCACTTCTTTGAAAAATTTCAAAAAATCTGCTTATCCGCTTTTCTTTGGTGCGGGCAATGTCACAGAACTGATCGATGCCGATTCGGTTGGGGTGAATGCGCTGCTGGCGGGTATGGCGATGGAGGTGGGCGCGGCAGTGATCTTCACAAGCGAGCATTCCGATAAGACAGCAGGGTCTGTCAGCGAGATGCGAAGGGCAACGGAGATGATGGCACTTGCAAAAGACCGCCCCTATCCCAAGGATCTGGGAATAGACCTGCTCGTCCTCAAGGAGAAGCGCCGCCGACGCGAACCCCCTGTTGAATACGAGACCATAACAGCAGCAAAAAAGATGCCGGACGGTATCACTTACGATCCAAAAGGCAACTTCCGGATCGGGATTGCAGACGGCCAGATCATTGCCTCGATCAACGGCAAAGCGGTGCGGGGCAAACGCTGGCAGGATGTGCTGCATACACTCCTGTCCCACAATGATGTCTCTCTCCTCGATCATGCCGGGTATCTTGGCCGGGAATTATACAAGGCAGAGCTCGCGATCCGCTACGGGCGGAGTTTCGAGCAGGACGGGGAGTTCTGAACAGGATTATAGCTTGGGGACAAAAGGAGCGTTATTTGCTGATCAGTCCCCCGATAACACCACCAACAAATCCCAGCAAGGCATAATAGAGGGTTGTCGCAATGAGAATGACACCTATGCCGAGAGCCAGTAAAAACCCAAATAGTCCCATAGCCAGTGTCCCCCCACGACAAGACCGATAATAATCACGACAATGGCCCCAAAGATGCCGGCAGTAAACCCGGCCTTTGCACCGTTCCATATCCCCCCTTTTGCAATCAGCCCTGCAACAAGTCCGCCGGTAATGGGTCCAAGAACGGGAAGCGCCCCTCCAATGAGCACCATGAGGAAAAACCCTGCGATTGCACCAGTCCAGAAACTGCCTTTTGCCATAAGGAATAATCAGGGGAAATAAAGAAAAAGGTGTTCAGACAAAAAATGAACCTGTATACAGAAGATCTGCAAAAACATGTTGGTTCATGAACCATTTTATCCAATCACTCCCCCATTTCTATACATGGCTATACAGGCACGTGCATCACACATTCTCGTCAAAACCGAAGACCAGGCAAACCAGATAATCAAACGACTTGCCGCCGGAGAAGATTTTGCTGCAGTAGCAAGGCGTTTCTCGTCCTGCCCGTCGGGTAAGAACGGGGGTGATCTCGGCTGGTTTGGCAAAGGACAGATGGTACCGGAATTTGAAAAAGCTGTATTCGAGACCGATGCCGGTAAGGTTACAGGCCCGGTCAAGACCCAGTTCGGCTACCATGTCATCAAGGTGACCGTCAGGAAATAATTCTCAGGGATACGGTCATGGACACAAAATTTTTCCTTGGCATAGGTCTTGCGATAGTACTCGTCTTCTGCGGTGTAGTGATCTATAACAGTTTAACCAGAATGCCGACCGCACCTGCAGTACCTGAAGACCGAGAGACACTCTACCAGGTATCGACAATCGACGCCCTGATGCAGGGAGTGTATGATGGCGTCCAGCCGATCAGCGAACTGAAAAAACACGGGGATTTCGGTATCGGTACGTTCGATGCACTCGAAGGAGAGATGATTGTGCTTGACGGTAAGGTGTACCAGGCAAAAGCTGACGGCAGGGTGTACGCGGTCATGGACAATGCCACCACACCATTTGCTACGGTAACCGACTTCAATAGCGACTTTTCAGTAACCACAGGCCGGCCCATGAACTTCCCGGTGTTCTCTGCAGACATGAGCGACCGTTTACCCTCACAGAACATGATCTACGCCGTAAGGATGCATGGCACATTTCCCCAGATGAAAGTGCGGGCGATACCTGCGCAGCAGAAGCCCTATCCCACGCTCACGGATGCGGCAAAGAACCAGTCGGTTTACACGTACGCTGATTCCACCGGCACCGTAGTCGGGTTCTATACTCCGGTCTTTTTCAAGGGACTCAATGTCGCGGGCTACCATCTCCATTTCCTCAGCGATGACGGGTATACCGGGGGTCACATCCTTGATTTTACGGTACCGGCAAACGCCACTGCGGAGTATGACATAACACCGGCATTTGAGATGCAAATCCCGACGAGCGGAGCATTTACCGGTGTCGATCTGTCACAGGATCTGAGTGAGGACCTTGCACAGGTTGAATCGTAAACCGTTTTTCCCCATTTTTTCCGAGCATTTTTTGACAAGCAGCACTCATATGATCGGTACAGCGTTTGTGTGCATAATGGGGGTAAAGGTATGAAAATTCGCGGGATCAGACATGAACTCCTCCTGCTTCTCCTCGAGCTGGGGCGAAACAGCCATCCTAACGAGTTTGTCGCTCTCCTCCGCGAACGTGATGGTATTATTGAGGAGATGAATATGCTTCCGGGAACAACAGCAGGAAAGAATTCAGCATCGCTCTTTTTTGATATGATGCCACTTGACACTCATCTTGCGGGGAGTGCCCACAGTCACCCGAACGGTGTATTGCGTCCTTCGGATGCAGATGTGAATTTTTTCCCCCGTAGTGGCGGGTATCACTTTATCATCAGCTACCCGTATCACGAGTCCGACTGGAAATGTTTTGCCGCCGATGGAACGCCGCAATCCATAGAGGTGATCGCGTGATCCCGGGGCGGGTTGTTGCAACCGGCACCTTTGACATCCTCCACCCGGGACACCTCTACTATCTCGAGGAGTCAAAAAAACTGGGAGACGAACTCTGGGTTATCGTTGCACGGGATGCAAATGTCAGGCACAAGCCCCGTCCAATCATTCCTGAAGATCACCGCCTCCGGATGGTCGCCTCCCTTAAACCTGTTGATCATGCAATTCTGGGGGATAAGACGGATATGTTCCGCCCTATCAGAGAGATACAGCCCGGCATTATTACGATCGGTTTTAACCAGCACTTCGATGAAACAAAACTGCACCAGCAACTGACCGAACAGGGGCTGGATCCGGAGATTATCCGCATAGGAAAGTATGATGATGGAGATCTCTGCAGTTCGCGGTTTGTTGTCCAGCGGATCATTGATGTGCGAAGTAAAAAGGATGAATTTCAATAGATCCGGTTATCCTTCATAAATCACATATATGTATCAGAAAAGATGCAGGGGTGAGGGTTACTACCCACAGGATTTTTATCAGTATATTTTCAGGAACATCCGGGTTCTTTTAAACAGATCCTGGTTCCGACACCGGACCAGCAGGATAACCCCAACGGGTAATCCAATGCTATGAATGCTGCACCTTCCGGCAGTGGAATGAATCCGCTACAAACCTTTATTGATTCACGTTCTCATCCACTGTTTACAGGTGATGTGCATGGTCAGGGACATTTCTGCAGAGATTGAAAAACTCACGGCAATTGCATCTGAAAGGAGTGTGAAAGCCCGGGTCATACAACCGGAAAAAATTGTTGTATCACAATGGGTACGGTTCAAGTGCCGGTATGGATGCAAAGGATATGGCAAGCATTTCGGCTGCCCTCCCTATGCACCAGCACCGGCTGAAACCCGCAGGATGGTTGACGAGTACTCAATCGGGTTACTGCTCCGGTTTGACGGCGTGCCCGGTCGTGGGTCGTTTGGTCCTGATGATATCCCGGATGACTTCCATGACTGGTTCAGGGACCTGATCCTCTGGGTGAATGGAACAGTACACATGCTTGAAAAGACCGCATTCTATGATGGTTATTACAAAGCATTCGGATTTGGCGGGTATCCGTGCATATACTGTGAACACCAGCACTGTGTTGCTGAGGAATCCCCGGGTGTTGTGGACGAGAGCATGCGGCGGAAGTGCCGGCATATGGATAAAGTACGTCCGAGTATGGAGGCGGCAGGCATGGATGTATTCGCGACTGCAAGAAATGCCGGATGGACCCTGGAAACAATCCCGTGCAAGGACCAGGAGTACGGGAAGATTATTCATTCCGATGTTCACTCGATCGGGCTTGTGATGATCGAATGAGGGTCAGCGACCCGCATGGATCCGGTAATGTGGGGATTTTTTCCGTCCAAAATTGATGATCCCTCTCCGTATCGAGCTGCTGTATTTTGCAGTAAACGATCCAATAATCGATGTCACGATAACCATCGCTGCGATAGTAGTCCCGACAAGAGGTGAGCCGTAAAGCACAGCGATAGCGATAGAGAATTCCCCCCGGCTGATAGTATTTCCCCAGATTTCCAGGCCCGAGAGTGCCGAGCCATGAATAGCGATCCCGGTCAGTACGCCGGATAGAAGCTTGCTCACTATGGCCAGGAGGCATATTATCATGATCACGAACCAGTTCATCCCGCCGGAAAAGTCAATAGTGACACCAAAAAATACGAAAAAAACAATTAAAAAAACGTCCTTGAAGGGGCGTGCATGCTGTTCGAACGCATCCGGATCCGTAGTAGCAAATGCGACCCCCAGTGCAATCACCATCATGGTTTCCGGTATACCAAGGTACATGGAAAACGAAGCGGTTGTAAGCACGGCAGCAAACGTGAATAGTATCGGCAGCTCGTCATCACGGTCAAGAATCGAGATGAGGAATTCTTTCCCATAGAGGGCAAGGACATAGAGTACCGCAAGAACACCCAGAATCTTTGCGACGAAGACTATCAGGTTCTGGTTACCGGCTGAGATGAGGGTTAAAAAAATGATCAGGATGAGGTCTTCAAAGACCATCAGCCAGATGACTGTCTCGGATTCCCGGAGCATAAGCTTCCTGTTTTCAATAATCGACGTGATTGCCATCGCAGTACTCGAAATATAAAATGCACAGGCAACAATAATTGACTCGATAATCGAGAACCCGAGCAGGTATGCTGCGACAAAACCGAGGATCATGTTGACGTTGAGGTCAATGACGCCACTGGTAACGACTGCAGACCGGTTTGCTAAAATCCGTTCCGGTTTCAACCCCAGACCCATGAAGAACAATAAAAAGATCAATCCCATTTCTGAAAAAAAAACGCTGATCTCATCGGATGTAACAAGGCCGAGCCCGGCTTTTCCCAGCACAATTCCTCCAAGAATATAGAAGGGTATTGCAGGGACCGAAAGGTATCTGGTGATAAGTGCCAGGATCAGGCAGAGGAAAAGCGCGAGGACGATCCCTTCCATTAATCCACCATTATTTCACGTTCGAACCTTTTGATCTGGTCACTCTCGCCAATAACCAGTGCAGCATCCCCGTTCTCAAAGACAAACGTGGGTGCCGGGTTGACAATATTCCTGTCATGCCGGCATACCGCAATTACCGTTGCGCCGGTCTTTGTCCTGATCTGGAGATCTTCGATCGTTCTCCCGGTGATGGATTTGGGAATGAGAAACGAATGAATGGTCACACGGAGATCAGCAAGCGCCGAAAACGCGATCTCAACGCTTTCCTGGTCAGCCTCAATGATAGCACCGGTGAGAATATTGCCCAGTCTTCGTGCCTCGACCGGGGTCATTTCCGCAGCGCTTGGCGTTTTGCAGCCTTTCTGGAGGGTGTACATCTGGATGGTGCCGGTTTTTGTAAAAAAAATTGCAACCGTATCACCCTTATCAGTCTCAAATTCATATTTTGTTCCTACACCAGGGAGATTGAGCGAGCGGAGTGACATAGCAGACATTGGAAAGATGATCCTAAAATATATTATGATATTGTACAGAGTGCAACGACGTATCCGTTTATCATAAAAATACAAAAAAGAAAAGTTGAAATTTTTATGAATTTTTGGTTTCACTTCAGGTTTTTTGAGAGGTTGGGAGGAGCGACGTGCGAACGGATAAGGCACCCGACTTTCAAGGGGGTTTCGTCCTTCCCATATACCCTGTTGAAATATTGCACGTTTAAACACCTTACCGGGCAGGGCGAAAGTGAAACAGGTATGCTTTATGAGCAGGTCAATGTATCAGAAGCATGCATGATATGATAATTATTTCTTGACCCGGGATGAATTGTATGATAGATTCGCGATCTCTTTTCGCGCCTGACATCGATCTCATCTCACTGCAGGAGTTGGATACTATCACAGAAATTCCCAAAGAAGAATACGTGCTGAAGTGTACATCCGCATGCGCCGGGTGCAGCGATTCACTCACGCTCCGGTACGTGCTCAAGGCCGCCGGCCCTGATACGGTTCTTGTCGTCCCGGCCTGCTGCACAAGCGTCATACAGGGCATCTACCCGAACACAGCATTCAATATACCCGTCTACAATATCGCTTTTGGTGCTGCAGCTGCCTGCGCGTCAGGTATGTCGAATGCCTTCCGTTTGGCAGGTAAAAAGACCAATGTCATCGTCTATGCCGGAGATGGCGGTACGCTTGATATCGGGATCCAGGCGATGTCCGGTGCATTCGAGCGGGGAACTGATTTTCTTTACATCTGCTATGACAATGAGGCCTATGGCAACACCGGTATGCAGCGCTCGGGAGGGACCCCGATGGGTGCCAGAACGACAACGACACCGGCCGGAAAGCCCGATGCGAAAAAGGACATTGATGCCATCATTGCCGCACATGATCCACCATATATGGCAACTGCATGTGCTGCTTACCCCATGGATCTGTTCAGGAAAGTGCAGAAGGCACTCACCTTCCGGGGGCCTTCATTCATCCACGTCCTTGCACCCTGTCCTCCCGGGTGGCGTTACTCAACGGAAAAAACTGTTGAGATGGGTAAGCTTGCGGTAAAATCCGGTATGTGGATACTCTACGAACGCGAGTACGGAAAACTTTCCATCAGTCCACAGTCAAAAGTGGCAATGAAAAAACCAATCCCTCTCGAGGATTACCTTGCACCACAGGGTCGGTTCAGGGGCATTGATGCAAAGACGCTTGAAATGCTCAGGCAGCATCTCTTAAAGAACATAAAGAAACTGGCGGCTGAGGAGGCAGAAGAATGAAAAAGATCGCAACCGGTAACAAGGCAGTCGCTGAAGCAGTAAAACAGGTAAAACCGGCTGTGATCGCTGCGTACCCGATTACCCCCCAGACAGAGATTGTCGAGCAGATCGCAGAATTTGTTTCAACCGGTGAACTGAACAGCCGGTACATTCCTGTGGAAAGCGAACACTCAGCAATGGCGGCATGTATCGGGGCAAGTATTACGGGAGTACGGACGTTTACCGCAACGAGCTCTCATGGCCTTTTGTATATGCACGAGATGACCAACTGGGCGGCAGGTGCACGCCTGCCCGTTGTTATGGCCAATGTCAACCGCTCCATTGGTCCGGGCTGGAACATCTGGGCTGAGCATACTGATGCAATGCAGGAGCGCGACACCGGCTGGCTTCAGGTATACGTCAGTACTGTGCAGGAAGCATACGATGCGACGATTATGGCATTCCGCATTGCCGAGCACAACGATGTGCTGCTGCCGGTGATGGTGAACCTTGACGGCTTCACCCTGAGCCATATAATGCAGCCACTTGATACCATCGAGATCGGTGATTTTATCCCGCCGATGCATCTTCCCCATGCCATTGATCCGAAGAACCCCGCGGGATATGGAGGGCTTACAGGCCCTGACCAGCATTTCAGATTCCGCTGGGATATTGAACGCTCGATGCGCGACTCGGTAAAAGTAATCGAGACAACCGAGAAGGACTTTTATCAGCGCTTTGGCAGGAAGTACGGATTCACCGAGGACTACTGCTGTGAAGACGCAGATGTGGTCGTCGTGTC
This sequence comes from Methanoregula sp., assembly GCA_028679185.1. Taxonomy (GTDB): domain Archaea; phylum Halobacteriota; class Methanomicrobia; order Methanomicrobiales; family Methanospirillaceae; genus Methanoregula. The sequence goes on along the minus strand of JAJRBZ010000028.1, from coordinate 3,802 downwards.
AATGGGCACCCTTGGCAAGGAGGCCGAAGTCGCCATTGATATACTCAGGAAGGAGGGCATAAAGGCAGGTTCGATGCGGCTCCGGTGGTTTCGACCGTTCCCGCAACTCAATCTTATGGGAAAGGAGGTTGTCGTGATCGACCGTGACTACTCGTTTGGCTTTGGAGGCATACTCGCAAAATCCATCGAGGCCCGGCAGAAGACCGACGTGTACGGTGTAATTGCCGGGCTCGGGGGACAGGAAGTCACGTTCGAAGACATTGCGGATTTCATCCGGAAGCGTCATATCGGCCAGGAGTTCTGGTTCGGGGTGAATGACAATGTATGAGATCCGCATCCACTCCCGGGGCGGACAGGGAGGGGTCACTGCCGCACGACTCCTGGCACTATCTGCGGTCCATGACGGGAAGTACGCAACCGCATGCCCGTTCTATGGGGCCGAACGCCGTGGTGCTCCGGTCGTTTCATACGTCCGGATAGATGATACGCCAATCAGGATCTACAGCCAGATAAAAAAACCAGACATGGTCGTTGTGCTCGATGCAAGTGTAATGGATGTTGTCGACGTACTTCAGGGATTAAAAAAAGGCGGGAAAATCCTGGTCAACAGCACCCATAAAAAGGAATTTGCCGGGTTTTCGTCCAGCCATGTGGACCTGACCGGCATCGCACTCAGGGAGAATCTTGTCATTGCCGGCAGCCCGATCCTGAATACACCTGTACTCGGGGCACTGGCAAAAACGGGGATTATTTCGGTCGATTCAGCAAAAAAATCAATCCGGGAGATGTTTACTGATGAGCGGAATGTCAGGGCAGCTGAAGCGGCTTACGGGGAGATGAACGCATGAGTCAGGTCCGTCGCCAACGCCTCGCAATGAGCAAACCAACAGAAGGAGCAGCCGGAAAGACCGGAACATGGCGCGTTTTCAAACCGGTTGTCGATAAAGAGAAGTGCAACGCGTGCGGGCTTTGTGAGATGTACTGCCCGGACAATGCAATCGACGCCGATCTCACTGTTGACCTTGCATACTGCAAAGGCTGCGGTATCTGCGCAAACGAATGCCCGAAAAAAGCTATTGAGATGGTGCGGGAAGAAAAATAGGAAGATTTCGTACCCACAACCTTTTTATCTGCCATGTGTGCATCCCCGTATGAGAGTGTACACATGAATGCAAAATATTTCGGGGATCCAAAAGACCTGTTCAAATATGACCTGATCACCGATATACTAAAGAATTTCCATGGGGAAATCGGCAGGCTGGTTATCGTCCCCATGTTGACATCCTATTATCCCAGGTTCAGAGGTAACCCGGGTTGCAGGAATAAAAACCTGATCGAATGTTTCCGGCGCTTTCGCACAAAAGAGGATGTGGACAATTATTACATGACTCTTAAAGAGTATTTCAAGGAGCTCAGGGAAATCATTGGGACAAAGAAAGTGAAGGTACGGATAGAAAAGGATGAGACATTTTCCCAGCAGACAAGGTCCGCATATTTTTCCGCCATTTTTTCACACTTCCCGCAAACCTGTCTGCTTTTTATCGACCCGGATACAGGGATAAAGGAGAATAAGTACAATGCTAAACATCTCTCCTTTACTGAGCTGAAAGCCTTCTGGGACCAGCTCGATAACGATTCCATCCTGATGGTCTACCAGCATTTCCAGCGAAACCGGGTTTATGGGCATAGTGATCCGGGTTCAAAAGCAGCTGAAGTGACCCGGCTCATCGGTTCTTCCCCGCTTATCATTGCAGACAATACCGTCATGTTTATTTTTTTGACCAAAAATCCTGTTCTCCGGTCAGATCTGAAGGAGATCCTGAAAAACTACCAGAAAAAGATACAGAACTTAATAAAAGATCCCCAAAAACGCCGTACACTTACCATGACCGGATAGGATTGTGCACGTATTTCACATACTTTTATACGCACACCAAAAAATCACTTCAGGGGCAGGATACCATAAAAAATGAGTTTTTTCCTGTTACACCCTGAGTTCGTCCTTTGCCATATACTCAAGGTCGAACTTGTAGAAATGCGTGAATCCACAGTTCCGGCACCGGACCGTAAAATGCCGGCAGCCAACGGCCAGATCATGGGGACCAGTCACGTGGCAGTTTCTGCATTCCGTTGTTTCAACAAGAGTCCAGAGATCGTAACACCCTATTTTTGTGAATGTTCCCGGCGCCGTGACATCCTCAATACGGGGAACAAAGACCCGGGTGGCGCCGCAGTTATCACATTCAACTTCAGCCTTGTACGGAACTGCTTTAATAATCTGGTCTGCAAGCTGCCTGCAATGGTAACAGTCAGTGTGGAATTTTGTGAAAATAAAATGTTCGTTCATGGGAAATACTGGATGCGTCAGGGTTCATTAATCTGTTGCACTATACCTCACAGCATCTGATGTTTCTGCTGTTTAAATAAAGGATTTTTGCACAACCTTCTTTATTTTTTATCCGTCTGAAACCATTATGACCACTGAACATAAGTCATAATCAGGCATTAGAGAGAATTCCAGGGTTCAGTTACGGTCTTTAATACACCAGACGTTTTTTTGGAGTTTTCAATGGAAAAGAATCACAAGCAGGTAAATAAATTTAATTACAGGTTGATCACAATTTAGTTTCCATGAAGAAGGTTATTGGTTTATTTATTCTCATTATCGCTTTTATCGCGATCACCGGATGCACCCAGCAGGCAGTTCAAGTACCGGTCACTACCCCGCCTACAACAGTTGTCACTACCATTCCAGCCACGGAATTGACCACTGTACAGACAACAGTGCCAACCACTGTTATTACAACCGCACATCCTGTGGTAACAAGAACTGAGTCCCCGTTAAACAAAATCGTCACCACGATCCACATCCGGAATAATGCGTTTGTTCCGAAGGAACTGACCGCTCTCCCCGGAACAGGAATCACATGGATAAATGACGATGAAGTTGTCCATTCGCTGAAGATGAATGAAGCTGATGCCAGGTTTAATTCCGGAGATATTATGCCTGGTGCACACTGGGGCTATACATTTGGTACCAAGGAAGGTAATTTTTCGATCAGCGATCCATATTTCCCGGACATGAAAGGTACAATTATTGTCAGGCAGACAGCGTCGGTAATCGGTAATCCCCAGAAGTAGGGCTGCTATAACTACAGAATGAAAATCTCATTTTTTTTATGTCAATAGGATTCTGTTACAGGACAATTTTTTTTAAAAAAAATTATTAATGCAGGGGCGGGGGCGAGTAACTATAATAATTTCCATTGTATTCGAAAATTTTCTTCCCACAACACCCAAATTTATTTATGAATTCCGAACGTTCATCATCAGTAATTTTTAATAAATAAAGACGATTACCTTTTTCATTTATTGTAAAAGATTTTTGTGTATTATCCCGGATTATCGGTGCCAATTTCGGAATAACTTGAAAATCCTTATCGGATAGAGAAATAATGTCTGCTCCAAAATTTCCCTGATGAACAACACTCTCATTCAATTCTTCTAAATGAAGGGTATAACCCCTTTCCGCTTCTATGTAGCTCCAAAACCAGAATGAAAGCCCACCAATAAAAACGATTAAAAGAATCAGCATAATGGGAACTACGGTATTCCAGATATTTTTTTTAGGTTCAGAAGAAGTCATGTCGTGAATTATATTGTAAATAGATAATTAATCCTTGGTTCTATTGAGAATTATTAACAGACGCAAAACCTTATTTTTTTACTATATCACAGTCAATTGTGTATTATTTAAAAAAAAAGTTCCCGTACTATAAAGGGGCATAATCCAGCCCCGTGA
>JAJRBZ010000027.1 GCA_028679185.1 Methanoregula sp. | reverse complement strand
TTTTGCCTTGAGGGATTTTGCTACCTCCTTTGCCCGTTTCACCAGTTTTATGAAGAATTCCCCGATCATCGTAATAATCAATCAAGCACTGATTAGGATTTAAATAGAGATGACCCATCCGGTTCGATGAATATTATGTCTGAAGAATGTGCCGGCAGGTATGCTGCCCGGATCGTTGCCGTGAGCGGGAGAGCATACACACGCGTTATAACTGAACGTAGGTTGTAGGTGAGATTTTCCATGGAATGTGGATCTTCTTCCCAATCGAAACCATAAAGGAGACAGACAAATCAGCGATGGGAAGGTTATGGATCAGAGGACCTGGTATCGGCCCAAAGAGGACGAGGACGTTGAACCAGGATCAGGATTTCTTCCCGCTCTTATTCTTATCCTTCTTTTTCCCCGCATCGGTATCACCGTTCTCCTGTTCCATTTTCGCTTTGGCCGCAAGCAGTCCCTCTTTCTGCTGCGGTGTGACCTCGGGATACGCGAGCCTGAGACGGTCCAGGGTGTCGTGGATTGCGGAGACGACCGCAAGCCTGGTAAACCACTTGTGATCGGCAGGAATGATGTACCAGGGAGCATAGGAGGTGCTCGTGGTATTGAACATCTCCTCGTACGCGTCCATGTAATCGTCCCAGAAGGCCCGTTCGTCGATATCCGCAGCTGAAAACTTCCAGTTCTTGTCCGGCTCTTCCACCCGCTCGAGGAACCGTCTCTTCTGTTCCTCTTTTGAAACATTCAGGAAAAATTTCAGGATGATAATGCCGTTATCTGTCAGGTATCGTTCAAAGTTATTGATCTCCCGGAACCTGCGGCTCCAGATATCCCGATCATTCAGTAAGGGTGGCAGCTGCTGCCGGCCCAGGTATTCCTCATGAACGCGTACAACGAGAACCTCTTCGTACCAGGAGCGGTTGAAGATCGCGATGTTTCCCCGGCGGGGAAGGGCCACGCAGCTCCTCCAGAGATAATCGTGGTCGAGTTCTTCTGCACTTGGCACCTTGAAGCTGGTCACCTGCACACCCATCGGGTTCACTCCCGACATGACATGTTTGATGGTGCTATCCTTCCCGGCCGCATCCAGGGCCTGGAGGATGATCAGCACGGCATAGGTATTCTGGGCATACAGCTTATCCTGCTGTTCGGCGAGCAGCCGGATACCGGCCGCTGTGGTTTCTTCCGCATCTTGCTTTGACATGAAGTTGCCGGTATAGCCGGGATCGTAATCGCGCCGGAGATCGATCTTTTTGCCCGGTGTCACCTGGAGCGATTCGAGGATTTTTTTTATCGTTGCTGTCAAACGGTATACCTCCTGCGCGATCATAGTCTTTACTACTGAATCAACCCTCCGCATGCAGGATCATGGGTCGGGTTGAACACAAGAGCGGTTGTTTCAGATTTTGCAGCAACCGGTTAGAAGGATATACTTCCACGCTCAATGGGGGGTATCCCGGAAAGTAATATACCATAGAGTATCTGCCATGATATTTTCAAAAAAATTCATACCAGAAAAAGGAGTTGAACACAGGAATGACTGACAAACTGAAAGTGAAGGCCAGGATAGCCCGCGGTGACGGCAGCGTAGCGCCGCATCACCTGTCAGAGGGTGCAACAACCGCTGATCCCGGGCCCGTTCCCGGTGAAGGAAAGATTGAACCCCATGACAGGGAGAGCGAGGTTACCACTTCGGTTAACCAGGAGAACCTTGCTTGTCCCCGCTGCGGAAAATCAACCATTCGTGCAGAATTCCCTGATCATTATGAAGCCTGGATTAAATGTTCATCATGCGGCTTTTTTATGGGGATGAGCAATGAGGAGTGGCACCGTATGGAGAACAGTCCCAATCTTATTAAAAATATCAAAAAAATGGCGGTAGAGAAAAAACTACTCTAAGGCTGGCACTGAAATTAATCCCGGATTAACGGTATTTCAACCCTCTGCCGTTCAGTAGTCATCCTGGGGCTTGGATGTCACCACCACTTCTACTTCGGGTACCAGAAGCCACAGTGCCTCCCGTACCTTCTTCTGTATCAGCGGGTCCTTGTGGTCCTGTATCTGGTCAAGCACGTCTATCACTCCGCCTTCAATGAGCGCCTCTTCCTCACCGGCCGAAGCGGTGGCGATGATAATATCGAGGGCGGACACAACAATATGTGCATTCTTCTCGTGCAGGAGGGGGGCGATTATGGCGATGCCGCCCTGCCGGATCAGTTCGTCCGGTCTCCAGTCCTCATCTTCGGTGCTGAGCGCAAGCGCTTCCACCGCACCCTCCCGTACGTCCGGCAAGGGACTGACGATCCGATCGAGGAGGTTCCTGGTAATGTCCTGCCGTATTTGTAGATCTTCTGCCATTGATCCCTCCAGCCAGCTCTTCCAACCGGAAAACCGGCGAAGTCAGATGACTTCTGTACCGCCACAGATAATAAATCACCGCTCCCCGCCCACTCTGTATACGTGCCAGTCTTTGTAGCACCACCAATCAATACCCGTTATAATACCCCTGACCAGTCGTAGTCATGTAAACTAAGGTGGGTTAGCAGGGATCCGGGTTGTGGGGGGTCCCGGAGGGATTGCGTTGTGTCCGCATGGAGGGCAGATCTGAACCCCCCGGTGATTTTCCCGGATGGTCCGATCTGTGGTGGACAGATGCTGCCGGGGACATTCCTTCTTGTAGTACCGCCTCCCGTCTTTATAAACGGCATTGAAACCGCAGCTCGTGAATTGCACCAATCATTGATCAATATTTATTCAAGGGATGCCAGTATTCAGGTACATGAGGTGACTTCATCGATGAAATCCACGTATCTTATATTGATTATAATAGTTCTTTCATCCGTCATCATGGCAGGTTGCGTCACTGCCCCGGCCGGACAATCAACCCTTGTCATAGCGGTAAAGGATACCCCGAAGACTACTGATATTGGCACTATCACCTATCTTGGCTTAACCATCAGCGAAGTAAGTGTCCACAGGGCATCGGGAAATCAGACTGCCCCTGAGACTGACGAGGAGATGGCCGCAGCAGAATCGGATGATTCAGGTACGGCAGGGTGGACCGTTGTTGTCAGCCAGCCCCGGACGGTTGACCTGATGCAGCTCACCGACGTGAGTGAAGTGATTGGCCAGAAGATGATGGAACCAGGCGTATACACCCAGATACGGCTGAAGATCGATTCCGGGACTGTCACGGTCGACGGTAGTGAGCATAATCTTGCTGTCCCCAGCGGGGTGCTCAAGCTGAACAGGGGCTTTGTCCTTACACCGAATGAGACCCTGAAGCTAACCCTTGACTTTAATGTGGAGAAATCGATCATCAGGACAGGGTCGGACCAGTATAAGCTGAAACCCGTGATTGCAGTAATTTCTGAAACAGTATCAGGGGTATCAGAACAAGAGCAGGTATGCGTACGTTCAGGCGGCAATGTCACTACGATGCTGTGCTGCAATTCGGTGAGGGATTTCCCAAACATCTGCCTGGTGGGAGCCTGTGGATGCGCAGCCGGAGACAGCCATCAGGTCAGGGTCTGCGACTGTGGAACAGACAAGTGCTTTAACGGCACAACGTGCGTTACCCGCTGAAGATTTTATCTTTTACTCTCTCGTAACCTGATGAATGCTGCTGCAAGGAAAAAGGTTTCCCGGAAATGCGTCGCAATAAAAAATCAAGTTTCCTCTTTTCCGGATATTCCTTAATAATATCCGGTATATAGAAGCCGAATCATTGGATCGTTCTGATGCGGCCGGACCGGGCAGCCAAAGAGGCAGTTACCTAAAATTTCATGATCCCCAGTACTACCATCGCAATGATGGCCAGTATGACCGCACCCAGCAGGCCGAAGATGAACCAGCCGATCAGAAATGCTATTACTGCTCCTAATCCCATCGCACCCCAGTTCACTGACACCATTTTTTATCACTCCTTCAATATTCCTTTCTTCTGCTCTTCTTCACCTGGCACCGGTCCCTGTTGTCATCCAGGAGGCCTGGCCATGGTAACACGAAGACCTTATATCATCAACTATAAAAAACCGACTGCCAGGTACAAGGATCTTTATGCAGCGATTGCCCCGCATAATCAGATATTTTGTCGAACGGAAACATGAATGGGCCGGGTTAGTTCAAAATTTATTTTTCACACAAAGATATTAATACGGGAATCGAAGGTATGCTAGACCATGGACATATTGGGTTCAGTTGCCGTTATCATTCTTGCCATTGTGGTGGCAATTATTATCTATTACTTCCTGAAAAAGTTCGTTGCACTGGTGATCAACGCTATCGTCGGGATCATCCTGCTCTTTCTTTTAAACGTGTTTCATGTCATGGGACTATTCGGGGCTCCCGATCTCCCGATCGACTGGATCACGGTTCTGGTCTCGGCTATTGGTGGACTGGTGGGCGTGATCATTGTGGTAATCCTGCATCTGGCCGGGGTCGTGCTGTAGATACGTGTAACCTGAAAGCCGGAATTTAAACCATTTTTAAAAAGAAATACCAGGATAGACTTCATCAGGAGAATGTTAAAAGACGCACAATGGATTGAATGATACCTGCCGGTTTCCATTCGGGATTGCACAGGTAGAAAACATCGTCAGGACTGCACTGTATCGCAGGAGCTACTCATCACATCGAAATAACCCAGACGGGGAGAGGCGATTCGTCGACTACACTCCCTCCCCTCACAAAAAAGAGCTGGCCTTCAGGAATATTTCGGCAGGACCGCCGGTTCACTGAACCGGTTGGAGTATTCCGTCCCCTTCGTAGTGTTCACTTTTATTTTCGCTTTGAGCTGGTGCTTTGCGATAAAGTTCACGAGTTTGAGACCGGGAGATGTAGCGGCCAGGGGGTCGAAATCCGCCGGGAGTCCGACCCCGTTGTCCCCGATAATGAGGTTGTAGTATCCATTATTAAGAGTAAGGGAGATCCGGAGAGTGCAGGGTTCGGGCCGGACAGCCTCACAGTCAAATGATGGTGGGAATGCATATTTGAAGGAGTTGGTGACGAGTTCATTAACGATCAAACCGCAGGGTGTTGCCTGGTACAGGTCGAGGTGGATGCCTTTTGCGTTTATGATGATGCGGATTGAATTTTCAGAGTAATACGACCCTGCGATCTGGTCGGTGAGCTTGGTGAGGTACAGGCCCATGTTCACGTGGGAGAAATTTTTGGTCTTGTACAGGGTGTCATGAATAATTGCCATGCTCCGCGCCCGGTTCTGGAGATCCTATCTCAGCTTCTGGCCGGATGGTGTTTCTTCATAGGTCCCGTCAAGCGCCAGGAGCGATATGAATGCTGCGAGGTTGTTCTTGACCCGTTGGTGGACCTCGGAGAGGAGGACTTCTTTCTCTTCAAGTAACGTGCTGAGCCTCGCCTGGTTACGCTCCAGTTCTTTACTGACTGCGGTGAGATTGATATTTGTCGCGTCTATCCTCCCGCTCCTGTCAATCAGTTCTTCTTCTGCACGTTTTTGTGAGTAATATCGCTGATGGCTGTACGGATCACCGGATCCTCATGTGCCCTCTACGTGCGGATACTCTCAAGCCGTGCATAGAGCAGGGAACCGTCACTTTTGCGGAGCCTGAGATCGCAGGTACACTTCTCCCCGCTACGCAGGACAGCCAGGAAATGCCGGTCCCGGCACTCGGGATCTTCCGGAGCAATATACTTCCTGAACCGGTCGTTGATAAGGTTCCGCCGCCCGACGCCGAGGAGAGCTGAAATCGTAAGATTGGCCTCCCTGATTACCGCCTTATTGGTGATGGTCAGGTATCCGACAGGAGCGCTCCGTGAAGCCCACCTGGTCCTCATGGTGTCGCGGGATTACTATCTCGACCGTTCCCTGCTCACAAAATTTTATTACTGCCCTGCGTGATAGGGTTCTCACATGGCACTCTATGTAACGCTCGGGAACCTGAAGAGTACTGCGTTTGAAAAATTTGACAGCCTCGAAGAAAGGGACAGGAAAGCAAAAAAGATCATCGAATCGCTCGGGGGAAAAATGCTTTCCCTGTTTTACACGTTCGGGCGGTATGACTTTGTGGTGATAATCGATATGCCCTCAAAGGAGAGCCTGGTGAAGTTCCTCGCAATTGTCGCCAAGTTCGGGACTGTCCGGACCGAGACCCTGGAGACCATTTCTCCTGACATGCTCTACAAAATTGCAAAAGAGGTCTGAAGGTATAGTCAGGAGAAGATCTGTGATCCGTGGGTGAACGATAAAGGCACGCTTACCGATACATTACCCCTCATTTTTCACGCTTTCACAAAAGCCCGGTTCTGGTGGTTTCATCAGGGTGAACACGATAATACTACTGACTGTTGCAAGCGCAAGTACTCACTGATCGCCATGTGCTCTGACGAATGTGCCGGCAGGAATGCTGCCCGGACTGGTCCGGGTTGGTGAATGGATGTACAAACGCAGTGCAGGCGTGATAAAAATCTGGTCAGACTGGGAGATTTTTTCCATAAAAAACGTAGCTGAGGGAGGGTGCGGCAGGGAATGACGCTCCAGCCAATACCGTGATTTCCTGGTCCTGTTCTCTGCAATAACAGATAAAAAATACCACATCCCTGTCAGATTTCCGATCATCGTGTTTTATTACGGTACACGTCTCCGGAGAATATACTCTGGGAGGCAAATAAAAAATGATACTCGATGCACGGGTGAGACCCCCGTTTAAAAGTCTCAGGGAAGTGCTTGCACCTGCTCCGGGAGCCCGGCCATCGGCCAGACGCAGCCCCCTGGTAAGCGGATACGAACGCCCGCAGTCCATGGTACAGAAATCGGTTGACCTGTTCTTCCAGGAAATGGATGAGGCCGGGGTTGACAAGGGAATACTGGTTGGCAGGCAGGCAGGGCACCGTGTTGTCTCCAATGATGATATCGCCAGACTCCGTGACCAGTACCCCGGCAGGTTTCCCCTTGCCATTGCAGGCATCAACGGGGTTGACGTACCAGCTGCCATCCGCGAGGTTGAACGTACCATCACGGGAATGGGATTCAACGGCATTGCAGTCGACCCCGGCTGGTACGCTCCCCCGATGTATGTGGATGATCCCAGCATATACCCGATATATACAAAATGCGCAGAACTTGGGGGAGTCTTGTATCTTACCTGCAGCCTGATGCAGGGACCGGATATCTCGTATGCAGAGCCATGGCGCATCCAGCGCGTGGCAAACGACTTCCCAACCCTGCAGATCGTTGTTGTCCATGGATCATTTCCGTACACCAGCGAAATGCTCGGGGTTATGATTGCCAATGCCCCCTCAGGAAACCTGTGGGTCCTGCCGGATTTCTTCCAGTTCATCCCCGGCTTTCCCGGGGCACAGGACTGGGTGGAGGCTGCCAACCACTTCCTTGGGGACCGGATACTGTATGCCTCATCGTACCCGGTAAGGCCCTTACAGCAGAGTCTTGAAGAATTCAGGCGGTTCTCCTGGAAACCGGACGTGCTGGAGAACCTCCTTTTTAAGAATGCAGCAACCCTGTTTAAGATGAAGGTATAATTTGCAGGGCCTGTAAAAAAAGTACATTATTCCGGGAACAGGACTATGTCATTGAGGACGCGACAAAGACGGTAAACGGGGGAAACGGCAGTGAACACAGGAAAGGCTGATAAAAGCACAATATGGTGGAGAAGATGAAATGACCCACATGAATGCAGAAATAAAAGCGGAACTGCTGGCACTGGGGAAAGTCGATGTCGAACCATCGTTATTGCCCCCCCTTTCCCGTTCCACAGCAGGCCCCGGTACAGGACTGCGATCCATTTTCTTTAAATCCGGGGGACACCGGGTGCGCCTCGAAATCGATTCAGGGTCCCCCTTAAAGATGGTCCGGCAAAACGGAAATGTCGTCATCTTAAAAGACAACCAGGAACTGGTACGGGGAATAATTGATCCGGTAGTGGCACACTGTCCCGAACAGACATACATCACGATCAGTGAGCAGTGCATGTATGACTGCAAATTCTGCTCGGTTCCCAAGTTCCAGGGAAAGATCAAGACGCTTGAGCAGGTCCTTGAAATAGTTGAGAAGGTAAAAAAAAGCGGGAACTTAAAGACGATTGCTTTTACTTCGGGGGTCGCAACAACCCCGGAAAACGAGATCGACAGGGTCGTGGAATATGTCCGGGCAGTGAAGAAATACAACGTTCCTGTCGGAGTTGCCGTATACCCGACAAAAGACTCGTCACAACGGCTCAGGGACGCCGGGGTGACAGAAGTAAAATACAATGTGGAGACCATGGACCGCGAGATCTTTGAGCGGGTCTGTTCGGGGAGAAAAGGGCATTCCCTCGATTTTATTCTGGATTCGTTACGCGATGCCGTGAAGGTATTCGGGAAGAACCGGGTCTCTTCAAACATAATTATCGGGCTTGGTGAGACTGACGAATGTGTCAGAAAAGGTGTTGAATACCTGGCAAAGATGGGGGTCATTGCCGTTCTCCGCCCTATAACCATTTCCCCCTACCGGAAAGGGGAGATATCGGCAACACGGCCCGGAGCCGGAAGATTGCTGAAGCTCACGAAAATGACACGTGATATTCTGAAAAAAT
>JAJRBZ010000026.1 GCA_028679185.1 Methanoregula sp. | reverse complement strand
CCGGCATACACAATCGTGATTGATTCTGGTCTTTTTGAGCTTTTATAGTAAATATGTTCGCCGACATCTAATCTCTCCCATCCGATAGTGTTTTCCAGGGTCCGGAATTCATTCGTCCTGTCTACACCGTCTACCAAAATAGTAATCGACTTGCTCGTGAGCGTATCGCCAGCTTTGTTGACAAGTTCAACTCCCTCTTCGGTTTTTGAAATACCCAGATATGCCATCGGTACCTTATCGGGTAAAGGTTGTGAGGTAAGAACCAGACTGATAATACCTCCCATTACCATTACAATGGTTATGAGAAGCAGCACACCTATGACATGCGAGAGGGCAGATTCAGGATCCTCTTTATTCCTATTATGTAATCCTGATCTTCGAGTGGGGGTTATTGTGTAGTCCACGATATTCACCACCTATTGGTTGATAATTCTGTATTGTATTAATGTAATAATCAATACTATACAGCAATGGATTACATAAATGCTTCTCATTGGTATTTAATAAATTGAGATATCCTTGGTGGTGAAATTATATAACCAAAAAGTGAATGAATACAACCATTTGGTTAGCTCAGTTGTGCGAGAAATTGTAAGGCTGATGCATCTTAATCGTCCCTTTAGCTAAATTCGCATGAATTTTGGTTGTAAATAGTGGTAACTATGGTTGGTACAAGCCAGATGGGATCTACCTGCCCCGTAAAGAACCTTGATGTCCCATTTTTTTAATGAAATTTTTTGCGCCAGGCAAAGTTTCCTCCCTTAAATATAATTGATCTAAAAAATTCGCGATAATTTAAGATTTCATATCTACATAGTATCAGAGATCAAGTCTGATGATTATTTTCAAGAATCAGTTACTGTAATCTGGGGAGTATCATGAAATATATTGTCACCGGAGGAGCGGGGTTTATCGGGTCCCATATTGTTGAGGCGATTGCAGAGTCGCACGAAGTCATTATCATTGATAATTTTTCAAGCGGGAAACAGGAAAATCTGAGTATGTTTGCCGAAGGGGTCAGCAGTATCAGGGGAAGTATTACCGATCTACCTTTGCTCAATGATGTATTCCAGGGGGCGGACGGTATTTTTCATCTTGGAGCAATCGCTTCTGTAGCACGATCAGTGAATAATCCCGTTGCCACCCATGAGACTAACCTCACCGGCACGCTGAATGTACTCCTCGCCGCACGGGACTGTGGAGTGAAAAAAGTAGTCTTCTCCTCATCGTCGGCAATCTATGGCGATGAGCCGACACTTCCAAAGCGGGAGGATATGCAGCCTGTCCCTCTCTCACCGTATGCTGTATCTAAACTGGCTGCGGAGTACTATTGTAACGTATTTTCAGAATTGTATGGCGTGAAGACCGTATCCCTGCGGTACTTTAATGTGTTTGGTCCACGCCAGGACCCGCACTCAGAATATGCAGCTGTAATTCCAAAATTTATCACCCGTCTTCTTAACAACAAGCCCCCTCTGATTTTTGGTGACGGGAAACAGACCCGCGACTTTGTTTACGTGAAGGATGTTGTTCGGGTGAATCTTCTTGCAATGGACAGCTCTGCTACCGGAATATACAATGTCGGGAGCGGGCAGAGCATTGATCTGAATACCCTGGCACGTAGAATTGCAGCGATCATGAAGGTCAATCTTTCACCGGTATATGAGAAGCAGAGATCAGGAGATATTCGCGATTCCGTTTCAGATATAAGAGCGGCGAAAAAGGCACTTGGATATCAGATTGGTTATTCACTCGATCAGGGACTTGAAGAAACCATAAAGTGGTTCAGTCTCCTGAAATCGGGAATTAAAATGTAATGGGATTGCGGGTATCATTAAGATAGATTTGCGGATTCTTTCATGAACGTGATTGCTGACGGTAAAAAGGTGGGGTGTTCAACATTGAAAATACCATTTTGCCGGGCACTGGAGAATTTCTGTTCCTGAGCAATGAATTAAAAGCACATATGCACTGAAGCAAAAAAATAATCCTCCTCAACCTATAGAGCGATGTTGACGTAGTATCGGGTGGATTATATGACTTTGCAGGAATCTTTTTGGGTGGTGCAAAAATCCTTTTGAGTATCCGAAATTTCTGATCATTTATCTATAACTGATTTATTGTACATTAAATTAAGAAAATTACAGAATTGTAAGATAATGATGATAAGGAATGGGAACGTCAGCTACATTTTGAAGATTATATCCTTTCATGGTGCCCTGTCGCATTGTATCCAATGTGCTCCGGTCCTGAATGAACCGTGAAATAGAGCAGAAAGAAAATCGTGTTCCTGCTTTTTAGCAAAATAATCCGGAGATTATGAATATTTTTTTATGAGAAATCGCCGGACAATCAATTTGAGATCTGCTCATACTCACTGGGAAATAAAAATTTTTAATTCTTGAAAAAGGCAGGAAACCCGCTCATGAAATAGCAAAATACCCACTAATCGAATACTTTTAACGATGATGGTTTATATGTTTTGAATAACATTAATCATAGGATGAATATATTTTCATTAGATGGGGAGACAATTTTACAGGACAATCCCGATCAAGGGAAGATTATCTTATCGCATCAAAATTTTGCAGAGATCAAACAAGTACCTCAGAACTTTTTTTTAGGGTCCCCTTCTTTGAATGGTTTCTTTGGGAGAATCTATTGTTTTTTTTGGGGAGAACAAAAATCTGGTATCAGACATGACAATGAAAAATGTATTATTTTTACTACCAGACGAATAAATTTCTTTCCCTGGCTACGCAATATACAGCTGTTTTTCTTATTTGATTTTGTACAATTTAATTTTATTAAAACAATTTTTAAAATCTTTTTTTCGGGTGATAATCCAAAAAAAGAATCCTTATTTATCGGGGGTCTGGTTCCAATGACAAAATGTGAATACAGTATTGAATTGGAAAAACCCAGCGAAAAGGGATTTGTAATTATACAAACCACGGGTGGAAAATTTATTATCGACAGGAAAAACTCCACAGAATACTGTGTTGATAGTTATTTTAGAAATACGTTAAATAAATTCGAATTTAAACGAACTATAATCCCGACAACAGAAGGAAAAATCTTTTTAAAAATCCTTTTTGACGGAATTACCAAAACCAATACAATTTCCGGCAATGAACAGAATCCAATTACCACTCCATTTTATGCTATAAGTCGATCACATTTGAAGTATCCTTCATTTTCAAACGGCTATATCAAAATTTCAAATATCGCATTACCAAATCAGGATACTTCAACAGTCTTCCTGTATTCGATATCTCAGGCCGCACAAAGAAAATTAATTACACCTATTGGAGAAAAAAAAAGTCAGCCATTTGGATTTGATGGTCCACATAGCCACACAACCATAAAGAATGGTCTTTTATATATGAAAAAATTTGGTTGCCGGGGCACCTTCTGGTTTGATATTTTATACCTCAACGATGAAAATTATACTGCATTTCTTAGAACATTAATTCAGCATGAATCCTGGGAAG
This sequence comes from Methanoregula sp., assembly GCA_028679185.1. Taxonomy (GTDB): domain Archaea; phylum Halobacteriota; class Methanomicrobia; order Methanomicrobiales; family Methanospirillaceae; genus Methanoregula. The sequence continues at coordinate 239 of JAJRBZ010000026.1, read as the reverse complement.
CGGGAATTCATTATAGTAAATCTCTCAGAACGTTATCATCTGATGAAGCTAATAAGTTAATTTCTGAAGAATATGATTTAATTTCCTCACAATTGAACACATCGCTGAAATCATGGTGTTCGTTCAGAAATGGGGATAATGTTTACTTTGCAAATTATGTGTATGATAAATTTAAAATGATTTGGAGGAATGGGGATACAGGAGTTCAATCGGAACAAAATGTTGGAGGTCTGGAGGAT
>JAJRBZ010000025.1 GCA_028679185.1 Methanoregula sp. | reverse complement strand
GCGTACCGCTCACCCCCAAGAACAAATTCTACTACATCAACCGTTGAGGCCATTTCTCACCTCAGCTTGAATTGTTCCATTATTTTTTTCAGCCTGTTTGCCAGTTCAGCAAGCTCGGCAGATGCGCTGGCAATCTCTTCTGTTGACGCACTGGTCTCCTGTGCAAGTGCAGCCATATCCTCCATGCGTCCCTGGTTCTCGCGGGTTATAATATTGGATTGTTCTATCCCGTGAACAACACGGTTCGTCGCTTCTGCCTGGTTTTCGGTCGCTCTGGTGATCTCGTTTACTCCCTGCGCAACCACATTCGACTCAGCAATAATCCGGTTCAGGGCTTCTATAGTCTTGTTCACAGTCTCAATTCCAGCCTGTATCTCCGCGTAAGAACTTTTAATTGCGGCCGCTGTTTTATCGCTGTTGTTCTGGATGGAAGTGATAAGACTATCAATATGATTAGTTGCGGTCTTGGATTCTCCGGCAAGGTTTCGCACCTCACCAGCGACTACTGCAAATCCGCGCCCATGCTCGCCAGCCCGGGCCGCTTCTATCGCCGCGTTGAGCGCGAGAAGGTTTGTCTGGCTGGAAATATCGGCAATCATCTTGACGATATTGGAGATCTCTTTCATCCTGTCGTTGAGTGCAGTAATCTCCTGAACACTTTCCCCGGCAATTTTCTCTACCACCGTCATCTTGGCAGTTGCGATCTTACCCAGTTCGGATGCCTGGTTACCTTCCATAGCTGCTTTCTGGGCATGGATCAACAGATCCTGTGAAGTACTGGCAATCTCTTCAATAGAAGCAGAGAGATCGGATATTTCTCTTCCCACCTTTTCTACTTCCTCAAGCTGTTTTTTTGCACCAGCTGCAGATTTTTGCGTTCCGGTTGCAACCCGTTCAGTTGATTTGGAGATTTCTGTTGTTCCACGGCTTGTTTCCGCCGTAGTGACTTCTATTTGTTTTACTGATTTTTCCAGTTCTTCAATAACTTTCCTGATTGAACCAACGGAAACATTGTAATCCTTTTTCAACTTGATAAGGGGATCACCATCGACGATCGGTGCCTGGAATGAAAGATCGCCTTTTGCGATTTTTTCAAGCCCGCTTTCCAGCACCGCCGCACTTGCTGAGAGAGTTTCTGCTTTTTTCTGCGATTCCTCAATCAGTTGCCTGACTTCTTTCTCTTTCTTACGCCGGTCTGTGATATCATTGAAAACTACCAGCAGGTTTTCAACATTACCTTCTGCATCGAGCAGTGGAATATAATACCATTCAAGGTTAAAAGTTCCGCTCGGGAATTCTATTGTCGATTCTCCCTGGCTTCGCTTTTTGGATTTTATCGTCCCCTCAACGGTCTGGCCTTTATTCTTGAGATATTTGAAGTCTTTCATCGAAAGGGAGGAAACCCGCTCTTTCGAATAGCCGGTGAGTAACAGGAATGCAAGATTGGAAATTTTTATATTAAGTTCAGGATCGATAGTGAAGAGGGGAAACGGATTTTCCTGGATGATCCTGTCCACCTGCTGCTCAACCTTTTTTACTGCTTCTATTTTTTCGTGAAGCTCGGAATTATCAACCCAGATGTAAAAAGCCCCATCGACCTCCCCGCTTTTTGTAAGAATCGGGATGGCGTTGAGTGTCAGGTATTTTTTAACGCCGTCAGGGAATGTCACAAGACACTGGGTGACCGCAAGTTTTCTTGTTTCAAAACAGGCATAGAAATGTTCACCGGAAAGGATAGTAATATCGAAATCCGTGAGCTTCTTTTTTAACAGTTCTTCCCTCGTTCCCTGCCAGATGGTTTCATACGCTTTGTTAATATGAATCCTTGTCTTGTCCTTTCTCAATATTGCAATCGCCATCGGATTGTATTGGATCATCACATCAGCACGATGCTTTAACTCCTTTGCGACTGCAGCCTTTTCAAATGTTCTGTTCAGCATCTGGACGACGGATTTCAAACCGATGTCCACTTTGTTCTCGTCGATCCTGACTGAGAAATCACCTTCACTTGTTTTCTTTAACGCATTTTCAATCTCTTTTATTTCCATCTCATAACCTCTTCTGCAATGGTTTTATACGCAATTCCGGCAGGACTGTCCGGTGCAAAATGTGAAATTGGCATCCCTCGTTTCTGAGCTTCGTACACTGCCGGAGAATAAGGCACGGTATATACACTGGGAAATCTTCGCCTGATCACATTAAGCGTAGTAAGAAGCCGTTCCTGTTCATGCCTGAGCTCTTCTGCAGCTTTCAGATCTTCAGGCGCAGGTTCAGTTGGTTTGTAAAAGATGTCACGAAGTTTTGTGAAAATATCTTTTTTCTCCCCGGTTTTGGGGGATAAACAAGGTTGTAATAATCCCTCTCCCCAGCGGCTGACGATAGCCATTTCCGGCAGTATTTCCTTTCCCAGATCGTCTTTAATATCTGAAAATATCGTTGATAGTGTTGATACACCATTGAGTGCAAATGATCCTGAGTCGAGAGTAACAATGACATGATCTGCTGCATAGAGTCCGTTGATCACAAACTGACCTATGCTCGGCGGTGTGTCAATAAAGATAAGGGAATACTGTTTTTTTACACTGGCAAGCGCTTCGCTGAGTACACCTGTCGGGAATTTCGCGTGATAGAGATAGGGTTCAGCACCGACCAGATCAAGGTGCGAAGGTGCCAGGTCAATACCAGAAGCCGTTTTTCTGATGATATCCTGGATCATTACCTTGGGGAATTCGTCAATCCCTCCCATAAACACATCATACATGTTTTTGCCAAAAGTACTGGGATCGAAACCGAGCCCGGCAGTTGCATTCGCCTGAGGATCGCAATCAACCACCAGCACCTTTCTCCCGGCCTGATGACAAAAGCCGGCAATATTCAGGCAGCATGTTGTCTTGCCTGTACCTCCTTTATGGTGAGAAAAGGTAACGATAGTAATTTTACCACCAGATCATTTTTTCTATTTATACCTGTATCCTATAATAAATATCGTTTCAACCTTCACAATGAGCCCATATTGTTTTTTCCATGAAAATTTTAGGACATATCGGCAATCCGGCATGAAACTGCAATCTTGTTTGACTATTCCGGCGTTATCCCTCTCACTGATTCACTGATTGGATGGGAGAGTCGTATGCAGGTTTTTTTATAGCATATAGCTTTAGTATTGTATGTGGACTCTGGTGATATTCTCGCCCTGATTTCGGGTATAACTATTGTAATTCTCGTGGCAGTTTTAGCAAATCCCCAGTATGTATCCTGGCAACAGGTCTCTGTGGAAAATCCATCTCGCCCTGCAGTAACGGCACCGCAAACCCAGGTTCCCGTCCTCACAACTACCGTGTCCGTTGAACCTTCTCCTGTTGTAACCCCGTTCCTGCCAAAACCTGACGCACCCCCCTATCGTATTCTTTATACCGACAAACCATTTTCTTACCCGCTCTATAAGATCCCTGAAAATATGGAGACCTTCGGTGCCTCGGAAATACCCTGGCAGACCCGTGAGTGGGTGCCGTTTGCCTTTGTTGAAAATACCCGGGGAGGGCTGACACGGGTATTTTCAGTACCCTACCCTGTCTGGCTGATCAATACTACAGTCGTCGCAGAAAACCATCCCCAGTATGGGATCTTTCGCATGGTCCTTTGTTATGCGGATACGGGGGGTATCATTAAAGGTGAGGAAATACTAAGAGGGGGAAGGTCCTACAGGATCGTCCAGTCATCAAATACCGATATGTATATGATTATCAGCGTGGAAAATATCGATTCCTATTATATAAGCCTTGAAACACCGGGGAATTATTATGATACATATCGTGCGGAATAAATTATTTCAATCCGGTTATCAGCTTCCGGAATTCTCCCGAGACGTGATTTTAACTGATATATACTGCAATCATCTGCCGGAGGACTCTGCACCCGGCTGCTGCATGTAGTGCAGCGGTTAAAGATTCAAAGGTTCGTCCTGTGATCAGCGGATCACAACGATGGTTTACCTTAAATCCCAGCCTTACCTTGATCTATATAAGCAAACGCGCGTTTTTCATTGCTTGAATACCTCGTCTGGCAGCGGATTCTTATTGTTGTTCTGTTCAACAATATTTCAGCTGACCAAAAAGACCCGGCATTAAAAAATCACCTGTCATACCTTTTAATATTAAAACATGCCATTTTCCCTATATGCGGGGAGAGAAGCTTTCAGATGCCATTATTTATGAAAAGCTGAACCTCTTGAAAAAAGATTTTTCTGGGTATATTGAACGCAATACAGAGAAAGTAGACTCTAATCTCCCGGTTTTTTACGGACATGTAATATCTGCACTTGAGAATTCCTTCCCTGAAATTCCCGATGAATCTTATGACGAATTTATAGATCAGATATCGTTTAAAGTGCTGGATGCAAGCAAAAACAGCGGTGATTTTGAATATATAAAAAAGGTCATCCACAATGCTCTTCGCTTCAAAAAGAGAAAAGATGCAGAAACCGGGATTAATATTATCGTAGGTCTGAAATTATTAAAAGTCGGGGACTATATACATGCCATCGACTACCTTAAAAACTACAGCAATCTGGATGCCAAGATCGGAACTGCTGTATCATACTGCTATTATTCGCTCTCCCTTCGCGAGTTCAGGAAAGATGATACATCGGAGAAAAACCAGCGTCCCGGTGAAATGGAACTTCTCTCACGTGAAACAATACTGAACCTAGCACGTATCCAGGCACCGGTAAACACGGTAAAGCAACTCGAACTTGATGACCCGGTATTCCTCGATAAGATCTTCTGGAAGATGATCTTCTTAGGACTTGAATGGTTTCCCGGTGAGCGATGGTTCATTGAAGTCGGGTTAGAGAATACCGAATTTTCCCAGAACACCGAGATGAGGAAACGGTTGCTGGATATAAGTTCAGAACGGTTCTATAATGATTATCATTTCCTGCGGGTGATGTATTATTATTACCTTGATAATCGTGACGCTGGTGGTGCTGCAGGTGTGCTGAACCACCTTATCAGGCAATATCCCGATAATCTCGAACCAATCTATCTCGGGCTGAAATTCTCGCTCCTTACGAAGAAAAAGATTACCTATCACAGTTTCAGAAAGCTGGCGGATTCAAAAGGTATGCCTATCCATATTATCTACCTTTTTGATATTGCCTTTGATCTTCTCAATGGCGAAAAAAAGGATGGGCTTAATCGTATCGCGGAGTTCGAAAAAAAATTTCCTCCATTACAATACTATGCAACGACACTCGGGTATATAGCCTCTGATTTTTTCTCGAACGATGAGATTCACATTAAAAAAGCAAGAAAGGCACTTCTTGACTCTATTGACCAGTATTGTGAAAGGGAACTCAGGCTGGATGGCAATTCATCAAAGTGATTTTTTCAGGTAAATGCCGGTAAGGATATCATCTTTACAGGGTACTGTTCCGAAGCGGTCAATAGTCGTTATCTGAACACGAATGATTAAAAATGGACTGATTGCCATGGGAAGATTTCAGCCATATTTTCCCGGGGTGAACCCTGCGGTGAACCTCTATTTAGGAACAATATATAAAGAAATGTGAGAACTGCGGTGAAATCAGAGATCGGTTGATGTCCCATCGGCCCTGCGGACAGTCACCTTGCCCCCGTTAGAAGGCAGAAATGTAACGGATCGGCCAAATTTGCCACCAACATCTTCTGCTACCAGCTGGATATGATACTCTTTTAAAAGAATCCTGACTTTTTCGGCATTTCTTTCACCGATATTGAGATTAGTGCCAAAATACTCAAACATGGCCGCGCCGCCAATTATTTTTGCAATGACGGCCCGGTTCTTGCAGCCAAGATCAGTAAGCTCATTTACAAGAAGCGGAACGGCAGTATCCGCATATTTCCCCGGACGGTCCTTTCTGCCGGCACTTTCAGGCAGCATGATATGGACCATGGCCCCGAGGTTGAGATTCGGATCAAACAACGTAAGCCCGAGGCAGGAACCAAGGCCAATGGTCATCATCGGGAAAGAACCGACCCGGTATTCTCCAATACCAATCATTGTAGTCTGATCGTTGTAGGGTTGTGAGTCGGGCATGGTAGTATACGGGTGAATTAACTACTCTTCATCATGTTTTCAAGAAGTTCTATAATTCTTAGAAGTGTGCTTCTCTCGGGCATCAAAATGATATCACTGTCTATCTTATATTCTTTGCATACAAGTTCGGTAGCGAAAAGTAATACTTCATTTGTCTCTTCCTGCATCTGGGCAATGAGAGACTGCATTGCAGCATGTGCCATATCAATAGTGAGTGCCGGAGGGGAGGGGAGTATCACAATACCGAGCAGTTCCGCGGTGGCATCAAGAAATGCGGAGACCATGATATTACCTACTTCAAGCAGTGCACTTTGGTCCATCTCACTAAGCGGGCGGTTAATTTCTTTCATGCCAAGTATTGTGTTGGTCAAGCGGACGGCTGATTCCTGTGTGATATAAAAAAGGATATACCCCCCATGGGCAATCTCACCCTGGATCTCAAAAACCACCATTGCTGCCGATTCTTCACCCATGATTGTTCCGAGTTGTGACAGGTCTATCATGTTGATGGCAGGAACGCTCATCTCAATAGTGCTGCCCAGCATCACGGAAAGGCTGGTCGCTGCGTGTGCAGCCCCGATATTTCCAAGTTCCTGAAGTGCATCTGCCTGGACTGTCGATAATTTCATGATCTTCTCCTAGATGATGGTGTTCACGTCAAGCACCGGTACAATATAACCGTCACCGAGAATGGTAACACCACTCACACCCCGGGTATTTCCGATAAAACTACTCAATGGCTTAACAACCACTTCCTGCTTGCCTTCAACGACATCTACCGGAATACAACATTTCCGCTTCTGGTATTGTACAACAATGAGGATCTCACAAGAATCTGATGCTCCCACCAGATCATTCAGAGCGAGAATCTGTAGCACCTCGTTACGCAGAAGGATCGCCTCGCCTTTTCCGATATGATGAGTTGCCTCCTTCCTGAAATTTGCCACTTCAACAATGCTGCTGATGGGAATACCGAGCCGTTTTCCATTGACACTGACGATCATTACATCTACAATGGCCATTGTTGGCGGGAGTAATAGTTCAAACTTGCTTCCTTTACCCAGGGTTGTTTCCACCCGGATAGTACCTTTCAGTGCTTCAATGGATTTTTTGACCACATCAAGCCCGACTCCCCTTCCACTAATGTCTGATATTTTATCGGCTGTTGAAAAACCCGGCTGAAATATCAGGTCAATTACCTCTTCTGTGGTGATTGTTTCGGCGACTTCCTGAGTGATCAGTCCCTTTTCTATAGCCTTTGCCTTGACCTTGCCAACATTGATTCCAGCACCATCATCAACCAGTTCTATGATTACATTATCGCGGTCACGGTGAGCTGACAGCCTGATGTAACCTTTCTGTGTTTTTCCTGCTTTTTTCCTCGCATCGGGAGATTCAATGCCATGGTTTACAGCATTCCTGATCAGGTGAAGAAGCGGGTCATTAAGCCCGTCCATCACACTCCGGTCGAGCTCGGTTTCTCCTCCTTCTATAACAAATTCGACTTCCTTGTTATCATGCTGGGCAACATCGCGGACAACTCTTGGAAGGCGGTTGAAGATGTGATTTAAGGGGATCATTCTTATGATCATCATCTGATTCTGGAGTTCAGAGACTGATCGGTCAACCATACCTATCGCTTCATCCATCTCCTTTATTTTGTGCTTTTCTGCAATCTGCTTCAGCCTGCCCCTGTTAATGACAAGATCTTCGACAAGGTTCATGATGTGATCAAGCTGATGGATATCGACCCTGAGGTTTTTAATTTCCCGGGTTTTATCTCCTTGTGAGGATTGTTTTTTATCCGGATCAACCGCTTTTATTGTGTCGGGTATAATATCAGGAGCCGGGATCTCCTGCTCCTGCACAACCCGGATCTCAACGTCAGAAATCTCGGTTCCGGAGGCTGCAGTTTTTAATGACTCCTCCCCGGCGTCACTTTCGATAACGAGCTGGAGTATACCATTAAAGTTCCCCTCCTCAATAGCGTCCAGGGTTGGTTGAACAGAAATGATAGTTCCCAGGGCCTTTAAGTTTCCCAGGGCAAGCATCGCCCGAACATCCTTCATCACGCATTCTTGTGCAACCGTAATCCGCATCTCAAATTCCTGACGTCCTTCCCGCTCTTCGAGCTGCGGACCTTCCTTAAGTTCTATTGCATCTGCCGGGATAGCCACAGTTTCACGATTTTCTTTTGGTTTGCCCCCGTGCTGCTCAATCCATTGCCGGAGTACAGCGATCTCCCGATCCGGGTTTTTGGATGAAGAATCTCCTCCGGATTCGATATCATCAAGCATCTGCTCGATAAGATCGGAACAGGTCAGGAGAAGATCGACAAGATCCGGTGAAATACTCGCAGCCCCGCTGCGGATGAGCGAGAAGACATCTTCCATCGTGTGGCAGAGATGTTCCATGGTGGAAAAACCCATGGATGCAGAAGCTCCTTTAAGGGTATGAATCGATCGGAAGATCTCATCAATGGCATTCTGGTATGAGCCCAGTTCAAGAAGTAACAGATTCTTTACGAGATTTTCATGATTTTCCCGGGATTCTGCAACAAACAGCCCGCGATATGCCTCAAATTCAGACACAGGTTCCCTCCATCCGGATTACTACACGTTCTATCTCTTCTGCAATTTTATTTAAGGGGAGGATCTGATCAACTGCGTGGTTCCTGATTGCAGATCGTGCCATCCCATATACCAGACAATCCTGCTCATCGCAGATCAGGCTCACCCCACCTGCCTGTTTTATCGCGTGGGCGCCCTCTCCAGCGTCATTTCCCATACCACTTAAAATGACCGAGACCGCGTTCTTTCCATACACATTTGCGGCGGATTCAAATGTCTTGTCTATAGCCGGTCTTACACCATGAACCGGGGGTGAAGCGGAATGAACAATGCGCCCTGATGTTCTGCCATTCTCTCCCATCACTCCCGAAACAATAGTGTGGACGCCTGCTTTCGACAACAGAATTTTTCCAGTTTCAAGCAGATCCCCGTTTTGGGTTTCCTTGACCGGCATAGTAGCAATCCTGTTGAAACGTTCGGCAAGAGGTGCGGTAAAACCGACGGGCATATGCTGGGTGATGATAACACCCGCAGGAAGATCCGGCGACAACATGGAAAGCAGTACGTCAACCTGCTGGGGTCCACCTGCTGATGACCCGACGAGCACGACCCGGTCAGCAGACCCTGCAGGCAGTAAGGGGGGCGTGCGGGAGATGTTCCATGAAGACAGTGCAGAAAGATGTTTGACCTTGGCAATTAATTCTTCGCCGATCTCTCGTATATGCGGCAGATCTTTTGGTTTCAGCATGAAATCGTCAGCGCCGAGACGAATTGCCTCGTAGGTCTGCTCAGCACCTTTTGAGGTAAGGGAGCTCAGCATCAGGATTTTGGGAGACTTCTTTATTTTTTGTAGTTCTTTTAAGACCTCAAGACCATTCATTTTCGGCATTTCGATATCAAGGGTGATAAGGTCCGGGCTGAGCGACTGGATCTTATCTAGCGCATCAAGACCATCAGATGCAGTTCCCACTATTTCGATGGCAGAATCGTTAGCCAGTATATCCCGTATGACCGTCCGCATGAATACGGAATCATCAACAATGAGAACTTTCACCATAAGCGTCAGGATGCTAGGACGTTTTTGACTTCTTCTAAAACTTTTGGGGCCTGGAATGGTTTGATAATGTAACCTTTAGCACCGCTCTTGATGGCAAGTTTCACCATCTGTTCCTGACCGACTGCTGTGCACATGACGATCTTCGCTGCTGGATCAAACTCTTTTATCGCCTTTAACGCTTCAATACCATTCAGCTTAGGCATTACAATATCCATGGTAACGAGATCAGGTTTCAGCTCTTTATATTTTGCAACACCGTCGTCGCCATCCCCTGCTTCGCCCGCAATTGTATGTCCACCGGAGAACAGAATATTTTTTAACAGGGTTCTCATGAAGAGAGTATCATCCACAATCAGAATTTTACCCATTGATGATCATTGAATTGTTTGGTAGATTATTCCTTAAAGAAGTATTGGAATTAAAAATAGTGACATTCTAGTTTGTTTGAGATTTTGTGGCATCTGAAATATATCGTACTCCTTTTGTGGTAAGCTGGATCTCTCTGCGTATCGTGACAACTTCACCCAGACCAAGATTCAGGATCTTATCATAGATTCCATCCAGTTGTTTATGGGGAATATTGAGCATATTTTCAATTGCATGAGAGTCCATTCCGGAATAGACGAGCATTGCAACCTGCTGTTCGATGCTGTCCAGCTCAGTTCCTTTCATATCCATGGACTTAGTCGTTTCCTTGAGGTAATTGTAGAGTACCTGGAGTGTGGAAAGCGGGCAGAGTACGAGACTTGAGGAAACCTCTCCCGAATCGAGGTGATCGATTTTTATGACGTCAGTGGATTTACCCTGGACGTCCCTTTTGATGATTTCAATGGCTGCAACGTCATTAACCGGAACGCATACCTGTTTTGTTGCAGATATAAACCAGATCCCGGTACGGACTACAACAACGCTCCCTTTATCCCACTGGGCATCCTTGATCATCACACCACCACGGATTGCCGGTGACATGAAATAGGCCATAAGACGGTAGGCATTGCACGACCCGAGGATGAGTTTTTTTAATACCTGCAGGACCTTCTCAACAGAAAGTATCTTATAAACGGTTTCCGTATCGGTTTTTACAGTAATAATGAGGACATTTTTCTTTTCGGCGATATCGTCAACTGTCCTGAATGGTATTTCTTTATTGAACGGGTCAGGGAGTATTATCCGGTCATCCCCGATACCCATTTTAACGACGATCCAATTGTTGTTGTGCTGGATTTTAACCGGAACTTCTTTCATGCATCTCACTAAGGTGATCTTTTCAATCTTTGATGTATACTGTATAGATTACTAAGGTGGTCATCAGGTTTATTTCATGCTCTTAGCTCCTGGACTTTTTTTTTCAGGTTTTTGAGTTGCCTTCATCCTCTGGTATATATCCTTTAATTCATTTTCAATGTCATCTGCAGGTTCTTTGAAATCTTTTAAATCTCTTAACAGGCTGATATTTTTTTCTTTTTTGATGTACTTGACATCAGAGAGGGAGTTTAACAGGTCATTATCACTGCCAGAACGTCCTGCTGCAAATGATGCCATGTCATTATGGGGAGAAATCTCGTTCTCTGTTGTATTTGCGCCTTTAGGGGCATCGGAAGGAATCCAGTCAGTCTTCACCGTGGTTGCAGCATCGGATGATGGGGGCTTGCCCGAAATGGCTGATGGTGATGGCGGACTTTCAATGGCTGCGGGAGTCTCTTCGTCAATATCTGAATCAAGATCAACATCATCAAGGTTCAGATTGTCCAGATCCCCGAAGTCCTGATCTATTAATTCTCCGCCCTCAAGACCTTTGAATTCTTCAAGACCGCCTGTATTATCGTCAAGTATGGCTCCCGCTACCGAGGTGATATCCAGCGATGGCGTTGGGATATCAGGTTCATTGATTGTCAGGCCGGATCCACCAGTTGGTTTTGTGGGGGATATGCCCTGAGGTGAGGGAGATGATGGCAATGTGCCCTGATCGTCAAGACCATCAAGAAGGCTTACGTCAAATTCATCGGCGGAAAGGGACAGGAAAGGATCCTGGTTTTTTTCCTGATCCTGTGGCCCAAGTGCCCCGCCGCTGTCGGGAAGAGGAATCCGGGTATCGACACCATTACCGGCATGGGCAAGTGCAGAGCCTTTGACTTTTTCACTGACCGTTTTATCGAGCAGCTCATTAATATGCTCCACTTTTTTCTCATGTTTGCTGCGTTCCTTTAGAATCATCCCCAGTGAACCCAGGGATGAGATAAATAAACGCAGGTGAGAAAACGCCCCAGTCTTTGTGACAGTACTTTTCAGGGGTTCCTTCTTTTGCTCTGGAGTCTGCACAGGTTTTTTTTCAAAAAATTTCATCTCATCCAGTCGCTGTATAATCCCTTTTTTTTTGGGTTTTTCCGGTATTTTTTCAGAAAAAACCGACCTGGCCTTCTCCTTTCTCTCCGGAGTTGCAGATTTTTTTTCAAAAAATTTCATCTCATCCAGTCGCTGTATAATCCCAGTTTTTGTTGGTTTTTGTGTTATTTTTTTAGAGAAAACTGACCTGATATCTCCAACAGTTACCGCTCCGAGAAGAAAAAGTATGACAACTCCAACTGCTACAATCAGCGGGATCATCAGGATCAGGGGGACATCATACAGTATCATGACTGAGCCGGTGATTACAATCATGGTAAAGAGGATAACCCTGCGCAGACGTTCCTTCATATAAGATACAATCCCACTGTTCCAGCCGTTGTTTTACCCATATTCATGAGCGCCTCGGGACTGAAGAACAGGTTTACTGCTATAGGTGCAATCAACAATATAAGTCCTGTCAGTGTACAGAATATCGCTGCGTAGAAATAAAACATATACCGATCCCCTCCCCCTACAATCCTTGCGGCGAGTATATTGGACAGGGTGATAATGGTTAGGGTGATTACCACAAAATTCCCCATCTCCTTTTCGGGAAAGTTGGTAAACATCGATAACCCTCCAAGAGCACTGCCGGCAGACACCCCTCCTGCAGCCGTCCCGCCGGCTGCAGCACTTGCCTGTTCAAATTTTCCCATCATTGCCGAAACAGAACCGGTCAATGTTAACATTATGCGGAAAAGAACAACAAAAATGCCCACCATTGCCATGTGCATGGGTACGAGGAGAACGATAAAACTGCGGGCATGCATATCCTTTTTCTCCCGCAGGAGTGTCTGTTCGAGTACCGAAGATCCCACAACAGTACCAATCGGTTCTGGCGGACCCCCCATAATAACGGTATCAAGGTAGATGTTGAGATATTTGTAAATGAGGTTACTCCCTGACTCACCGATGAATTTATCCCAGATCTGCTTGTTATCAAGGCCCAGATTCATCTGGGAATAGACTGAATTCACAAGAGGTTCGAGAGTGGTGAGAGACTTTTTATCAATAGTAGCAAGAGCATGTACGGCTGTAGTGCCCTGGCCCCCCATTATCGCTCCCAGACTCCGTATGAAGGTAGAGAAATCGTTGTCCCGGAGAGTTATATTGCTGTCATCAATAAAACCGATGATGCCAAGGGGCGCCATTAGGATCCCTGCCAGCAAAAAGATCAGCCCGGCATTAATCCCGATCAGCGTCATCACGATAACCGCACCCAGGGTAAGGGGTACAATAATCCTCTCCATGGCATGAATTGTCTGCTGTTCCTTAGATGTTCTTTCTGTGAGACCATGGGATTTCGGGTCATCCGGTACAGAAGTATACATGAGCAGATTGCCAAAGACGCAGATCACAAGAATAATTGCGTAGGCCATATTCAGCGTGGCATCCAGGCCCTGCGGCGAATAGATAGCAATGGAGATCATTATGGTAACTGCGATAACTGTACCGGAAAGGAGCATGGCAATATACGCATCTCCCCATTTTTTAAGCATCTCAAGTCCCTGCTCGATCTGACTTCGGTACACGCTTCTGACCGTCGAAAGTTCATTTTTTAGGAAATCATCATCAGGGACGCCTGAGTCTATTGCATTTGCATACCGGTTCAGCATGCTTTTAAGGATGATATTATTTGTCCTGTCAGCCACTATCCCCAGAGATTCGGAATAACTGTAATTCCATTTCTTTACAAACATGTCCACTTTGGTGATATATTTCGCAGAAATGTACTCCTTGCGGTTTGACGCATATGCAAAGATCTCCGGCCGGGAGGCATTGGCTATGGCAAGCGATGCCATATACGTATTTAAAAAAAGGAGATCAGCTCCCATTTTCCTGTCTTCAGTGACCTGGGATATCCTCTCTTTTAATCTCTTTATATGAGAGGCAAACGGGATTGCCTTGCCTTCCGGCTTTTTATCCTGATCCGGTGTTGTTATGACCATATCAGGAGCCAATCGTCAGCAGCCCCTGTTTCTTTATCTTTGTCATCATGGTGAACAAGTCCCAGAACTTGGTGTATCCTGCTTTATGAAGCCGCTCGAGAATTTTTGCACGTTTTTCGACTTCAAGATAGATTTCTGATTTTTTGTGTTCAGGCATGCCAAGCATGGTGGCAATTTTATTTTCAAGTAAAAATGAACTGCCCTTCCCCGACCAGATAAACGTATCTGTGATCGGTTCCCAGGTAAACATCTCCACAAACGTGAATCCCTGCGTTTCCGGGTTGTAACCTACCAGTTCGTTACAACTGATCATACGTCTGACTAACTGTCCGTCCGGTCGTTTGACGGCACTCTGGATGATCACCAGGTTGAGGTTATCCACATAGGTCTTGGGAATATTGATCGGGTCTCCACAAAGACGCTGGATGAGTTTTTCCACCGATGCTGCATGGAATGTACTCATCACCGGGTGACCGGTCTGCATGGCACCGAACGCAACGGATCCCTCAACACCACGGATCTCACCGACAAGAATCTGGTTGGGGCGCTGACGCAGGGCAGCCTTGAGCAGGTCAAACATAGTCACTTCTCCGCCGGCGGCCGAACCCCCCGTTCCCTCTCCTTTCCCCTTTGCAAGTGCCACTTCCCGAATCCAGTTCCGGTGCGGTACATTCAGTTCCGGTGTGTCCTCGATGGTAACTATTTTATTTTCCGGGGGAATAAATCCCGTGATTGCATTCAGGAGTGTGGTCTTCCCGCTTGCGGTTTCTCCCGAAACGAAGAGTGACATCCCGTACTCCACGCAGATCCAGATATATGCGGCTGCAAGGTAGTCAAGACCATTGCTGTCGATAATATTGAGGATGCTCAACGGCACTTCGTTCACTTTACGAATGCTGAAATTACTCCCGTGCCGACTGATAGCAGTTCCATAAACGATATTGATACGGGAACCATCTGGCAGGGTGGCATCAACAATAGGACTCCTGTACGTGATTGGACGTTTGATCCGTTCTGCCACCTTCACGACAAATTCATCCAGCTCGCTGGAGACTTTGAATTCTATCACCGATTTGAGCCCTTTGAAAATCTTGTGTTCTATGAAAATCGGACCAACACCATCACAGGATATATCTTCAATATATGGGTCAGACAGGAAAGGTTTCAGCACACCCATATCGATCTTATCCCGGATCAGCAGGTATTCGATTGCCCGGTATTCTTCATTCGTGAGGATTACCTTACCTTCAGGAGTAAGTGGAGCCTGGTGCTTCTTTTTGGTGTCCTTCATTTTTTTCTGTGCAGTGAAATCAGTGTTTAAAAATGTCGTGATTTTTGATTTGAGGTCCTGCTGGCTTGCACCTCCACCGGTAAGCATTGCCAGATCCGTCCCTTTTGGCAGGATCACGGCAACGGATGCAAGCATTTTCCGTATCACTTCAGCCCGCTCCGTATCGCTGATAGGATCATCTTCGAGCCCGTCTATCAGGTTAATGAGTTTGGTCTCGATAACCGGAAGCAGTTGGTTCACGCTGTGCAGAAACGACGGTTCGATGGGAATGTAAAAGTTCCTCACGTCATCCGGATCAGGAAGAATATGGACAAATGTGGTATCATTGACCGGATAAATGATGTTGGGGCTTTCCATGGATCGAAGATCTTTTTTTAATTCAGAGAGGAAGAGAGGAATTCCATAGGTGTTTACCGGAAACGTATGGAGGTATTCAAGGAGATGGGGACTGTTTTTTACATACTCTTTGGCGTTTGCCGGCAGCATTTTGTAGAGAGGACTGGATTCGATATCGTTATAAAAATCGACGCTTGAATCAACGATCTCCTGCTTGAAGGGGAGATTAACGGCAACTGACAGTGTACTCATATTAGACCTTCGCAAAACTCATCGGGATGACTTTCATACCATAACCGGGATGGACTTCGAAACTGACAACATTTCCTGTGGTTTTATGAGCACCCCGGACCTTGATTACTTCCATCACCATAACATATTTATTTCCGACGAGGGCTTTTTTCATATTCAGGTGGGCATCGCAGATTGACCGTATCCGTACGAGGGTGTCTTCCTCAAATGCATAGGTATGCAGGGTAACCAGGATTGTCTTGCCGTGATCGACAAGGGATTTGCAGTTGGTAAAAAAGGTGAGGATATGATCGGTTTCCGCGTACTCGGTAAAAAGGGTAAGTGAATCTATAATTATTACCTGGGATTTGCTTTTCTGGATATGGCTGATAAGGCGTGCGAGGATCCCTACCATCTCTTCTTTTTTCCACTCAAAGCCGACTACATGAAGGGGGAAAATTTTGAGGTAGCCCCAGGCAAAATATTCCGAAATGTCAAGGCTCATGGACTCCATCTGCTTGATAAAACTCTTGCTGGTATTCTCCGTTGTGAAGAGATCGACAGACATCCCCTGTTTCATTGCACCGGAGATGATCTGCTGGGTAAGTACACTTTTACCGGTATCATTTTCCCCTTCAATAAGGGTCAGGGATTCAAGCGGCAGGCCATCAGCAATTTTTTTATCCAGTTCACTGTTACCTGTCGATATAATCCGCCTGTCTTCCCCCCCCATCAGATCAGAAATGTTTGCCATCAGAACCTTCTCCTTATATCATAAATACGCAGCTGCATAAACCCCGTTGCCTGTGGTAACCTGACACCAGTCCGGAGAAGAACCCGGTGGCGATGTGGCCATAATCCACATCTTCTCGCCGGGATCCAGCTCGTTTGGATGAATGGTGTCCGGGATAATGCCTAATTCTCCGGGAATACACCATGTCCCTTCTGTCCCGCAGCTGGTGCTGTCATAGGTCAGATCCCGGTATCCCTGTTCATCACCTTGCGTGTGGGTTAATACTACTATATGTGAAAAATCATTGATTACTTCGGTTCCTGTATTGGTGATACTGATATTAATCACGGGTCCGCTTTTATTTCTGTCCGTAATGACAAAACTTGTCTGTAAGCGGGCTTCATGCCGGAGGGTAAGATCTTTTTGGGCATTCGCAACTGTTTCAGCTGAGGTAAGGGTACTTCCCACTACAATATATGCCACAATAATGAGGAGTACTATTCCCACCGCTGCCCCGATAATTTCAGCAACGGCCATAGTGTATCAGCTCGCAGTAAATTCGATTGATCGCCAGATGCCGTTTGATAATGCAAACTGGAAGGTGACCTTACTTCCCGAAGAGGGGATAGTCGTCTTTGCAGTTACCTTCAGGGTTTCGCCTGAATCCCAGAACTGGTTATTGTTCTGATCATATTCAGGAGAACTGAAACCTTCTGTCCATTGGTTATTACCAGGAATGCCGCTTGTATATGCAAGATGATCAAAACTGCCGACTGCACCACAAAAGACATCAGCCTGTTGAATCTGAGCGAGCGATATCTGTTCTGAACCAGTATTTTTCATCCACACTTGAGCTGTACCTGCTGACTGGGAGGCGTAGGTGGCAATAATTTTAAAATCCGTGCGGATCCTTACGTCAGATTCATGCGTGGTCGAAGAGAACGTTCCTGCCATATTGGATATAACCGGATATACAGCATTTATCAGTACTGCCGATGCGACCACTGCTGTGATCAAAAACAAGGCTGTAGTAATTGTTTCGGCAGACATTTACTTTAGATCCTGTCAGGTAAATTCATCCATTCTTCATCTTTTTCTTTCTTCATGGAAGACTTTTTCTCAGTCATGGAAACCCGTGGCAGTTCGATTCTTTCCTCCCCGTTTCTGACCAGACTGCCAGGAATATTCTGACGCTGATCCATCATCACTTCAATCATGTCACGGTCAAGGGAAGTATCGTTTGGTGCAAGGATCCTGTTCAATGTATACAGCTCAGAGACAAACTCATCAGGACCTATCTCGTGCTCTTCACCCAGATTTGCCGGCATAAGTCGTGAGATTTCCCGGATTTCATCACATGATTCTTTGGATATATATCCCATTGCCCGGTACGACTCGAGAATAATTTCCAGCCGGTCGTGCCCGATTTTTTTGACTGCCTGCTGTGTCCACTTAAAGAGTTTATAGACTTTCTGAAGCCGGAGTTTCTCGCTTGCCTGATCCAGGGGGGACTGAGGTACATACACCGTTTTCTGGGGGATTCCTGTCTGGGATCTCAGAATTGCAAGCATTTGTTCATCCAGCATTTTTTTGCTTTCGTCGGTTGGCGGGGCAACCGTTTCGGGTTTATACAGCTGAGGTTCTTTTTTAATCCCGGTCTCGATTTTTTCTTTCGAAGCCTCAAACTGTGTTTCTCGTGCACTAAGAGCAGCTTCCCGTGCTTCCAGTGCAGATTTTCTGGCCTCTTCTGCTTCGGTTATTGCTGCTGATGGGCGTTCCGGGACTTTCGCTGATCCGGAAACGTCTAAGGTAAACGGGTTTTCCAGTTCGTTCATCCGCTCACGGATATCCATAAGGAGACGCTTGATAGAAGTTTTGATAAGGTCAACTTCACGCTCCAGGTTCTGGAGTTTGACTTCCGGATCATCTTCTGATGCGGCAGTAATAATATGGTCGACCTGGGACTGGTTCACCGCCATGATGTATCTATTTGTTATATTACATTCATGATTATTAAACATTTTGATAGAGAAATTACAATAATTAATGGTTATTACAGAAAAGAAAAAAAATTTGGCTGCCTAAATGGCAAATAACACTATTATTCTTCAATGCACTTAATAATTTTATCCTATAACTCTGAGAAAAGAAGAGCTTACGTGAAGGAAATATATGAAAAAGACAGGTATGAAACATTTTTTCAAGCCTTCCCCCTGCAGGAGCTTTTCACAGATACAGTATTACATTTACATTTCCCCTGCAAAAAATAGCCCCCCAAACCTTCACAGAAACCAGCATCTTTGACCGAATAGCCAGATGACCCGGGACGTCTTTTTCTTTTCCGGCATCATTGCTTACGAGTCCCAACAGATGGACAATATTCACTGGTGAGACCTGATTTAAGCAAACCTTATCAATTGTCCACCATGAATGACCGGGAAAATCACCCGTCCCAATGGATACAACAGACAGGTTATATCCATAGAATTATAGTCCCTGATGATGAGAACCTATGTATATGAATTAAAAAAATTCTAACATGGGAGAAGAACTAAAAAATGGTGATGGACGATTATCAGACTTCGAACCTTAAACTGGCAAAAGAATTATCAAATGTCATTCTTGGAGATTTGGAAATCAACCAGTTACCCATATCGCAGATTTTAATGAAAGCAAAACGACTGGCCCGTATGTTGCATGATTCTGATGCCCAGAAATGGCTGGACTATGAGATAATGGGCTATCCTGTGGTATTCGATCCGAATGATCTGGGTTCCTGTAAAAAATATTATACGGATGACCGCCCGGTAATTAGGGACGGAAAAACGCACAGACCCCACTCTATCGGTCTTCCTCACCTTGAATCATATATCAATTCGACAAAAATCGAATCCGTAACAAAATTAGGGGCAAATGAAAGCCAGAAAATACAGATCCTGAATAAGCATCACGAGCTGGTCAATGATTTTGAACGTCTCAAAACTACAATCCATAATTACGTGACAGAAGTCAACATATCGCTTTCAGTCGGGGATTTTGCTGAGGATATCTTTGAAGATACACGACTTGCTGCAGATAAATTTATCCGGGAGAACTGCCCACGGGCAGGTGAACAGCTCCTGGCAATAAACGAGAAAATGAAATATTATGATCCGGAGTCGTTTTCACAGGCTCTTGCTGCTGTTCAGAAAATTCTGGTCATTGTAGCCGATACTGTTGTTCCTGCGGGGGAAAAAATCTATCTGGATAAAAAGGGCCGTGAACGGAGTATAGAACCTCACCAGTACCTCAACCGGATTTTTTCCTATATTGAGCAGAACTCAAAAAATGATCCGGTTATATCGATGCTGGAATCAGAAATGGCATATATATTTGCAAAGTCCGATCACACCCGTGAAAAAAAAGGATTGCACGAGCGTATATCAAAAGATGACGTGGAGCTCGCAATAATACACATGTACCTGGTAATTGCAGAGGTTGCGAAAATCAAGAAAATTGAAACAATCTATCTCAAGACACCACCTTCCGGAAATTTCGACACTTCGCCCAAATTATCCCCCCCTGTATAGAATATCATACCATGAAGCAGGAGAATCAACAACCTCAGTTTTGAGGATGTGCTGGCAATGAAGTGTTCCCGTTGAATAAACCCCGGATAAAGCAGATCGACTTCATTGCTGTCAAAAAATCAAAATGTATAAAAAATAAAAAAATCTTCAGGAGAGCACATTCGTAGTGGTAATCCTTGCAGGAGACCAGACGATCCAAGTACAGCTTTTGTACCTCTCTATTATTTGAAAAACCTTACTGCTCGAGTGCGATTGATTTCGATTAAAAAAAATAGAGATTAGAAGAGAACTGTGGTATTTGTAATCGTTGCTGGTGCCGTTTTTGTGAATGGTAATGCGGCGCCAACAGATGGTCTTAACTCTATGTTCATCTTGGTATTCGCTGACACTGCAGGACTTACCTTGAAATTAATTTCAACCTGATCATTAGCATTCATTGAAGATACAGTCGTAGCACCATTCAATTTAGTGGTAAATGTGGTTGCACTAGCAGCAACAGTATTATTCTGTTCGAGTATAGTTGGACCTATGGTTGGTGTGGAGAAGACAATCTTCATCTTTGTCAGATCGATAGCTGGTGCACCCGGGGCAAGACCAATAGAGAATTTGATCTCGTCGATACCTGCTGAATTAACAGCTGAAATCCCATAGACATTACCTATCATCTGGATGTTTGCAGTGGACTGTTCAACACCTTTGTACACGGTCTCCTGCGCCTTCTGGGTTGTAAAGAACCCGGCGCCGAGAACGACATATGAGAACACCGCCGCAACGACAACGAATGCGATAAGCACAATCGCTGCCTCAAGGCCGGTGAACCCTTCATCATTAAGTTTCCTGGAACTCATGAATTCACCTTAGTTTCGAAGTGGACAATGGATAAACCAACGTCCCTATTTGACTAAATGATCTCATAGTATATATACATTCTTCTCACAGGCTATGTTTTTTTCCGATTTTTGAGGTTTTTTTAGTGAAATTTCACATAATTATTGAAAAAAAAACGTCCAACTTTTTTTTTGCGCTAAAAGTTGGCTGTTGAGATAATACATTTTTTTTAAATTCCTTGATATTCTCATTTTTACCTGGTATGCGAGTATTTATGTAAGGAGCCTGAAATATTTTTACAGTTCTGTCATGGATAAAAAAGCTGTTATGTACGCAGTGGGAGCGATGGCTATAATACTTATTGTAGCGCTCGTGATAAAGCCGATTGCAACCGGACAGCCATTAAATACCGGCCTTTCTATTCCGACCACTATCGAGACAATAAACCCCGTGGAAACTGCAACATCCTCTGCGAGGGATCACCTTTCAGTTCCAGTGACTGCTGCAACATCACCTGCGCCAACAACTATCCCGACGTGGGATGCAAATGTCAAAAAAGTAGAATTTGTTGACCCCTCATCGTACGGCATTTCGATGAACCTGTCACTTCCCAATGGAACAAGAATTGACAGCGTCCCTCGTAACACCAGCAGGGTCCTTTTTGCCAAAATTACAGGGCAGTATAGTGCTACCACACAGGTAATGCATATGCCATTTCCTTACTGGGAGATCTGGTATAGTGTCGAACCTGCGGGAAAAATGGGGGGAAAAGATCAGAAACTGAGTTCTTCGACGGTGACAGGTCCCGAAGGAAGCGGGATATCAAAAACTGTTATCCAGGGATCATTTTCCGTAATCACTCCCACGTTTACTCTTCAGGTCATGGACGCAGACGATCCCAACCGTTTTGTCCGGACCATCACACCACCCGGTGGCCTTGATTCCACATTATGGAAAAGCGGCACTGGCAGTGGCATTGACGCCTCCGATCCCCGTCCCTGGAAAGAGAAAATCTTTGAAGGCCGGAAAAATTACTATTTCGTTATCTACGCCCAGTCTGTCGACTCTTATACTATCGAAATCCGGGTTCCGGCAGAATATATAGGGAAGTATTGATTTTTTTAGCTCACGCAGGGATTCGTGAGAACCTATGAAAAATAAGAAATTTTTAAAAGAGATCCGGATTCATACTACAGTTTCCCTGCAAAAAAAGTAAAGAGGGGGAATATCGTGAAAACAGAATAACTATCAGTCGATCTTTTTCTTCCCCATGGATTCAATATAAACGATCTCTTTACCTACCTCAACAATCCCTTTCTTGTCTTCAGGGATAGGAATTTCAAAGTTAGAGAAATCTTTCATATCCATCAGTTGTGCTGTATTTCCCGCTATGGAAATTACCTGCCCGCTCTTGCGCTCAACAACAGGAACATATGCTTTTGCTGATACGGGCTGGACGATGGATCGCTTTACACCGTCAAAAATGCCAACTGCATCGATCCGGGCTTTTGCAGCACCATGTTTTCCCGGTTTTGATGTGGCAATACCAAGCACCCTGCATGGTTCATCATCGATAACAATATAACGTCCCTCTTTGATTTTTCCTATTTCTGTCTGTTCTTTCATTTCTTTCACACCATAAATAACCACATATCGTAAACGCGGTAATAATTTATCTCCATTGCATTACATAAATACAGCGTGTAAATCATTGGGTGTATAGAGCAATGGAGTTCCTTTCTGCATGTAACCAGATGGCAGAGCTGGTAGAACTGGGTATCCGTGATCTTGTAGGGACTCCTCTGGGAGGTGAGACGGTTAAAATGGGCGCAGATTTCACACCAACAAAAAAAATCGACCAGGTGGCAGAAGACTGTATCATCACGTATTTACAGGAACACCCCCTGTGCTCTCTTCTTGTCAGTGAGGAGGTCGGAAAGATGGAGTTTGAGGGGAACAGTGGCACTATCTTTCTGGATCCCGTTGACGGGACATTCAATGCCGTAACCGGGATCCCTTTCTATGCTCTCTCTGTTGCATATGCTGAAAAAGGAGTGATCCAGCAGGCGTTTGTCCGCAACCTTGCCAGTGGTGAGACATTTACGGCAATAAAAGGAAAATACGCGCGATGCAATGGCAAATCCATACATGTATCAGATGTTTCCCGGCTGGACCAGTGTGCGATGAGTGTGTACGGGAGAAAATTTGATACGACCCGTATGATGGAACTTGGGCAAAAAATACGACGATGGCGTCTCCTGGGTGCATCTGCCCTGGAACTCTGTTATATCGGTTGTGGAAGAATTGACGGATTTGTCGACCTGCGGGAAACTCTCAGAGTAACAGATGCCGCCGCAGGGATGCTTGTCTGTTCCGAAGCTGGTGGAAAAGTCACGGATCTCGATGGTAAATCGATACATTTTCCCAATGAGGTTACAATCGGACGCTGTCTTGTTGCAACAAACGGTGTGCTGCACGATAAGGTGATTGAGTATCTGCGGTGATTAAAATGAGGATTCTCCTTGTTTCACGGATTGACAACCGGGATGCCCTTGCTTTTGCTGAAAAGATCAAAACGGTTCTTGAAAAACAGGGATCTGATGTTGTGTTCGATTCCGATACTGCAAAATATCTGGGCAGTACCGGGTGCTCCCAGCACGATGCGGATGCATCTGTCGTAATCGTTGTCGGAGGAGATGGCACCATCCTCCGCACGATCCAGCAGATGGACCGGCCTGTTCCGGTAATAGGTATTAACTGGGGGGAGGTAGGTTTTCTTGCGGATCTTGAACCGTACGAAGCGCTGGAATATGTACAAAAACTGGCCTCCGGATTTTCTGTTGAAGAGCGGATGAGAATCTCGCTGTCCAATGGCAACACCTTTCTGGGAAATGCCTTAAATGAAGCATTGATTGTGACTGTCCGCCCTGCAAAAATGCTGAAATTCTCCATTATTGTTGATGGCGTGACCACTGAACAGTTCCGTTCGGATGGCCTGTTAATTAGCACTCCGACTGGTTCAACAGCATATGCAATGAGTGCCGGAGGTCCCATTGTGGATCCCCGGATTCAGGGAATTTTACTTGTTCCGCTTGCACCTTACATGCTCTCATCCCGTCCCCACCTGATCAGCAGCGACCGGCTCTTGGAAATAAAACTGGAGAGTTCAAAACCGGCCAACCTTGTTATCGATGGCCAGAAGACGATCGAACTGGGAACCTCAATAACGGTATCCGTAAAACGGTCCGAACGTCCTGCACTGTTTGTTGATATCGGGCGTAATTTTTTCGAAAAGGTGGACAATAAACTCAGGAAACTCTGAACGTTCAGGTAAATCCGTAATATTGCGTATACCGGTATCAGCGTAGAATTCAGCCCATGGGCATACTGATTGCATAAAGCATCCTCCAGAAATTATAAAACGACCTTTGTCAGTCGTGCATCAGCTTTCAATTGATAATTCCGATACATTTCACCGCAATAATTTCCGTAATTCAACCAGATCATTAAAATAAAAGACTTATCTTTACAGCCGATCCACTACTTGACAGGTGGTCTCGTGCAGGTTTCCATGAAACTCGAGATGAAGGATTCTCCGGGTCAGCTGGTTGCTGCCCTCAAACCAATATCCGATGTAGGGGGAAATATTATCGCTGTGATTCACCAGCGTGAACCTGATCTGGATGAAGATACCCTGAATGTTCAGATTGTACTCGAATTACCGGAAGGGTTTCTTGGCAAGCTCGTCACACTTCTTAAAGAACAGGGAGTCCGCATACAGCGGATTGATGAGGAACGTCTCCTTTTCAAACGGACAGTGATTATGATAGGGCATCTCATGCACACCGATCTTTCCGATACGGTTGACCAGATCGATTCTACGGGTTTTGCTGAAGTTTCCGAACTTGCATTAAGCATGCCTGCGGTAAAGGAGCGATCCACATCACGGATAACCATAAAAGCAGTAAGCAGGCCCGACATGGAGGCCGCTCTTGCCATTCTCCGCCGCGTATCCCGGCAGAAATCCCTGCTCCTTATAGAACCACTTGAGGGAATCACATGATGAAGGTTGCATTGATCGGCCTTGGGTCGGTAGGACGGGGAGTTGCCGGGATGCTGCAAAAAAAGGATCTCGGTATTACCATAACCGGAATTGCCGATTCAAAAAGTGCGTGCATGGATCCTGACGGTCTCGATATTGCAAACCTGCTTGCGAATAAAACCAAAAACGGATATTGCGGGGACCGGAAAATGTCTGCTTCCGATGTAATCAAAAAGGCGGATTACGATGCACTTATCGAAGTGACACCTACAAATGCACTTTCAGGTGAACCTGCCATCGGGTACATCAAAGGAGCTCTTTTACGGAAGAAACATGTTGTTACTTCGAACAAGGGCCCGATTGCTCTTGCTTACAAGGAACTCCATACGCTTGCGGTCAGGAAAGGAGTTGCCCTGAGGTATGAAGCGACTGTTGCGGGAGCAATTCCTATTATGCACACGCTGGAACACGGACTTGCGGGGAATGAGATCCTTGCCCTGTATGGTGTCCTGAACGGCACCTGTAACTATATCCTCACCCGTATGGCAGCAGAGGGTCTTACGTATGAGCAGGCCCTGATGGAAGCCCGCGAGATGGGATATGCGGAAGCTGATCCCACGTATGATGTACAGGGTATCGATGCGGCAATCAAGCTGGTAATCCTTGCAAACACTATCTGGGGTAACAGCATACGGTTATCGGATGTTGACCGAACAGGTATTGATTTGCTGACACCTGATGCATTGCGTTTAGCCGAAGAGGAAGGGTGCACAATCCGCCTCATTGCCGAAGCGATTCCACGCAAACACATACTCCGTGTTTCACCGCGGATCCTTGAAAAAAACCACCCGCTTGTTGTTGATGGCACGCTGAATGCCCTGACGCTGGAAACTGATATGGCAAAGGAAATTACCCTGATCGGAAGGGGTGCCGGTTCGATAGAAACGGCAAGTGCCATCATCGGCGACCTTCTGTTCATCAATGACCGCTATGTCCGGCATGCTTGAACGTCGTCGGGAATTCCTGCGCCTGATGCGGCAGTTCACGCTCGATAATGGTTTTTTTACCGTCACGGATATCCAGAAGGCAACAGGGATACCCCGCAGCACCGCGCAGGACTGGGTGAACCGGCTGCTCGGGGAAGGGTGTGTCCTTTTACGCGAGGGGAAGCGCGGGAGAACTGCAGCACAGTACGTTTCAATCAGCTCGATGCCCTCGAGTGCATGCCGGCGTATTTTCACTACTATTGATGGCGATCATGTTGAGATATATCATGACTGCATGAGCGGGGCCTGTGCCGCTTTCTGCGGGTATCATCATCAGCTGGCAGGTGGCGTGCTGGAAAGCGTTGAGCGTGACGGGACGCTTTTAAGGGAACGTGCAAGGATTGGCATACACAATGTTCCCGTGGGGCTCTCGCCACTTCCTGCGGTCGGTGTAACTGGGATCGAACGGGATGGAAATACTGTAGTCCAGCACATCCGGTGCATCGGGGGACCTGCCTATTCATTGTCTGACATGATGGCACGTGCAGAAGGAGTAATGCAGGTTAAAACACATCATGCCGGCCCGATCGTTGAAGGCAGCGTCCGTACTCAGGCACTGACCCATGTTACTATCGGTATTGATGATACTGACTCAAATGAAGGGGGGGCAACCTTTGCCCTTGCCCTTGCACTTCTCTCCCATGTCACCCGGATCAGGGGGGTTCTTCCCATCAGTCACCATGTAGCGATGCTCAACCAGGATGTCTTTTTAAAGACCGCGGGAAATTCATCCAGTTTTATTGAGGTAGCGGTCATCCCGGAAAGTTATGCTGACCTCGAGAAAAAGACGCTGCGTTTTGTCGCTGATGAGTCGCTCTCTCCTGAATGGGGTATTGCGATCCATTCCGGGCTGAAAATTCCTGAAGGACTGAGAGCGTACGGGAGACGTGTCAGAAACCAGCTCATCACCCGGGCAGTTTCCGAAGCAACTGCGGAACGGTTCGGTATCACGTTACATGGGGGGAACGGGGTTATCGGGGCACTGGGTGCAGTTGCCCTTGCCGGGCTGCCGCATGAGATACTGCTTGACCCGGCACGCGATATCCCCTGATGCATTGAAACTGACGAATCTGTGATAAGCTGTGGTATTATTGCGAATCGATTTTTTTGTCAGACCGGTCAAAATCAACCATAGTGATATATCACTCAATAGTAATCTATTATATAGTAATTATTCTAGGTAATCGTACTTTGCGTGTATTATATTGCTTTAATCAACTATTATGTAACAATACTAACCTCATTATTAATATACTGTGTTTTAAAGATAATATTCTTGCAGGTTTCCTTAAAATTCGTTTTACCCACCTTAAAACAAGCCTTTCCCAACTAAATTCTTTTTAAATTTACTGTAAATGCATTGAAATGCTTCTGAAATAAAAAGAAATATTTATATACTAACAACATTCATAGAATCAGTATACATTGTCATGCCCACCGCGGGCATTATGAAAGGTGTTTGAAATTATGGTTGTCACAAGAAAGAATGATGAGGCAGTATCACCCGTTAT
>JAJRBZ010000024.1 GCA_028679185.1 Methanoregula sp. | reverse complement strand
GAGCTGTCACCGGGTCCACAACCCGAGCCAGCACCAGCCCGGCCATCGCGATGAATAAGCTCCAGAACACCTTTTTTACCTGTTCGTTTTTCCCGAATGCAATGATGACTGCATCCGTGTCAGCCTTCATACCCTGCTGCATCAGCTTAGGCAGGAAGACGAAGAGCGGAAGGAACAGGATCGCAGCACCGATGAATGCCAGGGATATTTCGGTCTGTCCTGCAAACCAGGTCCCGGCAGGAACTGCAATGCTCCCCGCCAGAATACCAGCCGTCCCTACCTCCCCGAACCAGAAGTAATGTTTTTTCCGGGCATAGGTTATGTTCTCTGCATCGGTCAGTGTAGAGACATCAAATATGCCTATTGTGTTCAACATCCCGTACCACACGGCATGGGTCTCTTCCGGGTCCGCAACGATGCCCAGGAACAGCACCGCAACCGGCACCGCGAGCAGGATGAGGGGGAGATGGGCCAGCACAAAGATGAGCCCGAGCAGGACCCCGGTCCCGCAGATGGCACAGCGGGTCTGCAGCTCATCCTCAAACATAGGTGTCCCCGGCGATCATGATCTCAAACACCGGGCTGGTATACCCGCCATTCTCCGGGCTGAAGTCCCGGACCCGTCCCATCTGCGCAAACTTGCGACGGCCAGTCCGGATCTGGACGGTGTGGATACCTTGTGAACGTGGATATACCCGGCGGCTGTCAATGTCGTGTATCTCGTCATAAGGAGGTATGTCGAACCAGTCCGGCCAGAACCGGACTCCCCGCGGGATGTCGGTGCCTCTGCGCAGGTCCTGCATCCGCAGGGGCGAGAGGTTGTCGTAGATCACATCGATAATCAGGTTCTCATCGCTCCTGTCAGGATTCAGGTCCAGTTCGTAAAAGATGGGGTTCCGGCGCACTTCGTCCGTGGTTAACGGGGTGTTTACCGTAAGAGGTTCCATCCCGCCGGATCTGCCCCGGTACAGGCCGGTCACTTTCGCAACTGCGTGGGATATGAGGTTAGTTTCCATGATAGCTCTCCTTATGGGTGTCGTGTTCGGCCTGAAGTTGTTTGAACTCCTCAACAATCTCGTCATATTTGCCGATCTTCTGGTAGATGGCAAACAGCATGGGATAGAGCGGGAGCACCACTCCCAGTATAATCCCAACCATTTCGGTTTCCATAATGGTCCTTTTGCACCAGGACGAGAGGACCACAAAGGAGAGGGGACCAGGGGTCTCCTCCCCACCGGGTCGTTTCGTCTGTGCGAATTTATGCGAGGGCCGGGACGGTATCCGCCCAGGTCTCGACTGCTGTGCGGATGGCCTCGTCCGAGTAGGACGTGAGGGTGACCCGGTCACGGCTGAAGTTCACCATGTAGAGCTCGCCGTTGGCATCATGGCACCTGAGGGTTGCCGTGAATGAATCATCCCCTGCATCGTGGACTGCTGTACCGGCATGTGCGGTAGTGACTGCTGCGGCTGCAAGCAGTGCGGTCACCCCGGCGTTGAACCCTGCAAGGGTGCTGAACCTGTGTGCCCCGGTGCCGACGTTCTTTGCATTTACGTCCTCGTACGTGATCCGTGCGGTGTACGCTTCCCGGGTCTTCTCTACCGGGGCATGGTTCTCCCCGGCGGTCATATACGATACACAGGCAAACGGGTTGTCGGTGATGACCGACTGGACGATCAGGTTGAACGCCGTTACGTCTGCAATCGGGCTCGCAAGCATGCGAACCGCATTTTTGGTCTGTGAGTTCTGTACGAAATCTGCCATTCTTTTGTTTCCTGGCCCGCGGGCGCCCGTGGGCTGAAATACGTATCTGTACAGGCGGGCACTTAGGTGTTGCTGAAGGGAGGAAAAGAAAAATGAAACTATATATTCATCTGACAACACACGAAAGATAGAGAAATACACAGGATTTTTTAGATGACTACTGATTCCGATGAATGGTTCCGGCAGGCGCAGTATGATATCGGTACTGCTGAGTCACTCATAGTAGCAGGACGGTATCCCCCGGTAATCTTCTTCTGTCACCTTGCTCTGGAAAAAGCCTTAAAAGCCCTTTAGGTAGAGAAAAATAACGATATTCCGGAAAAGACGCACAGCCTTGTCTTACTGATCGATCTTCTCGAACTGGACCCGCCGCCGCACCTTCTCGATTCCCTTATTGTCATCAACCGTCTTGGCATAACCGGTCGGTATCCCCACAATCTTGAAAAGGTACTCGAACAATATACCAAAGGACAGACACAAAAATTAGTAAACGAAACGCAGGAGATCCTCACATGGATGATCCAAAAGTCATTGAAGCCGTAAATTTCTTTAAGGCGAAAATTCTGGAAAAAGGAATCCGCATTCATGACCTGGTCCTGTTCGGATCATCGAGCAGCGGCGCCATATCTTCGGGAAGCGATATTGACATTGCAGTAATATCCGATGATTTCAGCGGAATGGATATGATTGCAAGGACTCTCCTCACAAAAGATGCAGAACTGAACACGATCCGAAAATACCGGATACCTCTCGATATTATCACCCTTACCACCGATGAGTATCGGGACCAGAATTCGCTATTTTTAAGGAATGTGAGGAAAGGAATTCCGGTACTCTCTGTACAATCAGTGTAATTGTGTCTTTTTTGTGTTTTCACACGAATTCTGATAATGTCACGAAGCAGTTTATCTCCGGGTCGCCTTCCTCACCCCGGTAACCGTCCGGACTCAGGAAAAAATATGGGTTAACCATGCTTGTCGCAACCTGAACGGACAGATGCCTTCTCATTCAACCTTTGCTTGTGTTCATCGAGGGTTTCAATCTTCACTGTGTACCGGTGATGGAATTTCCGTTCGACAAGGATCTGAAAGACGACATCCCCCTTCTTCTTGATCTGATCCGCGATCGCTTTCGGGATCAGGTAGAGTGGAATTCCCTCAATCTTCCCGGTTGTATCTTCCACCTTGCTTTTTTCAGCGGGCATAAGCAGCCACCTCGCGGATGCTCGTGGCAAGGACCTCATAGCAATGGATTGCATTGTTCGGTGACACGACCCAGACTTCGCAACGCAGGAACACATTCCCCGGCGCCAGCGAAAGCAGTGAGCGGAACTGGCAGATGTCGTACCGGCAGAGTGATTCGACATACGTTTCTCTCACTGGCCCACGGGCAATCCGGAGTTTCACGCAGAGGGCCTCGTAATCACCCTTCATGCCGATGAGGTGAAGGGGGATGTAATGCGAGAGGCAGCTATCGGTCACCGGCTGGACCGGCTCGTAGCCCCGTGACACCAGCAGTTTCACCGACCGGTTCTTTGTTGCATGGAAAGAATTCCGGGAGATCATGCCGGGCCTCCGGTCGGTTCAGGTTTTTTGGGAATACCTGACAGCCTGTCGTCATCCTTTGGCCCGGGTGTCGGGATCTCCCTGATACTGTCCTGCAGCACCTCGTAGCAATGGAAACCGGTGCGAACTGCAAAAATCCAGATCTCACAGTGGAGCACGGGATCGGGTTGCAGGCGGGACAGCCACCTCTGGTATAATGCGATCTCCCTGTCGCACCGTGCTGCCACATCCTTCATGGTTGCGGGTCTGCGGGTTACCTTCCGTATCCGGATATACCTTGTTTCACCGGATGTACGAAAAGCAACCAGACCGAAGGGCATACCCTGCCGGTCGTTCTTTTTCTGCAGGATGCGACACTTGTACCCCACTCCCCTGAGGAGCTGCTTTGCTTCAGACTCAAGGATGTTGTAGGACCGGACCACCATTATGGAGTACCCCCGTCAGGAAGTGGTTCACCAGTATCCGGTACCAGCTGGGGAATTTCCCGCACACTGCCGGCGAGCACCTCAAAACAATGATACCCGTTATACGGGGAGTAGATCCAGATCTCGCAGTGCAGGCCGGCACCTCCGCCAGGCTTTGAACGTATCTTCCGGTACAGCACAATTTCATTCCTGCACATTGTTTCAATATTCTGGATCGTCCTCGGCCTGCGGGATACTTTTTTGATCCTGATATACCGCGTCTCACCTGGTCCGCGTGATGCTACCAGGTGGACCGGGGGGAAATGCCGGTTATACCCGACCGGAACGATCCGGACCCTGTAGTGGTGTAATGCGAGCAGCTCACGGACACCTTCCTCAAGAACAATGCAGCGCCGGCTCGTCACGGGGCGACACATCCTTTGGCGTCCATGATTATTTCGCTCTCCGGCTCGCCCGGTGGCATCTCAAAGAAGATGCAGGATATCTCCTCTCCCAATGCAACCGCGAGGAACCTGTCGCGGGGGAGCATGTAGCGCTGGCTGCCGGATGCAATGATAACGGCCCTCCCGGACGGGCTGAGGAAGACCGAGCCGGAGACTCGGGCTGAGTCCTTGGGGACTACCGCCGGTGCGGGTCCCTTTCTGAAGAGCGATACCCGCTCTCCACTAAAGAGAAGCCTGCCGAGGTCTTCGGGACAGATGGCATGGAGTTCGCCCCATACGCGGACATGCACCTGGCCTTCTGCCCCGCACATGACCTGGCCGCCGCTGGCAAACGCAGTCATGCTG
>JAJRBZ010000023.1 GCA_028679185.1 Methanoregula sp. | reverse complement strand
GGATCCTTTTTGGTAATGATCCGCACGCTGGTGAGCCCGAGCGATATTTTTTCTTCGATGAGCATCCCGATATACGTACCTGAAGCAAACCCGGCCCCGTAGGCACCATATGCCACAAAATTTGTCAGGTTATTCATCACCTGACCTATTGCAAGAAGCCAGATAATCACTTCGAAAAAACCGATTATGGGAGCAAGATACTTAATCCCCTTGGATATAAAAATTACCCGGATAGTGCCCAGACTCACATCGCAGATACGGGCACAGAAAATCAGGAGGGGAATGATCACATACGTGAAAATTTCGGGAGATATGAACGATTCAGCCATTGTTGCCTATTTTTCTTCGATCGCGGGAGTTAATAGTTTGTGGTGGTGATAATACAAAGCGCTCACACGATTACGGAAGTGCTCTTTGAGATAATCGTCTGCATGATTATCACCGTTTTCTGACGATAATTATTAATAAACCAATGAGAATTTTTTGGATTCTATTCGTGATGTCGACTCAGCTAGGAACTGAGGGAACCGTCAGGGGCGGATTACTTGTAATCTTGGCTCTTCGCAGTTCATCATCCACGGCGATTACGAATGCTTCAGACTGATTTTTAGAGAGACCAATCGCGTCTCCCACTTCCAGACAGAACGACTTCATGTCAGGGATATAAGCATACTGTTAAAATTATTTTGAAATAATGGTTTAGCCCACACAAAAAAATGACAAATGGTCAATTCACGGGAATCTTAATAGTTACAAAATTCCGTGAGAGGTACCAATGAATACCGATTAACGTACACACCGCAAGTCCCGAACTAATCCAGACATACGCCCCGGCGCGTTGCAGGTACAGCGGGTTGATGAGGTCTGCCACGCAAAAAACACTGCCTGCAGCGGTTACAAGGGACGTTGAATATACATCCCGGACAGCAAAGAAAAAAAATGCCGAAACAATACCAACAAAAAGAGACGGGAAAAAAACATCCTGCTCCAGGACTGGTGAAAAGTATGCAAATGTCGTTATGCTGTAGAGCATGCCCGTCACTGCAATGCCCACCGATACGGATATTATTGCCCCCCCGCTGCGGACAAATGCCTGTACATGGGTGCCTACCAGAACCCAGCACATCATCACTGACGCGATCGCCGTGGGCAGCAGGAGGACCAACGCGTATGCGAATGCGAGGCGGTCAGTCCCGAAGGGGTTGAAAACGATGACTGCCCCGTAAATTCCACAGCATGTGAGGACCCCGGTAAGCAGTGTTCGCCTGTATGACCGGAATCCGATCTGGAACATGTTGACGGCACCTGACACAAAGGCTGTCCGGATGCAGACCAGCGGTGCTACCAGCCCGGTGATGATACATGCAATAAGGGTATACACAAAGATGCCCGGGGGATCAGAACGCGAAAAAATATGTACACTCCCTGCGAGTAAGAAGAGTTCAAGCATCCATGCCGACCAGAGTGCAAACGGGATTACCAGCAGCCGCATGGATGCAGAACGCACAGCCTGAGATTGTTCCCCGGTCATGTATGCCACCTATCAGGGTATTGTCGCGATGTGCATCTATGCGTCATTGCAGATATCCGTTCGTTGCACGGTAAAAAGTATATTCCTGTTTATCCGTTTCTCTTCAACCCTTACGGGGGAGTATTGAGTGAAAAAAGTTATGTTTTTTGTAAAAATACATCCCGGAGCGATTGTTTTTTATCTGTTACTCTTTCCTCGTGCCTACCCGTTTTTTCATCAAAAGTCGGAAGGGACCGCGTAAAGAACGTGCCAAGTGCAATCCGTGCATCGCTGTTATAATCCCATTCCCTTGCCTTGCTGCACGCGGATTCAAAATTTGTCCGGTCATGATCAGACAGCTCGTACACCCGCGGGTTATAGTAGTCGGCGGCGGGAAAGAACGTGGCACAGATCTGGAGCACATCGATAAAGGAAAAGCCCTTGTGCGATATGCCCTCCATAACCAGCTTCTTTAAGAGATCCATCTTTTTTGAATATCCCCGTGCAACATACGTTGCCCCGCTGGCAAGCATCAGCTCGATGGGGTTGACCGGGTATTCCGCAGTACCCGAGGGAGTGGATTTTCCCTTAAAACCAAGGGGCGAAGTAGGAGTATATTGTCCGGTAGTGAGTCCGTATACCCGGTTATTGTGGACAATGACGGTGATGTCAATATTGCGCTTGGCAGCAAAGATCAGGTGGTCAAGCCCTTCGGCATATGAGTCCCCGTCACCGGTACAGCAGATTACCGTCAGATTAGGATTGCCCAGTTTGATACCGGTCGCAACAGGGATCGTCCGCCCATGAATCGAGTAAAAGGTATTGATATTCAGGTAATCAGCGATTTTCGCGTGACAGCCGATCCCTGACACCAGGACTACATCATCCAGCGATTTTCCCTCATTTTCCATTTCAGACAGTACATTTTTCAGGGTATGCTGGATGGAAAAATTCCCGCATCCCGGGCACCAGGTGTTCTGTGCATCCGTTATGAGCTGGCGACCGGTCATACAACTACCCCCTGTACCTTTTCAAGCAGATCTTCCGGGGAGATCGGGCGCCCGTCATACCACAGGATCCGGTCATCCACTACGATCCCGTGCTGAGCTGCAAGTATTGCGAGTTGCCCGGTCGCGTTCTCCTCAATTGCAATCACTCTTTTTACCCCGCCCATTGCTTTTTTTACCTGGATTGCGGGGAATGGCAGGAGTACTATCGGCTGGATCACCTTAAGTCCGAGACGTGAGGCAATTTCATTGCACACTCCCTTTGTGGATCCCCAGCACAGCAGGGCAGTTGAAGCGTCAGGGTTGCCTGATACATTGACACCGGGATATCGCCCCATCTCCTCTGCGAGACCTTCCCACTTGCGCAACCGTTTATTGGTCATCTGTATCGTAAGAGCAGCATCTTCAGTCGTGATACCAGCCTCATCATGCATATAGCCATTCACCTTGATCACCGCATCTTTCATTCCCGGAAACGCGAGCAGTGAAATACCGGACGGCGCATCTGCATACCGGAGATAGGGAGCAGTCCCCTGCCAGGCGGGGGATTCTTCCCGTAAAAGTTCCGGAATATCAGCCGGGCTGGAACTGTACGTCCCCTCAGACAGTGTCTTATCGGTAAGGATAAAGGCGGGAATCTGAAATTTCCATGCCATATTCATGGCGATTTCTGACCAGTACAACGATTCCTGCGCATCCCCGGGCGCAACAACCAGACGCGGGTACTCCCCCTGTCCGGCGTACCTGATAAACTGGAGATCAGACTGGGCAGTATAGGTCGGAAGGCCGGTCGAGGGCCCGGTCCGCTGCGATACCAGCAGCACGAGGGGCAGTTCTGCCATCCCGGCAAGGGAGAGTCCTTCGGTCATCAGGCAGAATCCTCCGCCAGAAGTGCCCACTGCCGACCGTTTACCGGCATAGGCAAACCCGAGTGCCATGAGGATGACTGCAATTTCGTTCTCCGGGTGCACGACCGTAATACCGAACTTCTCCTGGTGTTCAGCGAGGAAATGGAGAAGGCTTGACGAGGGAGTCATGGGATACGAAACATAGGCATCAAGCCCACCTTTGACCATACCCAGTCCTATGGCTTCATTCCCGGTGAGAAGCGGGCGGGGAGGATTTTGCACTCTGCTGAGAGGGCGGACTGTCTCGAGCTGATCGTATGCCTTCTTTGCCACTTTCAGGTTCAGGTCAACTCCTTTGGGGATATGGGCATTGATAACTGCCACGACAACATCCCATTCAATGCCTGCTGCTTTTGCAAATCCCCCGATTATTGCCGAGTTTCCCATGATCGCAGGAGCATGTTCACCTGTCAGAATTGCATTTACCGGAATACCCTGACCCGCAGATCCCTGGCCTGCAGATTTCACCATATCTGCATTGAATATGATCGCTGTTTCAGGACGGCATTTGTCCCGGTGCCGTTCCAGTGTCTCATTATTGAGCGCAAGGACAAAATCAAGGGTATTCCAGCATGTCCCGATATTCTGTTCTGAACCCCGGATAATCGCGAAGTTATGCCCTCCCCGTATCAGGGAAGGATAATCAAAGTACATATAAACGCTGTAACCAATGTGATTGAGCAGCTGGGCAACCAGTGCACCGGCACTGTTTATCCCGTCACCTGCTTTCCCTCCGATCAGCACAGATACGTCCTGCATATGGATTCCCCGTATGTTCTGATACTTTTTTTCCGGTGTAAATAGGTTGGCATGGCGGTACCTTTTGTATAAATCGCTTCTTTTTTAAATATACCCAGTTTTTTTCGGGATCACAAACGTCAGCGCCCACATTTATCAGCATTATATATAGAGGGGGATCGTATTTTTTCTTGAATAGTGGACCAGTGAATTGAAACGGGCAGAACGATCATTATTTCGTAGCAAGGATGTTCATGCCCATGATCTCATACTGTTGGGGAGTACCGGGGGATTTTTGTGGATAATGAGAGTTTAAGTCTGGAAAAAAAGACTTTCAGTTTTTATACGACAGGTGGCATGGATATGGACGGCCTGATCAAGGCGATCCGGCATCATAACCTTGGCGTCCGCTGGCGGGCTGCACTTGCTCTGGGCGATATTGGCGAGCCGGCGGTAAAACCCTTGATCAAGGCGCTCAAGGAACATGATCAGGACGTTCGCTGGCTGGCAGCACTCGCATTGGGTAAAATCGGCAATGAAGCAATACCACACCTCATCAGGGCAATGCATGAAAAGGACTATGATGTCCGCTGGCATGCTACCCGCATACTCGCAGAAATCGGCGAGCCGGCAATCCCCCAGCTCATTTCCCTACTGAGTGAAGGAGACAGTGATGTTCAGTGGCATAGCGCACTTGCCCTTTCCATGATCGGAAAACCGGCCGTTGACTCGCTGATTCTCTCACTTAAGGACAATCACTGGTGGGTGCGAACACGATCCGCATGGGCACTTGGTGAAATTAAAGACACGAGGGCAGTTGAACCACTCATCCAGTCAGTAAACGATCAGGACTGGTATGTCCGATGGAGTGCCGCTGATGCACTTGGTAAAATTGGTGACAAGAGAGCTGCCAGATGCCTTGGAACCGCATTGAAAGAGACGGATTCGTATGTTCAGGTACCTGCATTGTGGGCACTGGGAAAACTGGGGAGCAGTGTTTCAGTTGATTCCCTTCTTGAATCACTGAAAAATTCTGACTGGTATATCCGCTGGGGTGCGGCTGATGCACTCGGTAAAATCGGCGACAAAAGAGCACTTGGACCGCTGACACAGTTAAAAGACGATGAAGATGAGTATGTGCGAAGAGCAGTCAACGACGCAATTGAAAAGATCCGGGCCAACAATTCGGAGGAAAAGTAAGTAAGGGCGGAATACCAGCGCATTCAGCCTGCTATTTTTTCATCAGCTTGTCGAGAAGGTTTTTAAGGTCATTAATTTTGTAAGGTTTGATGAGTCTTTCACTAAAACCATAATGCGAAAAATCCAGAACTACAGGATCGTTTGTGTACCCGCTGGATATTACAGCTTTTACTGCAGGATCAAATTTTTTGAGCTGCTCAATCGTCTCTTTCCCCCCCATTCCCTGAGGAACGGAAAGATCGAGGATGACAATGTCAAAAGGCGTCCCGGCGGATTTTTCTTTTTTATAGAGGTCAATCGCTGTAAGACCATCCCTGGCAAAAGTAGCATCATAGTCAAGAAACTTCATAACTTCATCTGTCACATCAAGGATGATCTGCTCATCATCCATGAAGAGAACCTTTCCTTTACCGGGCATAAAAAAATCCCTTGAGATTACCTAGTGATCAGAACTTGTTGCCTAAATACTATAGCATTTTTTATAACTGTCTCCTGCAGGATCTGCTGAACACGTCAACCGACCGGATCATTTCTTTGCTGCGCGTAAACGGGCTGCTTCAACGGTATCTTCTACCCGAAGAAGGAACGTTCCATGACAGGGTTTTGTATACGGGAAAATTATAAAGTCATTCTCAAGCCCTATCGTAATCGGAGGTATACCAATCAGGTGGACATCAAAAATCTTGAAACCCGGCTGGACATCAATATACTCTTTGAAATGTTGTCTGATATATTCCCTGCATTCCTTAAACGATCCATGCCGCATTAGGATTTCGTAGTTCATCGATTCTACACAGCCCATGGTGTCACCTCATCGATTGCCTTCTTAAGGGGCAGAGGGTTGTGTATGGCTTTTGCTGCAATTATTGTGCAGGGAAAATCAATCTGTTTTACCAGATCCTCGTAATGTTCTCCATAAACTAGTGTGAAAAGTTTTGCCTTCGAGATTGCACCCATGGTGCCTGCATAGCTTATTCCGGCATCATTATGAATGAAAACAAAACAGCGGTCAAAGTCCCGTTTTTGTTCGGTTATCATTGCTACCGCCCGGTCGAGATCCATGATCTCTCCAATATAGTGCCGTTCCGGGTCAGCGATAACAAGGAGCGTATTTGCTGCTTTGTTTCCGGCAACGACCGGTACAAAGCCGGATTTTTTAAGCCTGTTAATCAGGTACAATGCGATGCTTGTCTGCACGGGTACCTGCGGGCATCCGAGCACGAGGAGCGCCGATCCCAAAGAGGTTGGTGGTTTATCTGACAAATTTACCAGTTCCTGCAGTTAGCTACAGTTGAAGTATTTCAGCCGATGGCAATAACTTTGTGCTTCATCACATTCAACGAACCATGGGGTTTTATACACCCAGTATTCGCTCCGGATGCGTGTAAATGGTAAAACGGTCCCCGCGGGAGAAACATACCAGTGTGATACCAGCTGCTTTGGCAGCTGCAATTCCTTTGTCAGTCGAAGCAGCCCGGGAAATTACTATCGGTATACCAGCGTTTGCATCTTTTTTGACCATGCCGGCAGGCTGTCTTCCCGTACAGCCAATGATGCACCTGGAGAGATCGATCTTGTTCAGAATGGCATGCCCGACCACCTTGTCAACCGTGTTATGCCTCCCCACATCACTGCTTTTTACCACACATTTCCCCTCATAAAAAAGTACCGAACAATGGACGGCACCGGTTTTACGCCAGACTTCAGTCTCAATCTCACGGGAAAAGGAAAAAACATCTTCAGGTGTGATATGGATATCTGAGGATACTTTTCCCTGTTCCGTGAGGACACTTATTCCTCCCGAAGAACCGAGCTCTTTTTTTGTTTTCGCTATATCACACCCGCAATCGGCATAAACAAGGATGCGATCGCCATCAAGTTTCACCTTGTCCACGCACCGGGTCAGTCCTTCGGTTATGACAAAACCGGCTCCGAGCTCCCGGAGCTGGTCCCGGCTGGCAATCACGTCAGTCACTGGAACATCATTAAAGAGTATCTGAAACCGGTCCTCGACCACGATTATATCGTTAATTTCTGATATATCACCATTCCTGACCTGGATACCGCGGTGGTGCTTAAGGTTCATCGTTGAATTTCCTGATGTACCCATTCCAGATACGGCGGATGACCATCAATAACCGGAAGTGCAATGATCTCCGGCACTTCATAGGTATGGTGCGCTTTTATTGCCGTAATAACATCTTTTACTTTTTCTTTTGTGGTCTTTGCAATGAGCAGGTGTTCGGGTTCACTGCAGAATTCACCTTTCCAGCGGTAGTATGAATGCACGGGAACCACATTGACACAGGCAACTATCTTCTTGTCAAGAAGCATCCTCACCAGTGATTCCGATTTGTCTGAAGGTGCTGTAGAGAATATAACAATTATCTCCCCTGATAAGCTCATACACATCCCCCTGATAGCTCCTTTGTATTCCCGGCCTTACTGAAGAACCAGG
Source organism: Methanoregula sp. (assembly GCA_028679185.1). Lineage (GTDB taxonomy): Archaea > Halobacteriota > Methanomicrobia > Methanomicrobiales > Methanospirillaceae > Methanoregula. The sequence goes on along the minus strand of JAJRBZ010000023.1, from coordinate 13,552 downwards.
ATATTCTGATAATTTCCTTCTTCTCCATAGGGCTCATGTTTTTATTCCTGATTAATAAGCGTAATTATTCACACCATTATGAAAGACGGTAGAATGTACGGGAGCGTTAATTACAATAAATCCGGACACCTAAATCTACTACCTATGTACGCATCACGCATGAGCCGTCTCCCGCCGTATCTTTTTGCCCGGATCGACGAGATGATAGCAGAACAACAAAAAAAAGGCGTTGATATCATTGACCTCGGGGTTGGTGACCCGGATCTTCCTACCCCGGACCATATTGTGGTATCTCTCTGCGAAGCGGCCAAAAACCCGGAAAACCACCACTATCCATCATATGCCGGAATGCCTGCATTCCGGAGCGCGGTGTCAGACTGGTATAAAAACCGTTTTGGTGTCGCACTCGATGCTGGAAAAGAGGTTGTTGCGCTCATGGGTTCCAAGGATGGCATTGCCCATATCGCTGAAGCGTTTGTAAACCCGGGTGACTGCGTACTTGCACCAAGTCCGGGCTATCCGGTGTACAGGACAGGGACTCTCTTTGCTGAAGGTATTGTACATGAAATGCCACTCACAAGAGAAAATAATTTTATCCCGGTTCTGACCGATATCCCAAAAAATGTCGTAAAATCTGCGAAACTTATGTTCATCAACTATCCGAATAATCCAACTGCTGCAATTGCCCCGGAGAGCTTCTATCGTGAAGTGGTTGACTTTGCCTGTGAACACAACATTGTTGTCGTTTCGGACAATGCGTACTCCGAGATCGCATTTGACAATTACCGTGCTCCTTCATTTCTTGAGGTAAAAGGAGCAAGGGAAGTCGGCATTGAGATGCACTCGCTTTCAAAGACGTATAATATGACCGGCTGGAGGATCGGCATGGCAGTCGGTAACGCAGATATCCTTGCCGGGCTCGGACGGGTCAAGACAAACGTGGACTCAGGAGTCTTCAATGCTGTTCAGCATGCTGCGATAACTGCTCTCAGCGGTTCACAGGAATGTGTGAGGAATGCATGCACCATCTATGAGGAGCGCCGGGACGTACTCATTGGCGGACTGAGGGATCTGGGTTTTGATGTGCCCACCCCCAGGGCAACTTTCTATGTCTGGCTGCCGGTACAGGACTGTATGACATTTTCAGCAAAACTGCTGAATGAAGCCGGTATTGTGGCAGCTCCCGGCATAGGCTTCGGCTCAAGCGGGGAAGGGTATGTGAGGTTCGCGATAACGCGACCGGTTGTGAGGATAAAAGAGGCAATCGAACGCATGAGGAGGCTGGACCTGTGAAACTCCCTCACCACCTGAGCATAAACAATGGTCATCTCCATATCAACGGGGTTGACTGCGTGGCGCTCGCCCGTGCGTTCGGAACGCCGCTGTATGTGACCAGCGAAGACCGGATTTGCGAGCAGTTCCGGAGTTATCAAAAAGCCCTCCTGGACAGGTACCCTTATGTGCAGGTACTCTTTGCTGCAAAAGCCAATGGCAATCTCGCAGTGATGCGGGCGCTCGCAAGGCTGGGTGCAGGGGCAGATGTTTTCTCGTCAGGTGAACTTCATCTTGCACTCGATGCAGGGATGCCCCCGGAAAAACTGCTTTTCAATGGCAGTTCGAAAACACCTGCCGACCTGCTCCTTGCAATAAAAAAAGGCGTGAAGGTTTCCGTCGATTCACTTGACGAGCTCCATCAGCTTGATGCAGCAGCAAAAGCGGAAGGAAAAATCGCAAAGATCGCGTTTCGTGTAAACCCGGCACTTGAGGTTCCCACCCATCCCAAGATCGCAACCGGGCTTGCGACGAGTAAGTTCGGTATCCCCCATGGGGAAATCCCCGCGGCATACCGTGAAGCACTGTCATGTACGAATATCCGGCCGGTAGGTATTCACTGCCATATCGGCTCGCAGATACTTGATGTTGAACCGTTCGTCAGGGCTGCAGAAGTGATGGTCAGGCTTGCCAGGGAACTGACGGATATGGGGGTCAGGCTTGAATTTGTCGATCTTGGAGGAGGGCTGGGAATCCCTTACCACCATGACACGGATCCGGCTCCAACGCCTGAGGAGTATGCAGCAAAAGTTGTTCCTGTATTCAGGGCAGGTGTCGAAGCATGCGGAATTACCCCGGAACTCTGGGTTGAGCCCGGGCGTTCGCTTGTTGCTGATTCAACAGTTCTCTTGACAAGGGTTAACTCGACAAAATCAGCTCATAAAAAATTTGCCAATGTGGATGCCGGTTTCAACCTGCTTATCCGTCCCGCTATGTATAATGCATACCACGAAATCATAGTCGCAGATAAAGCGGATGCTGCCCTCACCACAGAATACACCGTGACCGGCCCCATCTGCGAAACAGGAGACATCCTTGCGCCGGACCGCAAACTCCCGCAGCTTGCTGCCGGTGACATCATTGCTATCCTTGATACCGGAGCATACGGATTTGCCATGTCCTCGCAGTATAATTGTCGTCCCCGCTGCCCGGAGGTTCTGATACACAAAAAAGAGACCGCATTGATGCGCAAAGGTGAGAATATCGCGGATATCACTGCTCTCATGCAGTACCCGGACTGGCAGAGGCAAGGAGATTAACAGCTGTGCTTTTCCACTATGCACTTGTTGATGACCTCATTTCAAAAGAGGAGTTCGAACAGCGCGTAGAAACGAAGATCGAAGAGTGCGGGGATCTTATTGATGAGCCGACTGCGGCCATGCTCGTAATCGGTGAACTGGGTCGTCAGCATGTAAAGATCCGGGAGCTGTCAGGAAAATCCAGCCTCTTTTCTTTTTTCGGCAAGGTGACCGATAAAACAGAACCAAAGGGATTTGACCGTAAAGACGGAGAGAAAGGCTGGGTCGCCACGCTGCTGGTAGGTGACGAAACCGGAACCACACGGGTGGTGCTGTGGGATGAGAAAGCCGCATCGGTCAACGATATTGCTGCCGGGGATGTGCTGGAGATAATCGGACGCCCCCCGCAAAAGAGCACAAAAGAGATATACGCACTTGCACTGCGCAAGGCAAGCTGCGAGATCTCTTGTTCCCTGCCCATAAACGGGGCAGTCGGAGACAGCCTTTCTTACAGACCTGTTGATCTTGATGCTGTCCTGATTTCACGCGAAGAACTTCGTACTTTCTACCGCAAAGACGGTACTACAGGTGAGATGGTGGAAGCTGTCATAGGCGATACTTTTGGCACCGCTCGGGTAGTAGCGTGGGTACCGGAACTTTTTGGAAACATTCCTTCGGGCAGCTCGATCCATATTACCGGTGCAAAGCCAGACCGGCGCGGGATGGGGAGGGCATACAGCCTCGATGAGAAAAGTACAGTTATAGTCACTGACCAGGCAATCAGCGTGCCATTCACACCTGTTGGCTCTGTTAGTGAAGAGGGGATTTATTCTATAAAAGGGGCTGTAAAAGACGTAAAAGAACCGCGTTCGTTTACAAGCCGTAATGGCACCGTATCATGGGTGAGAAATATACTTGTAAGTGATGGAAAAGACGAGCTGAAAATCGTGCTGTGGGGCGAAAAAGCGCTTACCCTGGTCATGCCCGGGGACCAGATTGAGGTCTTCCATGCAACCGCCAGACCCGGTCGTTATGGAGGCATTGAGCTTGGCGTCGGGAGGGGAAGTTCATTCCGGGTGCCAATAGAGGAGTCGCACCCAATTATTTTTGAAGGAACTATCATTACCGGGCAGGGATGCACCTTTATTGATAATGGCACCGAACGCTATATTATTGAAGGAAATCTCAAGCACGGAACCGAGGTGCAGGTAACCGGAATACTTTCAGGCAACCGGATCACGCCGTCAAACGTCCAGCCTGTTGAAGTCAAACCCCAAATCTTACTTATGCAGTTCCGCGAGTTTATCGAAGGACTATAACCAATAAGTTACACTTTCGCCCCGCTTAGTCCGAGAGAATATATGTCCACGTTTAACATCTTGATGTGCCATAGGAGATGTGCAAGAAATGGCTGAAAGACCTTTAGAGATTGAAGATTTACCGGGCGTTGGCCCGAGCACCGCAGATAAACTCCGTGAAGCCGGGTACCTGTCGGTTGAGAGTATTGCAACCGCATCGCCCGCAGAGCTCTCCGAAATCTCGGAGATCTCCGAATCAACAGCAAAAAAGATTATTAAAGCTGCACGTGAAGCCGCAGATATCGGGGGATTCAAAACCGGAAAAGACATCTTCGAGCAGCGAAAAAATGTCAGAAAACTATCCTTCCGCGTTCCCGAACTCGATGCCCTGATGGGAGGGGGACTGGAGACTCAGGCCATCACTGAGATGTACGGTGAGTTCGGTTCCGGTAAGAGCCAAATCGTCCACCAGATGGCAGTAAATGTTCAGCTTCCCGAAGATGACGGAGGGCTTGGCGGGAGTGCGATTTATATCGATACCGAGAACACGTTCCGTCCTGAGCGTATTGAGCAGATGGTGCATGGACTTGGAATCGATAATGCGGATCCGCAGGAGTTCTTAAACAACATCCACATTGCACGGGCACATACATCAGATCACCAGATGCTCCTTGTGGATAATTCACGCGATCTTGCTGCGGAACTCAAAAACAGCAACCGTCCGGTCAAACTCTTTATTATCGATTCTCTCACCGCCCACTTCAGGGCTGAATATGCAGGAAGGGGGACACTTGCAGCCCGACAGCAGAAACTGAACCGGCACATGCACGAGCTCTTCAAGCTTATCGATGAACATAATGCCGTTGCGCTGGTAACAAATCAGGTAATGTCTAACCCGGCAGTCTTTTTCGGTGATCCGACAAAACCAATCGGTGGCAACATTGTCGGGCATACCGCGACCTTCCGGCTCTACCTGCGTAAGAGCAAGGGCGGCAAACGTATCGCACGCCTTGTCGACAGCCCCAATCTTCCCGAGGGTGAAGCACCGTTCATGGTAGAAGAAGCAGGTCTTAAATCGTGCTGAAGGCACTCCTTACCGATATAGACGGGACGATTACTGATTCGTCCCGCCGGCTGGATACCGGTGCAATCGAGATTATCAGATCCCTAGTAAAAGAGGGTGTGGAAGTAGTTCTTGCAAGTGGCAATACCTCGTGCTTTATGGATGCCATGTGCAAGATGATAGGGACGCAGGGAACTTTCATCGCAGAGAACGGGGGGGTCTTCCGGGTTGGTTATACCGGCACGCTCCACATCAAAGGAGACCAGAGCGTATGCAAAAAAGCCCTGGAGGTTGTCCAGGCACATTACCGGACTCATGGCAAGGAACTCGTTCTCTTCAACCCTTCGTACCGGTTTGCCGATCTCGCATTTGCCCGGACGGTTCCCGCTGAGGATATCAAAAAAATTCTTACAAGCCACACGGTGCAGGTGATAGATACCGGGTATGCAATTCACCTGCAGTCACCCGGCATTGACAAGGGAACCGCACTGGAAGCTTTATCGCAGGAAACAGGAATTTTGCCCGCAGATTTTCTTGCCATCGGGGATTCTGTCAATGATATCCAGATGCTCAAAAAGGCCGGTATCGGTTTAACCGTCGCAAATGCCCATCCCGATACAAAGGCAGTGGCTGAATATATAGCCAAAAAAGGATATGGAGATGGATTTGTTGAAGCGATTACAAAATATTATTCTTATTTTCGTGCAAGAAAACGGTCAACAACGATATAATCCTTGATGTCTTTAACCGCTTCGAATGGAATTACCAGAAGTTTATCATCTTCCATGGTGTAACCTTCAGTAATAAAAGTCTGGTCCGGGTGGACAATCATCGCCTGAACCTGGCCGGAATCAAAATCGACTCTGATATTTTTAAGTGTTCCAATAAGCTTACCGTCATTGCTCATGATCTTTTTTCTGGAAAGGCTGCGGGCAAATACACGAGACATAAAAAAATTATGACTCGTACAAATATTTAAAGTGTTCTAAAAAATCGCTATAAAAAGAGTTTTTTACTATTGATATCCGCTTTTTAGTTATTTGAAAATCTCAGCCGCCATTTTTATGTCAGATCCCCTCAGTGTCTTTCTTCCGGCGTGATCTGACATTTTTTTTGCTTCCTTTGAAAGAAATATCCCATATTCTTCCATTAATTCTGTAAGGATTTCTGTGGCATCGTTACTGATTCGCCCGGCACCTGCCTTTTTAATGATACGTTCAACTGCTGCTCTTGATAGTTCAGTCATGGTACACACTCCTCGTAGGTAATTCAGCTCACAATATATAACAATATTGGATTATAACGAGGGAAATACCCGGATGATATCAGACTGTGTGAGGATCCCCACGGGTTTTCCATTCTCAACAACAATCAATCGCCCGATTTCCAGTTCCTTGAACCTTCGAACCACCTCAAAGAGTTTAGTGTCAGAGGGAGCTTCAACAACATCCGCAGTCATAATTGCAGATACTTTTTTTGTCAGGGGCAGATTTTTTTCCACAGCTTTTGCAATATCACTCATTGTTATGATCCCCACAAGGTTCCCCTTGTCCATGACAGGAGCACCATGGATATGAGCCGTATTAAAAAGAACCAGGGCATCGTGGATTGTATTGGAACTTTTTAACGTCTTTAGGGGGCTGCTCATGTAGGTTTTAATAGGATGTTTGGGAAGCGAGATCATCTCGGTAGTTGCAATGAGAAGCGACTGTTTTGACTCATCTTTCCCGAACACTTCCCCGCGGAGAAGGAGTTTATTTACCGGTGTGGGACCGATTGTGATCTGGTCTCCAATCTTAAAGAACTTCGCACTACCAAAAAGTTTGATCACTGCATGACAGATATCCGGGTGGCAGAGTGTGGTAAAATCAATCTCCTGAACTCTTGCGCCGGAAATAATTTCCCCGTCCCGGCTGATATTTACATCATAATTACCTTCGGAAACGCTCAGGTTGAGTTCCGTATAGGCAAGTGCGGTGGGGATGTAGCCTCCTTTGGGACCAGGTACCCCGTCAACAAACCCTATCGCTCTGAGAGCCTGCATCTGGTTTCGTACAGTTCCCGGGTTACGCTGGATCATGTCGGCAATCTCCTCACCTTTAACTGAATGGGAGTGCTTGTGGTAAAGGGTAATGAGGGAAATAAGGATATCTTTCTGGATCAGCGACAAGTCCATAACGATAAACCGTATAACTCCCCAATATATAAATAGGTTGGAGATTTGTGGAATTCGAACATATGCCTACTGTGCCGACAGCTGATGAGATCCTTGACAGGAGCTTTCGCCGGGCAGCAAAAAAAATGAAGGAAAAGACCAACAAAGACCGCGCCAATGAAGAATTTGTGAGAGCGGTAAGCGCTGCGGTCCACGACCGGCTGGTCTCCATCATACGCGGATTTCCTGAATTTGATCAGCTTCCCCGGTTCTACCTTGAGATGGCTGATATCCTGTTTGGTATGGATCGGATAAAGCAATCGCTGGGTGCAGTAGGCTGGGCGGCTAAGCACACAAAGATGGTGGGAAATCAGCTCGCGGTCCAGTCGCGTAAATCGGATGATACGACAATGGTGCGCAAAAGGACGGTAGCCCGGCTTGCCTCCATGGTACACCAGATAGACAAAGACCTGCGATTCTTAAACGAGGTCCGGAATGTCCTGCGAACGCTCCCCCATGTTGACGAGGCATACACAATAGTTATCGCCGGATATCCCAATGTGGGGAAATCCTCATTTATCCGCCAGGTTTCTTCTGCTGCTCCAGAAGTGGCTTCGTACCCTTTTACTACAAAAGGGATTATTGTCGGACACCGGGCCATCGGAAGGGAACGAATACAGTTTGTCGATACTCCGGGTATTCTCGATCGCCCGGCAGAACAACGAAACGCTATAGAGAGACAGGCTCTTTCAGCGATGATGAATGTAGCCGATACCATTCTCTTCATTCTTGACCCCTCCGGACACTGCGGGTACCCGATGGAAGTGCAGCTCAACCTGCTTGACGAAGTGAAAGAAATGATCGAAGTACCGCTTGTCGTGGCTGCAAACAAATCGGACCTTATGATTGCGGATGGTTACCTTTCCATGTCAACAGAAAACGGGAAGGGGATTTTAGATGTGCTCGCTGCAATCCTGAGTAATAAACCCGTAGTTACGAAAAACCGACAATCGCCCACCCCAGAACAAACCCAAGTATAGTTCCGCCATTTAATGGAGGAAGACCTGCCTGGGGTTTTCCCGATGCAACAAAGGAAAGCAGGACAGCCAGCCCGGCTAGGGAACCGATTATGGCTCCAAGCGCCGGAATGTTAATGATCCCGGCAAGCCGCCACCCTTTTAAAAAAACATTTGCGGAAACAACCAGTATCGATGGCATGATCAAATCCCCCATACCGATGATGAATGCAGCCCGTTCCCCGCCATCATCCAGTTTTCCAATCCCATCACGAATAAAAGAATAGTTGCGCCGCTTAGGGATGACAAACAGGATGGGGGTTTTCAGATCAAGAACCCCTTCAGCAAGTGTTATCATGTGTTTTGTTTTATAGACCGAGATTGCATCGTAGAGCGCAAGGAGGATGAGGAGAATTATTACAGGAAGGATCTCTAAAGAAACGCCAAATATTGATGCTACTCCGGCACCGATTAAAATGCCAAGACCATCGATAACATACCACTCCGGGTATTTATAAAGAAGGGCAGTTGCCACAATTGATAGTACGAGTACGATGAGCATGGAAAGATCGCTTGTTCCCAGTGCCGCAGAAACGAGGGCAGTGAAAATATAACCGAATGTAAGGAAGATGGAGAGCCCTATAATTCCGGCAATTACCTTTTTTAAATCAAATTTAATCAGAATAAGCAAAAATCCCGTGAAGACCAGCAGGATCACAATAAAGATAAACGGGTTTGCTATCGATGTGGGATCCTCAAATGCGGTGATTCCTGCTGCCTGTACGGGAAGGGAGAGAAGGATTGAGCCGATTTCCACCGCAAGGAGCAGGAGCGGCATCACAAGGAAAGGTACTATGCGTTTGATATCCATTATGTAGCTCCGGTTGTGTAGTTAGTTTAATTACTGTGCTCTCATCACCTAAAAGCATGGATATACGTGAATACCTGATTGATATCCTGCTAACCGTTGTTATGATCGTTTCGACACTCATCCTCATAAATAGGTTCTGGCAGGATCTCACCATTGCAATCGCCGCATGCCTTATGATGCTTTCCCTGGGCGGACTGTTCCTGTCGCTCCAGATAAAAGTACGCCATCTGGAAAGGAGCATCGTAATCCGTGAACGGATTCTGCGCAACAACCTTGAGGAAACCTCAAACCGCCTGGCAGAGAAATACGATATGGCAATCACCCATCTGGATGAGCTTGTCGGGGATTTTTCAAAGCGCATGTACCGATAATATTCCTACCAAGAACGTGAATCATCATGGGTGTCGCATTAAGGGATATTCTCACGGATTACAGGAAACCAGCGACATGGGATTCGCTGCCCGGTGTTGCTGCAATTGACGCAAACAATGCCCTCTACCAGTTCCTCACGATAATCCGGCAACCTGATGGTACACCCCTTATGGACAGGCACGGACGGGTCACCTCTCACCTTTCGGGGATCCTTTTCAGGGTTTCAAATTTTATGGAGAAGGGTATAAAACCGGTCTTTGTCTTTGACGGGAAACCCGCCGCGCTCAAGCAGGAGACCATTGACGGGCGCCGTAAGATCCGGGACGAGGCCGGTGAAAAATGGAAAGAAGCAATTGAGCGGGGTGATGAGGCTGAGGCCTATAAACAGGCCCGGTCGTCATCCAGGGTCGACACCACCATCATCGACACATCAAAGGAACTTCTCGGGCTCATGGGCCTCCCGACCATCCAGGCGCCCGGAGAAGGGGAGGCACAGGCAGCCTATATGGTGGGAAAAGGGGAGGCACGGTACGTTGTGTCGCAGGACTACGATACGCTCCTTTTTGGCGCCCCAAATCTTGTCCGGAACTTAACCGTCAGCGGCAAGCGGAAGATCCGGGGGCGGCAGATCACGGTAAATCCTGAACGGCTCATTCTCGCAGATGTGCTTGACGGGCTTAAACTAAGCCGTGAGCAGCTGATCGAGATCAGTATCCTTGTTGGCACGGATTTTAACCCGGGCGTCGAGGGAATCGGGGCAAAGACCGGGCTCAAGATCGTACAGCGCGGGGAGTTTGACGTAAAAATCCACGAGAAACTGCCGGATTTTGACCCCTCGCCGGTTATGGATCTCTTCCTGCACCCGGATGTGACGGACGATTATACCCTCGCATGGGGACACCCTGACATTGAGGGCATAAAGAAAATGCTCTGTGGCCAGTACGATTTTTCCGAAGAACGGGTTGAGAAAGCCATGGAGAATTTCTGTGTAAAGGCTGGGCAGAAGACACTGGAGAGCTGGTTTTAGGACAAATGCGTGCAGCATCGAATAGTTAACCAAATATTACCATGAAGCATCAATTGTTTGTTAGCTGCTCTTGGGAATTCTGGCTTCGATGACATAGGATTTAAGGTGTTTTGTCGTAATCACAAAACAATACTCTTTATTTCCCTCGTAGAATTTCTGCTTCCATGGACGGGGATCAATACCCGATTTTGCCCACAGGGTTTTGTCGAGTCCACCGGGAGGTTCCACGGTTTTAACAATCCTATCGGAATTTGTTGTATCGATGACCTGTATCGAGAGATACGGAAACAGCGCAGAGTTCGACCCCGAAGCCGAAACTGAATCTTGTCCTCCCATGATGAACGGATCTGCCGTGTACCAGAGCTCCCAATAACCTCCCGGGACAGAAAAGGTATCCGAGGTCTTTCCTGACTGGCCGGTTGCCGTTATTAAAGTGGTGAATCCTGAACTATCGGGAAATACCGAGACCGGGGCGGCAGTTGCCTGGTCTGTTGTCACGGCAGTGACAAGACTGCCGGGGGTAGAAGGTTGAGATATACACCCTGTCACAAGTATAGAGAAAATCATTGCGATAATAAAAAGCAGGGGAATTTTCATAGTGTGACATGATTCCTTTTTATGATTAATATTTGGATTTGGAACGGAATGAACGGGACTGCCCGATCCAGAAGGGGAATACCTTTATAATCTGCCGGTTTTACCGAAATGAGTATTATTATGGCTATTCCGGAAGCACACAAGGTGGTGCAATGGGCTCATTTAAGGTTTTTTTCATCCATGGAAACCGGATACCCTACTCCATTTCCATCATCTGTTTAGGCGTGAGCAGCCACTGGAGATCACCGGACGCCCGTTTGTTGAATGAATAGTTCCTGATTTTTGCCAGGCCGCCTTTTGCGAGGATAAGCGAGACATTATCATTTCCGGAAATGATCCTGCTTATTAGCGTCGATAACTGAGGTTCGTGCCCGGTGAGGAGAATGGCTGCATCCTCACCAAATTGTGCAGCACGATAGCAGATCGTATCCAGGTCACCAACGGGTGCAAGTTCCTCCCAGACAGCGAGCCGGTCTTTTTTAGCCAGCGACCGGGCAACAATGTCCGCAGACTCATACGCTCGGGCCAGCGGGCTCGTCGCAATAACCTCGAAATCGAATTTTTTTTGCCGCATCCACTTCCCGATTTTTCGCATCTCATCCTTTCCATCAGCCGTGAGTGCCCGTTTCCTGTCATCGGGTTCTTCAGAAGACTGACCCGCCTTTCCATGCCGGAGAACGAAGAGGTCCATACAAGAAAGACATTGCTTAATGAATATGAGGCTTGTCATTGCGAACACTGCGGGCACACGTTTCCGCCAAAAATTCGGGAAAACTCCCGGTTCAGACTCCCGGTCTGAATACTTCATCTTCATGAATTACAAAAAAGCAATTGAAATCTGAATTCCTTCTTCGGAATTCACACGGTGGTAATGATGCGGTTCATAATGAGTGTTGCACCTATCCAGATCCCGTACGCCCCGCCGAGGCCCAGAAGGAGACTGAACCGCTCCATCAGGAACCAGAAGGCCAGTAAGAACAGGAGCATGGGGATCATAAACCAGAATGTCGAGATGACCAGCTGCTGGGTCGCCTGACGCCCTGCTTCGGAATAGGTGAAGAGGAACGCAAGTGTCGTGATCATCGGCGCCGCAGCAAGTATGCCGCCATACCGGGGATCCGCATGCTCGACAAGCAGGGTCACCCCGACAATGATACTTCCGCCGACAACGAATTTCAGGAGTGTATAGAGGTAGTCCATCACCGTTTTGTTTTAACCGGGAGGGATAAATATTCCACCTTACCTATTGTCCTTGGGGCAGACTTTCCTCCTCATCCCTTCCAAGGGAAAACTGAGGCCGGCGAATCTGTAATGAATGCAATAAGATAGCGGGAGAGAGGAGCACGTGCCGGTTCATTTTTGTCCATTCAGAATCCGGCTGGTGAAATACCAAATTTTAATAATAAAAAAAATAGTGTATCTTCAATGGAGGGAATTTTAAAAAATCTTATAGTGATAATCTTTCTCGGTTTTTCCCTGTCATTTCTGATATCTGCAGTATCTGCGGGTGATAGTACCACTACCAGTTATACCCACTCGTCCACTTCCCGTTATTTTTCTTATACGGTCAAGGCAACCAGCGATAATAATGTGGTCTTTTTTGATAATAGTCATGAAACGGTCCCATGGACATACAATACCGGTCTGGGGATTGATGCCATCGCAATTTCGGATGACGGGAATTATGTAGCAGCAGGCTGCGAAGGGGGAATGGTTTTTTTCTTTAATAAGAATGGGGATATCCTCTGGAGAAGAGCAATCGAAAACGCATCCATCTCGTCAGTTTCGATATCGGAGGACAATAAATTCATCGATCTGACGACATATACCAATCAGGATGCGTATATTACCCGTGAAGGCAGGCAGGTAGATTCTGCGACCCGATGGGCCGGGATACTGACTCCTGTTCCAACACAACAAATTGCACCGGAAACCACAACAGCACCGGCAGTCACTCTTCCCACAGAAACCAATTCCCCTATTGATTTCGGGAATGCCATCTTTATCCTGGTCCCGATTGCTCTGGTTGCACTCGTGGTTTTTTGGGCGGTCATGAAACGTCACCAAAAGACACCCGCTGCAATGACTCCACCCCCTTCCCGGCAGAAAGGGACAATAGCAGCTGCGTCAGTACCAGAAGGAGCTGCCATATACTTAAACGATGTTTACCGGGGAGTCGCTCCTGTTGAAATCAGGAACCTGTCTCCCGGAATATATTCCCTGAAAGCAACCCTGAAAGGATATACTCCGGACACGCAGCAGATAACGGTCACCTCCGGACAGTCTGTGTGGCTTTATACGCCAGCACTCCGGAAAATCCCCGGACCCAGATCACCATCCCAGCCAGGCGCAGCCAGGGGAAAACAGGAAACAAAGATTATTTTTCAGAAAACCAGAAAATGCGGGAACTGCAATACATCATTCCAGAAAGAGGATCTTATCCAGTGCGGTCCCTGTGGAAATTATTTTTGTCCGGATTGCTGGGAAGAACATCAGTGGAGTCATGGGAAGGCACCCGCAACGGGAATTAAGTACCACATCAATGGAACAAAATCCGGTTTTGATGGATCAGAACAGTAGCAG
>JAJRBZ010000022.1 GCA_028679185.1 Methanoregula sp. | reverse complement strand
TAATCCACCAGCCGGGAAGAAAATCGCTAGATCTGAAATTCTGACCTTTCAAATCAAGCTCTTATTTGTGTTTTTTAGGATAATTTTTTTCTCAAGCGGTAAACCTGAATTTCCCCTTTGGAATGAGGATCTCAAACCTTACACCTTTTCCGGGTTCACCTGTTTCAGTTATCGTAATTCCGGTATTTCCGAGTATCTCACGGACCAGGAAAAGGCCTAAACCAGCATCCTTGCCATAGCCAAATTCAAATATCTTTTCTTTTTTATGCAAGGGAATGCCAGTGCCGTTGTCTTCATAGACAAGGATTAGGGATTCTGCCGACTTCTTGGTATACAGCCTGATTTTTGTGAGCTGATGCCCTCCGTGATGCAACGAATTTATCATAAGGTTGTAAAAAACTCTGGAGAGGAGTGTATCTGCGTACAATTCGATGTCTGCCATTTCCATGCCGATATCAACTGTATGTGCCGGCAACAGCTTGATCGCATCATACCATGATCTCTGAACCAGTTGCCAGGTCGGAGAAATACCCTCCATATCCTGAAGTGATTTTCCAAATGCCATCTGCTTTCGGATCGACTCGATAGATTCGATTGTCTTATCAAAAAAAATCTGCATTTCTTCATGGGTAGCCTTTAGCTGTGCACGCTCCAGGTAACTCACGATAACTAAAAGCTGGTCAAGAATATCCCGCCTTGTTAAACTGAAAAGAAGCTCCCTTTTCAGGTTACGGGTCTCATCGGTCATATCTTCGGCGATTCCCAGAATATACTGCAGGGTATTTTCTGAATTAAAGATCGGGACAATGACTATATGGATAATACGCTGGCCTTGTGATTTGTTCGAAATTTTCTTATTACTTATCAAAATGTGATCACGGATTGCAATCAAATCCTCCTGCTCAATGACAGATACCCAGTCTTTTGAAAACAGATCCCGGTCTGACTTTCCAATTACTTCGGATGCCTGGATCTCAAAAATTCGTTCACTTGCTTTATTCCAGAACAGATACCTGCCGTCCTTCCCTGTTTTCATGAAGACAGCCACAGGCAGCTGATCGATTATTTCCATCCGGAGCTTTTCTTCATCCTTTACCTGCTGGAGTGCTTTTTTGAGTGAATCAACCATTATGTTGGTACTGTTCTCGAGGACGACAAACTCGGAACTCTGGGTCGGGCCGATTCGGTGGTCAAGGTCTCCATGTGCAATAATATTCACATCCGCAACTATTTTTTGGATGGGCCCGGTGATACGTCGTGATATTTCGTATGCCAGGACGCACCCGATGATAAGTGCAGCAATTACGGTCACAAAAAGGTTAAAAATAAGCCGGTTCAGATCATCCCGGATTAATTGCAGGTTATAGGTAATCGCTACAACCCTGCTCGGGTCAGAACCATACTTATCGACTTTCAGATTAACCATAAGATACGTCGTTGTACGTTGATGTCCTGGATCCCGCACTTCAATAGTTTCGCGGTTTTTCAGTACTTCATTGATATATCCCTGCGTAGTTTTATCCGGAAGGCTGTTATTATCCAGTCGCCTCCCCATTGAGTTAAAAATCGTAAACTCTTCGACGTAAGGGTTAACTGAAACGATTTTTTGTATATTATTCTTGTCATCCAGCTGCTCGTTTAATGTATCAAGCGTCGGACTCGAAAAACCGAGTTCCAGTATATAGAGATGGTCAGGGGTTGGCATATAAGCAAATTTCCGGAGCTGACCTGCCCCCAGTTTTTCACGAACAATACGATCCGGGAAAAATCCTTCTGACATACGGATTTTTGTAAGATAATCGTAAAAATATGGGACCTGCCTGAAATCCATCCCAAGTTCTGGCAGATATGTTGTAGATATAATAACTCCCGATCCATTGATCACATAAATATCATAATTTTTCCCGAGGCTGTTTTTTACCTTCGTAAGATCCATCTTACGAGGATCGCCCCCGGTCCGGTTATATTCAAGGAGGACTGAAGTCAACCCATCCTTCATCTGGCTATTGAGGGTTTCATCATAGATATTCCACGTGATCTCCTCAAGCCGCATTGCCTCAATAATATTTTGTTCAGTCTGCACCTGGAGCAGGGTGGATTCGCGCTCGAAATTATTTTTTGAATAGACGTAACTATTGATGGAGATAAATCCTACGATACAAACGATAAGAATTATCATGGAGAGCAAAAGAGAAATGAAGAGGGATCGCATTCTTCGGACCGGCGGATCCTTCATGGAAATATCTTCTCCGTTTCTAAAAACACAAATTCAAATATTATTTTAAAATACCGGGTAAACAATACATAATTTCGTTGTAACAATAAGGTTTGTTATTTGAATTCCGGATACTTCGACACTTCGCATCAAGGTCGCATTCGCCAGAAGTGTCTATAAAGAAAATTTGTACAGAGATTTCAATCATTCCATGGATAAATAAAAGAATTAAATTGCGTAGAATCATAAAAAAACAGGAGTGATATTAGGGTGCATTAAATCATCACAATTTTCATTTCATTGCCTGGATAATCGCTTCTTTTACCTTATCATCGCTTTCGGATTCAAGCGCCTTTTTAAGAGCGGTTTTTACATTTTTTCCGCCTATTGCCCCAAGAGCCCAGACCGCCATCATCCGGACATACCTGTTTTCATC
>JAJRBZ010000021.1 GCA_028679185.1 Methanoregula sp. | reverse complement strand
CCGGCTGGCCGTCGCCGGTCAGTTCCGGGCTGCCCTCCGGCAGGTATCTCCAGTGGCGTGCCAGACTGTCGACAGGTGATACCTCAAAAACACCGGCACTGAACGAGGTGAGGGTATCGTATTCGTAACCCCATGTGCCGGGCTTTCCCGGAGTCGCTATGAAAAACGTGCAAGTACAGAGAATCCCCTATGACAAAACCCGGTAGCGTGAACCGGAGATCTTTTTTCCCTCTTGTAGGAACCTTTCTCTTTCTCCTCATTCTCCTGCCGGTATCTGTTTTTGCCCAGGGTCCTGTTGATCTCACGTTCGGGGCGACGGGTACTTTTCCCTGGAATATCAGCGGTATTCTTCCCGGAGATCATGGCTCTGATGCTATTGAACTTCATAATAACGGTACCGAAAACGGGATTGTCTATCTATGGGTGGATAATATCAGCCAGTCCGACAGGTACGGTAATCCCGGTGGCGGGCTTGCAGATTATCTGTACTTCAATGTCTCCCATCAGCACATCAACAGCACCGTAATTCTTCCCGCACACATCACCTCATTTCCCCCGGCCCCCCAGCTACGGGATCATTTTATCATAGTTGATTCATTCAATGCAGGAGATACAATCCGGCTCAACTGGACCTGGGAATTTGAAGAAACAGGGCAGCCACAGAATGACGCGCAGGGTAATACGCTGCGATTCAATATCTCGTACACGCTCGTGAATCTCCCTACCCCAGCGCTATCACTACATGGATCAGGATCCCGGATAATATCTTATACCGGCCCCTTCAGAATACAGAATGATACCACCCGGGAATTAACTCCTGTTCCGAGCCTCAACCTTAGTCAACCGGGGCAGGGAACTCCCGAAACTGCCAAAACGCAACCGGTTCCCCCGGATTACAGGGTCATCATCATTCTTGCGTCGATCATTATTATCCTTGTTGCAATCCTGTATTTCCGACGACAAAAACATCATTAATTGAAACACCCGCTGAAATCATACTGGCCGTTCACTGTTTAAGGAACTAAAAAAAGCGGGCACAGAAAATGAGCTTGTAGCGTGAGGCGACAAAAACTATATTAAGAATAATACATTAACTAAAAGTGAAACATAGGAGGAACACCTATGGACCGTGAAAAACCTGAGAGAAAAAGCACTGATATAATACCTATTACTCCGGGTTCTTCGCTTACAACCCGGAGAGGGCAAAGCTGGCTTGAACGCGATTTCGACTCCATTTTCGATGATTTCCGGAGATCGTTTGATTCCATGATGCGCCCGTATTTCCCCCTGGAGATGCGGATGCAGGAATTCGGCCTGCTGCCGGTAAGGTACGCACCGCTTGATTTCATCGATGAGGGAGATCACTACCTTATACACGTTGAGCTTCCGGGCTTTACCAGGGATAACGTGGAAGTCCAGATCGACAGTGACGGCCTGACCGTCAAGGCAAAGAAAGAGACAGAAAAAGAAGACAAAAAGAAGAATTATCTCCACCGTGAGCGGGCGTATTCTGCATTTGAACGGACCCTCTCATTCCCTGAAGAAGTCGATCCTGCACAGGCTGAAGGGACAATGAAAGAGGGGGTCCTGGAACTCAAAGTTCCCAAGAAAGAGCCCCGGCCGGAAACGAAACCCAGGAAAATCGAACTGAAGTAAACTTTTTAATCTCCAACATTTTCTGTTTTTTTTTGGAAGTTTTCATGTATTGAATGCCCTGGTCGTTCTTTGTATAAAACCAGCGGGGGTTGGCATTACAGCATACCGGCAGCGCCAGAAGGATTTTTCAAAACACAAAGGATTTATCACAATTTTTCAAAATCCTTAGCCAATCTGAGACCGTAAGGATCCTGATCTTCCTGTCGCTCTGTATCGTTTTGTTGAATTTTTACCCGATTACTGCACTCATGCTCGTCGTGCTGGCTATCCTGAACGATCTTCCCATCATGATCGCATTTGATAACGCACCGGTCGCACAAAAACCCGTTCGCTGGCAGATGAACCGCACCCTGACAATCCCAAGCATCCTTGGTATCCTGGGTGTTGTCTCAAGCTTTTTCCTCCTCTGGCTGGCAAAGGAATATTTCCATCTTGATGCCGGCGTCATACAGACACTCATCTTCCTCAAGCTGGCTGTCGCCGGTCATATGACGATTTCCCTGGCCTGCACCGGGCGGCAGGCGCCCGTTCCCGTCGTTTGCTCTTTTTGGCACAGCAGAAATTACACAGGTAGCCGCAACTCTCATCGCGATCTATGGCGTCTTCATGACGCCAATCGGGTGGTCATTTGCGCTGATTGTCTGGGGCTATGCACTGGTGTCCTTCCTGATCAATGACCAGATCAAGGTATGGTTATTCAGGAAGACTCATCCCTATTCATGATCTGTTTTAAGCTGATGCGTTCCGGCTGATTGTTGCGACGCCATACCCGTATTGGTCACAATAAGATTTCCCCCAACGCAATAACGTCGTGCCTCTTTGTCATAATCCTCAAAAAACGACGGGATGGGATTGACAATGGGCGCACGTTACTACATCCAGCATAATCTTGAATCTTACTGCTGGAATAGTCCATCAACAAAACCTTGTGTGAGCCGAACGTCTGGTCCCCGGATATTTGCATTAATCTTTTTTGAGGGTATTGATTTGAAGAAAAACAAACGATCATTGTAATCGCCGACATTTGGCAAAGGAACGGAAAACCAAAAAGAGTTTTAACCGATATTTCCCATTTATTCCGATGGAATCTCTCTTTACCCTGATCGAGTTCCAGATGAGCCTCCTGTTGTTTGTTGCCCTCGGTGGTTATCTTATTGCCTCGCGCATCAATCAGTCAGCGGTTATCGGGCTGATCCTCGTCGGGTTGTTTGTCGGACCAAGCGTTTTGGGTCTGATAACCTATACAGATTTTGTCCGGAGCATCGCCCATCTGGGTGCGGTCATCCTTTTGTTTGTCATCGGGTTCGAATTCAATTTGAAAGATATCGTCCAGCCGCGTAACTTTGCCATCGCCCTTATCGGTGTCATCGTTCCATGGATTGGCGGCTGGGGTCTTGCCGTGCTCTTCGGCTTTGATTCGGCAAGCGCGATCTTTGTCGGGACAGCCTGCACGGCAACAAGCATTGCGATCACGGCAAATGTCTTAAAGGAGCTTGGCAAGCTCAAGACTGAGGCCGCAAAGGCGATTATCGGCGCTGCGGTGATCGACGATGTGCTCGCCCTGCTCGCGCTTGCGATCAGTGCCGATATCGTCGGTGGTTCGTTCTCGTACCTTAGTATCGCGATTGTAACGGTAAAGGCGGTTACGTTCATCGTGATCGCGGCAGCTTTTGGGATTCTTGTTGTCAGCAAATACCTCGCAAAGCTGGATTCGACGCCGTTTGTGCAAAAATATCCGGAGTTTATCTTCATCTTTGCGATGATGCTCGCCTTTCTCTATGCCATGTGCGCCGAGGCGGTCGGGCTCTCGGCGATTGTCGGAGCTTTTATCGCCGGTGTTTCGTTCAAGGACGTGGAGCTGCACAAGAGCAGGAGCTTAAAGGAGGGGGCGGAGTATCTCCAGATCATCTTCGCTGCGATCTTTTTTGTCTCATTAGGCATCATCGCTGATTTCCACGCGGTTACCCCGGAGATTTTACTCTTCCTGCTCATGCTGACCCTTGTCGCTATCCTGACCAAGCTGATCGGTTGCGGACTTCCGGCAAAGCTGGGCGGGTTGTGCACGAAGGACGCGCTCATCGTAGGGGTCGGCATGGCGCCCCGCGGTGAGGTTGCGATGATTGTCGCCCTTATCGGCCTTGAAAAAGGGGTCATCGGACAAGGGGTCTATGTTGCGATTGTGATGATGAGCCTGCTGACCACCGTGATTACCCCGATGGTGTACCGGAACTGGTTCTATAAGGGGGAGACCTGCACCTACGTTGACAGCGTCACATCCATCAATGGGGGAAAATGATGACCGGTATTCATTATCCACCGGATTCACCGGCTATGTTCTCTCCTTATAGTCTATTACGCAGAGAAAACGCCATTCATAACTCCTGTTGTCCTGTCGCGTGCGGGGGGGGCAGGGGACCGGTGGTGTACTATGTTTGAAAAGGTGCTCGTTCCCGTTGATCTGTCGATCAAATCCCGGTACGCACTTCGTTGTCTCAGACACATTCCGGGACTGCGCCAGGTGAAGATCCTCCATATTGTCTATAACAGATATCCTTCGAATGCTGCAAACCCTGATGATCCCGAGCGTGAGTATACAAGATTGTGCCTCGAAGAGATCAAAAAAGAAGTTGAGATCCCCGGAGTAACGGTCAGGACAATCATCGATGAAATCCAGGAAGGCGAGATCTTCGAAGCTATCAACCGGATTGCCTCACAGGAAGAAGTGCCACTCACCTTTATGGGGAGGCGTGGGAGGGGGATTATCGATACCCTTCTTCTTGGCAGTGTCGCTTATGATGTTCTCTGGTACGGGAAGACGGATCTGCTTCTTGTCAATAACAAGCAGGCTGATTATATGTGCCCGGGAGGACAGGATGAACCCTGCCCGGACATTTTTTCCCATGTCATGATATGTACGGATTTTTCAGATCCGGAGATTGCATCGATCTGCTGTGATGAGTTGCCATGGATCCGTAAGGTAACTCTCTTCCATGCAGTCACAACCGGAGATTCACCGGAAGCGGTCAGGTCTTCTGTTGATGCGGCACAGGCAGCGCTTAAGAAAATGCAGGATGCCTTTGCCGGAATCTCCATCCCGACGCAGGCACATGTTTCTGTCGGAAGCGCAGCTGAAGAGATCATCTCATTCTCAGAAGAGCAGGATATATCCGTCATCATCCTGATATCAACAGGAAAGAGGGGTTCTCTGTCGAATCTTCTGGGCGGCACAACAGCACGTGTCGCACGGAATTCAAAAAAACCGGTTCTTGTGCTGAGAAGATCCCGTGGCCGGAAGCAATAACGCAGGGTACGATTTCGCTGCAGACGAACCGCAGGCAGTTTGGTATGGTATAAAAATTTGAAAAGTCCAGCTTGCTGCAGGCTCCCATACAAAACATACTGCCGTTCCGTCCCTTTTTAAATAATTATACAGTAATCTTGTGGTACGGAAATGAATACGGATAATGCCCCCGTCTCCCCTGCCGGGAATGTGCCGGGATCACCCTGCTGTGACCCGAAGACACTGACAGAGACCGCATGGCATGCCCTTCCTGAAGAACGCATCTATTCGATGCTTGCATCATGACCCTCCGGACTAGCTGCCGGGGAAGTCCTGGAAAGAATCGGAAAGTTCGGTAGTAACACACTCCCCACAAAGAGACCAGTCGCCTCTGGTAAGTCATCCTTCGCCAGTTTAAAAGTCCCCTAATCTGGATCTGGGAAAGGAAAACCAGCCTCATCACGGTCTGTGACGAGATGAAAAACACAGAGTAGCATCCCGATAGAGATAAACAATGGGAAATAATCGTAAAAAAACCTTCAAAGTGCGAGGGGAGGGATTTGAACCCGCGAACGCCTGCGCGAATCGATCTTGAGTCGATCACCGTTGACCACTTGGTTACCCTCGCTCAGATTACTATTATTGCAGGATAAGAAAAGGCTTTGAGTGTAAAAGAATCTTATGCCAGAATAGTCTGATAAATCCTGATTCTGTCGCCTTTGACCAGGCTCGGTTATCACGCTCTTATTTGGGATTTGCCGGAGGGAGGAATAACAGGGAACCTGATCAAAAAAAACTGACAATGACACTGTGCTTATGATCATAAGAGTAGCTCATATGACCGTGAAAAAAATCCGGTATAAAGAGATTACATGAAGTCAGCAAGCCCAAGCTGCTGCTGCTTTTCTTCACCAAATGTTGACGTGATCGCAAGATCGAGCACCTCAACCCTCTGCCTTGTATACTCGGAGATCTTGTACTTCCTGCAGATCTCTCTTGACATTTCAAGATATTTCTTCACCGACCCTTCATGAACTGTCGGGATGATATTACCATTGCAGATACCCTTTCCTCTGAACTTGGAACATTTCCCGGAAAGGGGCATCCTCCTGTAGCTCGTGTTGCATTTAGTGCACCTGAACTTCTGCTTGGAGAATGCAGAAAGGTTACCCACCAGGTCCCGGATGAAATGGGTTGTAAGCACCCGTTCCGCAACGTCATCTGCATCGACAGCTCTAATCTTTTCGGCCAGGACAAGTTCCGCTTCAAGTTTTTCGGTCATACTTTTGAGCTGGGTATACATCGATTCGATTGGCCCTGCTGATATATCCGAGGTGTCATGGGTGAACCGGAATCCCTCAAGCTGTGCTGGCGTACCGATTCTCCGCTCAACACGATCGATGAGGGCAGTTATCGTTTTTGGTTCGGCATAGGTAAGTGCACTTGTATAGAGTTCAAGGGGATAATGATCGCAGACATCAATATTGAGAGATTCCTTGTCGATCTCCGCGGGATCGATACGGCTTGTCAGCACCAGGGGCGCATCCATCGATCCACCCCTGTTCTGAGGGAGGAACGACCGCGAGAAGTTTATCAGGCCGTCAAGAAGCAGCATGATACAGTCCTCATCACCATCGCACTGTCCGGTAAAAATCCCATTCGCAACAAGCGTGTGATTATCCGCAACGGTCAGGCAGTATACCCTATCTTCCAACGAGGGCACGTGATCAACCGACCGTATATGGTCAGCAATTACGTTTGCTCCTTCAAGTACCGGGATAGCGTCACCGCATTTGAGTTCCATTGCCCTGATCTTCCGGAGGTACATGGTGTCCCAGACAAGCATCGCGTGATCCGGAGTAACCGCAATTTCCTTTCCGAGTGCCGTGGTAAACCGGAGAAGAGTTGCCGGTGACCGGTGAATGGAGACTGAAGTGATCCTGCGGATATGCATGATCCCGCCCGTATCAACGGTCCTGGTGTAATATGGTTGTGCCGGATCGGAATAATAGGTGCCCAGCCTGTCGATTCCCGGGCGGCTGACATCAAAATTTTCCAGGACAAATTTCCGTAAAGGAAAAGTTTTCCAGTGCTTTCCATCATATACTTCGATTTCGGTATCACCATGGAAACAGTTTCTCCGTTTGGCGGCATGGAAGAATGGATGGGCATACCCGACATTTGCCCGGGTGAACCCGATGATTCGTGCGAGAACACCGGCACTCGTGTGGGGGGCAAGCCCGATGACAAGGTGTCCGACCAGATCACTGGGTTTTTTGACGTTATAGAAGGGTTCAAGTCCATAGCATTTCACCAGCAGATCATCCATGAACTGCGCGACGTTCACCAGGTATTCCGCGCATGAATCAGAGACCAGAATATCCTGAGGGCGCAGCTCGACAATCTGCGATCCGTTCTGGAGATCATATCCAAGATAGTCTTTCATATACCCGAGCGAGCGGAGTTTCTCGACAGAAACCCGCACCTCATCAGCACGGATGTGCGTCAGCGGCAGGTCGATCATGTCAAACCGGGTGGTACCATCCTTGAAAACGAAGATATTCCTGATCGAGCGCAGAATTCCCTTCTCCATACATTCTACGGTTTTTTCCCGTGATATTACCCCTTTTACACCTTTCACGAGGGCTACACTCTCAGGTTTGAGCCCCAGCCGTTCAATGGCTTTTGTGTACTCTCCTTTCATGTTCAGGGTAACTCTCTGGCTGCAGGTTGTCGGCACGTCACACCCGGGACAGCGTTCGGTAAAGGTTTCTCTCCCGCATTTGGGACAGGTGCTAATCGCAATTGTATGTGCGCCGCATTTCTCACACCTGTTAGTATAGGTAATTTCATGGCATTCCGTACATCGCCGCCTCCCTACCTCGATCTCAATAACACCCCCTTCCTTCTGGAAGTCGATATCGGTATTATTGGTATCCACTTCTTCCGTATGGTTGGATGCAGACTGGAATGATCGGCGCGAACCACCTGAATCCCCAAGCGGGAAAAGGACATGGGGCGGGGGATTCATTTTTCGGGGTTTGGATTTTCCAGGCCGGCCCATCCGTCCACCTATTCGCGTCCCTGCCCGCGACCGTATTTTTATCCCGGAAAGATGCATGATGAGATTAAGGTGTGAATCCAAAGGTGCATTTTTCCAGGCATCCCTTTTTTTCAGGTTTTCGTCAAGCCCTAAACAGGCAATAAACGCACGGCAGGTTTTAATCTGAACATTCCCATGACGCACCTCATGCGGAATAAGCAGTTCTTCGAGTATTGTTTTTATTGTCGGTTCGTTTGGAATCTGCAGGAAGTTATCTGAAATTATTCCCTGCTGCGCTACCGCGTCAGCAAGAAGACATATCTGTTCAACGGTAAGATCGTCCCAGAACCATGTATACGCGGGATAGAGATAACCTCCGGCCCTTGCCAAGGCAAGTGCTTCTTCTTCCGTTTTTGGAGGTTTTGTACCAGGACTGGCTTCAAGCAGCCACCACTCCTCACAATAGCCACAAGGTATAAGGGGGTGATTGTTCTCCAGAAATTCACCAAACGAGATGAGAATCTCCCCCACATCAAGAATCTTTTCGATTCCGGGAATAAGTTTTTTCGCTATCACCTCGTCATCAATTCGCAGTACATCACCATTCTGCATCCGCACTGTCGGTCCTTCAATAGAGTCCACCGGAACAATACCGCAAGCCTTGCCCGGGCGTTCAGTCTTCATCTGGGTACCTACAGCAAGAAACTCCCCAAGAATATAAAGCGTCGCAGGATGGAGCCCCGCGGCAGCAAACCCGGTATTGCGCGACCTCCCGTAACGGAGCCGGAAACCCCCTTTTCGCATCGGATAAGAAAAAACCGGTCTCCCGCCAATCAGGTCGCGAAGGTACTTGTCGACAGGTTTTATGCTGACTGTTCCTTCCTCTGTCTTGTTTCTGATGAGTTTGCCCAGCCAGTCCCAGCCGTCCATGTTCATCTTTTCTACTTTATTTTTGAGTTTTGGGGCCTTTCCGGCAATTCCTTCCGCAAGAACAAGCGCCATACCCCCCCGCACAGTGTTTGTCTCAACCCGCTCAAGGTTACGATGTCCTGAAACTTCTTCCTTTTCTGTTGCTTCACCATCGATACATACAGGACAGTTTTCGACAATGAGGCGGATTTCCAGTTCGCTGGGCAGGTACTGGAGGTTCATGATATTGTTATACTGACGGATCTCCTCGATATACCGCTCAACTTCCTCCTGGCGGGGAAGGTAACGGTTAATGCCAAGCTGACGGCGTACGTAGTCACCTACAAGCACAGAGAGGGCTTGTGCAGTTCCTCCTGCACTACGGATAGGGCCCGCGTAATATATCTTCAGATACTGGCTCCCATCATCGTTTTTTCCAAGACCTACCTTTGCGATCCCTTCTGTAGGCGCTGCTACTACACCTTCGGTCAGCAACGCCATTGCGGTACGAATGGCATGGTCAAGTATCTGTTCTTTTGTGGTCTCTCCAAACTTTCTGGCAACAAAATCATCGCCAATGCGCAACGCAACTTCTTCACGGGACATCCGGGATTCAAGATCGCGTATCCGCAATGCAACACCTTTGATCCCCAGCAGTGCTTCAACCCGGTCCGCAAGGTCGCTGGCTATAGGAATCTCGATATCGGTTGATGGGTCAGAACCGATGGCACGGGCTTTTTTGGCTATTACCATTGCAAAAAAGAGGTCATCCATCAGGGATTTTTCATAGGCCTCCATCGCAGGAGAAAGCACAAGCATACCGGTACGATTTTACGGGCGCGGATTTATCTGTTCGTGTTATGGGGATACAAAAAAATTGAATAAACGGAAATGCCGGTCCTGTTATTCTTCTTCGATTACCTTATCGACTATAGCCGGAAGCCCTGTTTCGCCCATCTGCCAGAGTGTGAGGGTAGCACAGGACCGTATGATATCATCGGCGTCTTTTAGTCGACGGGTGAGTGGCTCAACAGCGGGTTTTCCGATTCGGCAGAGAGCACCTGACAGAAACCCCCTCATCTGCCGGTCATCGCTTGCCATCGCATTGATTATGTGTTCTATTGCAGGTATGCCAATATTTCCCAGTGCCGCTGCTGCATAACGCCGGAATTCAGTATCCTTATGAACCTTCATTGCCAATATCAGGGGCTCAACTGCCGCGGCCCCGATACCGGAGAGTGCAACCGCTGCATACCAGCGGTGATCATTATCCGGTGCTCCTTCCAGTTGGCGGATCAGCGGCTCAACAGCAGGTTTGCCAATTGCACCCAGCGCACGCACTGCCTGGTGGCGTGTTTTGACAGAGGGATTATTCATATCAGCTATAAGCTGATGAATTTCCATCTCATCCGGGGGCTGTCCCCCTCCATTGTTATTCTCCTTCATGATGATTCTCTGAGCTGGTCTTTTCATTTTTCCTTGGTAGTGCCATTCCGAAGTTTCCGCACGAGTGGTTCAATGGACGGAATCAGAATTGCATCCAGTGCATTCGCTATTACATTTCGTTCTTCATCGTCTGCATTTTCAAGCATCTGGATGAGCGGCTGGATAGCGTCTGAATCTTTTAGCTCACCAAGGGTCCTAACAACTTCAAATCGCGCTGATCCATCGGAAAATTTTAAAAACTGCAGGAGTGGCTCCAATGCAGGTTTTCCAATTGCTGCAAGTGAAGAGGCAGATTCGGCACGGACATTCTCGTACTTGTCTGCAAGTGCCCTGATAAGTGGTTCAACAGCCCGTGTGTCACGTATTTTTCCCAATGCGATGGCAGCACCCCAGCGAAGATTGCCATCACCTTCCCGGAGTGCACGAATGAGCGGGTCAACGGCCGCTTCCCCGAACAGGCCAAGAGCATGAGCGGCGCGGCCTTTAACAAACCGATCCTCGTCACAAAGCAGGGCAATAAGAGGTTCAATAGCTCTTGGATCGCCGATCTCACCGAGTGCGATAGCTGCCTTCCACCGCACATCATCATCATGGTGCCGCAGTGCCCCGATAAGAGCGTCAACGGCAGGAGCACCAATTTTGGAAAGGGCTTCTGCTGCTTTCCATCGGACCCCGCTTAATTCATTGTTTTTCAATGCAGCGATCAGGGGCTCCACCGCACCTGAATCCCCGATATCCCCAAGCGCTGCCGCAGCTTCATACTGAACATCCGGGTCCCTGTGGTTCAAAAGTCGGATAAGTCCCCTGACATCTTGTCCAGCTTTCATTCCGGTGATACTGCTACGGGAGGAGAATACATTCCTGATCTGATCGAACAAGGAGATTCCTGATAAAAGGATTAAAAGAAGAGTTTTTCTGCTCATACGGGAGGTTGCATCGACACGCGCAGGGATCATCTCTTGTAATTATTACGGGGAACGGGATAAAAAGATCGTGGGCACGATAGCCAATCGCGGTTTTCAATCGCTTGCTGTGTCTCAAGGTAGAATTCTACTTCCGATGGGAGGAAAGTATATATATCCTCCTCCAAAGGATTACACACTGTAATCACGTGTTGGTTATCAGGAATATGTCACTTGACAGCGATAAAAAAATTGGGAAATTGAAGGATATAGCAATAGACAGGTGCAGGGAGCGGATAGAGCGAGCGGCATGCAAGGCAAAGGAATTGGTGAATAAACCAAAACCTGAAGGACCGGATGAGAGATACCGGTTTAATCATCAGCCTTCCGGTATGACTTCATTTTTAAAAAGAAGGCACGGACTTTAATACCGGTGAGACCGGGGGCAGAATATTTCACTGCTGCAGGAGATTGGGAATGGCATGGAGAGACTCAACATCAAGTAGCGTTGGGTGATTGAGAAAATCTGATGCAATCCTCCCCCCATTCAGTCTGGAGACCTGATTGGCGAGAAGGACTTCTTTTCTAATCCTTCCCCCGGTAAAAAAACAGCAAATTAAACAAATCCCCTCATCACGGAAATAAAACAGGATGGGTAATTACCGTAGCATGGATCATTCCATCAAATTCCCGGCGTCCGGTCTGCGTTCATGCTGCCTTTTTCTTGCGTTCAATAATCTTTTTAACCTTTTTTAACCGGAAGAGGTCTTCCCGCTCCCGTTCGTCAATGGCGTTTTTGATATACTTTAACTGTTTTTTTAATTCGGGGATCATTATCTGCTCAAGGGCATTCACCCTTCTCCGGGTTATCTGGATCTCCCCCCCGAGCCTTTTTAAGGCAGTCTCCGTTTCCGCAAGCCCGATGATCAAATCCAGTTCCATCTCGAACTTTTCGGCTGCCTCATCGATCCTTCCGCTCACCTTGATGATACTATAGCCCCTCTCTAAAATACTCTTTGAGACTCTCTTTTTCTCAAGAACCGGCACAGGAACTCCCATGATATTTTTCCCTTTGATATCAAGAAAAAGACCTTTCCGCGTTGCAAAGGATGCAGACTTCAGGGTTACTGAATCGTCAACCGCAAGAGCGGTCAAGAGCGAGCGCTGTGCCATGCTGGCAACACTCTCCAGCTCCACCCGGGACTTCGAAACCGACTCCATGATGTGGAAGAACTCCTGGATGAGCGCATCCATCTTCTCCCGGAGAAGATCCCTTCCCTGCTCGGCGAGCTTAATCTGTGCATTTTTCTTGATGAGTTCCATCCTCGTGGGGTTAACCTGTTCCATCGCTCATCCCTTTCTGAACGCCGGGTGATACTTCTGGATGTATTCCCGTTTTATCCGTTTCAATTCTT
>JAJRBZ010000104.1 GCA_028679185.1 Methanoregula sp. | reverse complement strand
GGAGCCCAGTCATATGGTACCCGATAGGCACGATAGACCCCGCCAAAAAACCCCGCCCCCGGATGGATGTATTCCCAGACGATTTTTCCTTGCGGTGTAACCTCAAAGATTCGCGAGGTCCCGCTCTCTGTAATCAAGGTGTTCCCGTTTTTAAGACGCTGTGCGCTGCTCATTAAATTGCTGAAAAACTTTCGCTCAGCTCCCTTAACTTCCCCGTCGCCGTCTACATCGCCCTCGGCGACCGTATCTTCATACTCCCAGACGATCTCTAAAGTTATTGGGTTGAACTCGATAACCCGGGAATAATTCCTGAAAGTGTTAGGATAGTGACCTATTGGGTTCCCAGCTGCATCTGTTAGTCCACGGACCAATGATCCGAACCCAGCATTTCCCCCATTATCGAAAATCAGGATATTCCCCGCACCGGGTAGACCTTGCGGAATCATATGAAAATGGTGCTGTCCGATAATTGTTCCAAGGCTATACTCGGGTTTATCTGCAGAGTAATCAGGGCCTATTCGGTAGACGATGTCCCCCGAGCGCCACTTGCCCTCCGGATGGTCGTATCTTGCAATGATGACCGAAAGGTTCATGTTGCGAAAATCAACCATGATATTCTCCGGGTGGAAGCGGAGATCGCGTTCTCCTCTGCATCTGCCTTTGCCACTATTCCACCACTTATTGGGGCCGACCCAGGAGGCCTGGTTGCCATGTGTCCAGTCAGTCGCGTCTGGGAAACCCATCCAAGGGATCTTGACCTTCCTTATGGCATCCTTGGCTGCTGCATCAAATCCCATAGTAAGGCAGCCGGGTCGACGTTGACCGTCCTCATTTTTGCAATCGTTTTCGTCAAAGTGCTGCCATGCATACCACTCAAAGTCGAGTGAACCATCCCAGTTCGCAATATAGATAACGTCATCAAGCAAAGGAATGTCGCTGATGTGAGAGGTATCTTCAGTTATTTGATGATGGTCCATCCACATCGTCTTTCCGGAACGAGTCTGTGGCTTCTGACCGGGAGCATAGTATCCCACAGGATTCCCTTCTCTCTCGAAATCATGGTGAACATGGTCACCCCATGAGTTTATGACGTTTCCACACCAATCCAGTTGGGTCAACGTACCTTCCATATCCGGCGGCGCCTTACCAACCAAAATATCACCGTTCGGAAGCATTTTGCTGGGTACGCCCATCATAGCTGTGCTCCACGTCTTTACTACGGTACCATCCATATCAATCAAAACAGCATTAGGCTCATCAGGGGAACCTATTGCACTCAGCAGCGTATAGCCGGCCCAGGTTTCTTTTGGTTCATAGATCCTTAGGTATTTTATCCCATCCGGATTGTTATTCGTATTCATCATCTTGAGTTTCCCAACAAAGTCTACCAGATAGTCGTGCAATGCGGCCCCATCGGCAGCGGAAATATTTTCGGAAATGTCGTCGCCATACCAGAATGCTTGACCTGGTGAAGACGATGGAAAAACTGCCATGATAGTTACTAGGAAAACTACTGACACGCTAATTGAGATTTTTGTTTTCATTTTTCCCCCCCTAATTTTCGAATTTAAAGGTTAGCTAAAACATTTTCATTTTTTCTCTGGTTATTCATCGCCTATTACTACCTATTACTGATTGTTTAGTTCTGCTGGATGCCTCCTTTCTATAGATTTTTTAAGTCCATCCATTTTTACCTTAACGAAATAGCTATCGTTGACATCTGAATCATGGCCTATAATCCTCCATCCCCAATTCAAAACAGATTTTTTTGCCACTCTTTTTGGATTTGTTCTTCTCTCGGGGAATATCCCAATAAAATGTTCTTCCCTTTTTTATCGCAACAATAAAATTCGTAAGCGACCACCACGATTCCTTTCCTCTGAAATTTTATTCAAAAAATAATGAGATTCTCTTCTTAAAGAACTTTCTATTCTCATATCCTGTGAGACCCACTTTGGAAAGAATGTACATATAATTCACCAAAATAGTTGGGAGCAAGATTAATGCCAAATGCTGAAAACTGCTGTAAGTAGTTGATAAATATAGACAATTCTGAACAACCAGATATTTTAAGGAAACACAATAACGGAAGGTTTTTTCATAAAAATCCGAATCTCTTCCTTAAAAGTGTAAAAACTTTTCCTACCGTTTATTCAGCATTGATTTCGAATGGTAATCAATAGCCTAAGATTACATTTCTGGGTAAAGGGTCATAGAAAATAATTACCATCTTGGCAAGGTTTCTACTCTCTTTTTCCTTGTTGTGGACATAAAAAGGTGCACTTTTTGCAGTAACTAGGGAACGGAAAATCAGGAAATCCTGAGACTCAGGTTGAACCGTTTTTTCACTTATGACGCTAAGTTAGCCAAAACTCCAATGTTATACGACGATCTTACTTCATGCTATTACGGGAAAAACATGAAATAAAATCAACAATTTTGGACAATTTCATACACAAAAGCGACCAGAATTAGTAAAAAACTGGAACTAAAAGACTCGATTCCAAGCAATTACGAAATTTGTCTATTAATTGTTCGGCATAGGAGGACACATGAGAACACCATCGTTGCTTCTGGTAACCATCATCCTCGGTTTCTCCACCCTGTCACACGCCCAGACAAAGCTGTCTGATGGCAGTGTGGTGATCTTCGCTTCAGAAAACGAGGCACGAGGGATTCTCACCACACGAGATGATTTCATTCAACGATTGAGCCCATTCGACCGCTCTGCCCGGATGAAAACCGATAAGGACGTTTCCGAAGCGGATTTCTTGAAGTTTGTCGGTAACAGCGCGCTTGCGTGGCGCGATCAAGAAAGGCGGAAGATAGAGGCCGCCCTTCAGAGCATTCAGCCGTATCTTGCAGAAATATCAGTCCCATTACCGGAGAAGCTTTATGTCATCAAGACGTCCGGAAACGAAGAAGGGGGAGCTTCATACACCCGGACAAACGCAATAGTCATCCCGAAAATCAAACTCAAAGAAGACACCAGGGAAATCCAGAAGTCACTCTGCCACGAACTCTTTCACATTGCTACTCGGCACAACCTCGCCTTACAGGAACGTCTCTATCAGACCATCGGCTTCAGGAAGTGCAATGAAATAGAATTCCCTTCTATGCTCATCGCGCGTAAAATCACCAACCCTGACGCACCTAAGAACGACCACTACATATCCCTGCAAGTGGGCGGTAAACCAGTATCGGCCGTGCCAATCCTGCTCGCTGTCAGAGAGAGATACGACGTCAATCGAGGCGGTGAGTTCTTTGATTATCTTCAGTTCCGTCTCTTACTCGTAAGTCGCAGCGGCGAGCGCGGTGGTGTGAGACCGCTCTACGATGGGGCATCTCCCAGACTTGTAAATGTGCAGCAGATTTCAGGCTTCCTAGAACAGGTCGGAGCGAATACGGACTATATCATCCATCCTGAAGAAATACTCGCAGACAACTTCGTGCTTCTTGTATTGAAGGAACAAACCGCCCGAACACCAGAGGTCCTAAACAGGATGAGAACGGTACTGCTGAAGAAATAGAACGCCGAAGCAGGCGCTGTAAAACCCCTGGAGATGGTTCTAGAATAACATCGTATAAACAGAATGTTACGGACTATTTTCCAAAGATTTTGATAAAGGCTAAAGGGAGATGCCAAGAACAGCGAGTATAGCATTTCCATCATTGGTCTATCACATCATCAGCAGAGGAAATAGTCGTGAGTGGGTATTTCATGAAGCAGAAGACTTTGAAAAATACTTGGAGATATGCAGAAGATAGGTGGGGGACAATTGATGAACCAGTGAGGGACATCGTAGTGCCTGCGCGGCGCGCGCTACAAAAACCCTCTGTAATAATTATATCACAAATCTATCATCCAACCCTTTATTTTCAACGTCCAGAACCCTCTACCCCCTATACTGGATTCCGGGTCAAGCCCGGAATGACAAACAGCTAAGATTTATGTCATGGTGTATAATGGGGTTTACTTTGCAACGGGAATCATGATTTTTTCCGCAGGACCGGCACCCTGCAATACTGCCTGGGATGCCCGCTTTCCACTTTCCATGGCAGTGGGGACTCCGCCCATGAAGATTGTTGAGAAGGCCTGATAACCTGTCATGTAAAGCCCTTTCATCGGCGTCCTCACCAACTCCCGGGGACGGGTATCAAGACAATCTTCATAATTCCATGACCAACCTGCCACAGCTCCTCCGCTCCTGCCGCCCTCTTCCTCAAACGTGAGAGGAGTGGCTACGTCCATGACTAAAACCGCCTTCTCCAACCCTGGAATGAAATTCTCAATTTCCCGCACCAAAGCTCTGCCCAGCCGAATTTTATAACCCTGGTACACGGGCAGCCTTTTCCCCCGGGCAGGCCGATATTTTGTAAAATGGGAATGCTCTGCTTCGGTTCGAATCACAATGACCTCTGCCCCAGCAGGACAAAGCGTCCTGTCTCCCTTGCTCCATAAACTGACTTCTAACTCCTGACCAGCAAGGTCTTCAGAATTTATTTCATCTCTATTCCAATCGAGCTCCTCCAAGGAATTTCTCTGACTCCGCTTGTAGATCAGTCTATCGGCCTCATGAAAGCAAGAGAGATCAGCTCTACTTGCATCCACACCCAAGCATACCTGCAGATTAGACCGGGTCTGCTTGGCATTGAGCACGGCGCGATACCACTCTTCAGGAACGGCTTTAGAGTCGATCAGTTTGATAAAGGTAGTTTTATAGTCAGCATTAGAAATCACAGCGGCGGAATCTATCTTTAAACCATTCTTGAGTGTCACACCCAAAACCCTGCGCTTCTCTATTCGAATCTCTTTTACCTCAGTTCCTAATCTGATTTCACCGAAACGTCTCGCATCGGAAACTTGACGATCTTCCCGATGCCCAACGACTGCTTGAACCAACCTTTCGCACAATGAACGCATGCCTCCAGCGGGATACCATATCCCTTCTTTGGCCATAGAGCTCCACATGGCGGCCAGCCAGGGGAGACTGCTGTAGGGCTCCTGAGTGCCCTGACTGCCCAGGATTCGACGCAGTCTCCAATCATTGACCAAGGTTGAGAGATACTCCAAAGCAGGCTTCTCTGACGCTCTCTCAAGAATGGAGCGATTGAGGTCAGTGTCAGGAAACTTCATCGCTAAAAAAATTTCTTCCATATCCTTAAAAAATTGTTCGATGGGTTTGCCCTCTTTGGGAAAAAGCTTTGTCAGCTCTTCGATCATCTCTGAGAAGGTAAACGAAAGAGGGATTTCCAGATCAAACGCTCTGATTCGATACTGCACCTG
>JAJRBZ010000103.1 GCA_028679185.1 Methanoregula sp. | reverse complement strand
TCTGTTTTGGATAATATTGAGAAGGACTGATGACCAGAGATAACATGGTGGAGCATCGGATAATGTTAATTCCATTCAGTTCATCGATATGGATCTAACCATAGTCATCAAAATTTGTTTATAACAGAATATTGAAAAGGGAGACCATGGCAAAATTTCTTAATGCAACAGGGACGACTGCTGCAATCGTTGATCTTATAAAAAATTCAAAGGAATTTCTGTTTATTATAAGCCCGTATATAAAGATGACAACGCAGAACAAGAATTATCTCCAGGTATTATCCTCAAAAAACATTGATTTTTTCCTTATTTTTCGATCTGACAGCAAACTCGATCCCGAAGATGAAAAATTTCTCATCAAAAATAGGAATACTCAGATCTTCACCTGCGATAATTTACATGCAAAATGTTACCTCAATGAACAGAAGGGAATTATCTCATCATTGAATTTCTACGAACATTCACAGGCAAACAATTGGGAAATGGGTGTTCTATTCGACAAAAACGAGGATTCAATCCTTTATGAAGACGCATTCAATGAGCTCAAATTTATCCTCGATTCGAGTAAAAGTAAATCCGTCATAACACAGTCCAAACAACCGATAAAATCGAGATTTATCCCGGAAAAAAAGGGATTAATGGGTAAGATTCTTGATGCGACTCTCGGGCCTCAAGTTGGATACTGCATACGGTGTGGAAAGGAAATGGAACTCAATCCCAACAGACCACTCTGTTCTCACTGTTATGGTATTTGGAGTAAACATGCAAATCTATCTTATAAAGAGATATATTGCCATCATTGCGGGAAGGAACGACAGACATCGTACGAAAAACCTCTTTGCTACGATTGTTTTACGGAGAAATATCAATATTTATAGAAATACCAATTCCTTACACCACATTCACCAGAGCAGCCGGGGGTCCTGCGCTGTGCTGATGCAGCATGATTGTGACGGTTCATTTTTTTCAGAAATTGTAATTGGATAACCTCTGGGTTCATTGATGGAACCATACACATGGTGCCAATTTTTATATCACTTAAATAAGGAGGTTGGTAGGGATGTCATGCATAATCGCTGATATTCCCCTGAGATACACGCAATCCATTTCGCTAGAGGGTGAGAAAACGGACTGCCCCGTATCCTCATCCTTGTTCATAATTTCTTGTGAACCCCTTCGAAAGCTGGGGCTTTGTGTCTTTCAAAAGAGCAGCATGCAAGGCCAAGAAGTCACGCTGGAGCTTTAGATTCTTCTATCGATTCTACAAGAATTACACCACAGGCTCTGGATATATCTGTCGAGGAACGTTTACTCCTCATATATGAATTCCTCTTTGCGAGACATTAAAATCACTTGGTTAAAATGATATAACAAAAGACGTGAAATGACTCTGATTGTAAAGGAAATTCAGGCAAAAACGATTATTTCTGTATCAAAGGTCTATCCCTACGTTATTAATCCATATACAGGTTGCCAGCATGGCTGCACTTACTGCTATGCACGCTTTATGAAAAGGGTAACCAGGCACAGGGAACCTTGGGGCGAATTCGTCGATGTCAAAATTAACGCCCCCGATTTATTACAAGTGGAAATAAGTAAGAAGAAGAAGCAGGGAAGAGTTTGGGTAAGCGGAGTATGTGACCCATACCAACCTCTGGAAGCAAAATACAGACTAACCAGAAAATGTCTGGAAATACTGGCCCAAAATCATTGGCCTGTTATAATTCAGACACGTTCTCCATTAGTTCTGCGTGATATAGACATTATTAAAGATGCTCAAAATTTTGAGGTCGGTTTTTCTGTCACCACGGCGGACGACGGTATTAGGAGATTATTCGAACCCAACGCATCATCGATAAACGATAGGATAAAGGCACTAGATGAATTGCACAAAGCCGGTATCAGGACATATGCCATGATCGCCCCTATGCTCCCAGGAGCGGAAAGGCTTGCAGAACTACTTAACGGAAAGATTGACTATTCATTGATTGACCGCATGAACTATCACTACGCCGACTGGGTGTACCGAAAATATGGGCTGGAGGATAAGCTCACGGATGATTTCTTTTATCGGACGATGCAGGAACTTGCCTCTATATAAGAATAAATGAAGGATGGTCTCCAGGAAACAGAAATCACCCGAAAAAATACATCCTTTTCGCGCTTTAGCGGTTAAGGAGCAGAACTCTAGCACGATTCAAACCCTCTTACTGTGCCGAAAAAAATTTTCTCATCATTCCTGATCTTTTCCTCGACAAGAAACTCTCACCAACCTTCATTATCTCTGATAGGCCGACATCACCAGTCCGGCATCGATTCCATGGTTAATATATGAAATAGCTTCATTCGACCTACCCATCTTCCTCAGGGTAAGACCCTTATTGAACCAGGCCTCGCCTGATTCGGGGTCGAGCTTAATGGCCATATCATAGCACTGAATCGCTTCCTCGTACCTTCCCATGAAGTCAAGGAAATTAGCCTTTTCATTCCAAGCCATCGCATACCCGGGGTGAGCTGCTATCGCACGGTCGAAGTATTCCAGCACTTTTTCAGGGCGTATCTTGTGCTGAGAGTCTAGTCCAAGACGATAGTAGAATTCAGCATCCTTCGGGACATTTAAAACCATTTTATTCATCCTAAATTTACCTCCTCGTGCCAGGGAGGTTCGCTCTGCTATCCCCGACAATCCTTAATAATTTCAATAGTATAATGAATATTTACAATATTACTATGCTTTAATCAATTGCATGGCATTATGAGATAAGAAAAATCTTATTTGAGTTGAAACGATTATTGGATATAAATTATTCTATCTCTTCCCTCCGTCGATATTATTGAATGAAAATGGACATCAGAGAATGATGCTGTAAAATA
>JAJRBZ010000020.1 GCA_028679185.1 Methanoregula sp. | reverse complement strand
CCTACGTGCGAATGCACGAGAGTATTCAAAATGCAATGCCACGCACATTGAGTTAAAACTCTTTGTGGTTAGTGTAAATTTGGTGAGAGCTTAATTAAAAGGTTTCGAAACAAAATTTTCGAGATCGCACTTTAAATCGCCCGAATTATAAAACCAGCGTTAATATCGGATTATTTAAACATGTAAATTTACTTTAACGAAAAAAAAGTTGAGTTGATAATAGGAAATAATCCGTAACGGATGTATTGTTCTTTTTTGAGGTTCATGCGGAATTGTTATCGATCGACAAAAAAATAATCAACAACTCATGTGTGTTCGTAAAGAATTAATGGGACATACCAATAAAACTCTTGTGTGGAAAAAATTGGAAAACTTCAATTACAACACAATCCTGTACCCTTTCACTTCATAACAGTCTGGCAGGAATTTGAACCTTTGAATCGCCTCCAATGCCCTGTCATGATTGTACATCCCTCTTCTTTCTGAAGTTCAACCCTGTTTTTCAACGTTCCCAGCATACACGGGGTAATTAATTTCCCCCGCAATACATGAATAACCTGTTTGCCAGTATCAGGGTTTGTCTCATAGGTTATTATGAAATCATCCTGATTGGTAAGAGCAGAGGCGAGCATATCCGGTAATAGCTCAATAATGGATTTTCTCTCTTTTTTTTTCCTCTGTTGTACCTTTGGCGCCATAGGGGAAATTGGATACTGGTAACTAAAATAACTTCGGTTCTTTTTTAAAAAGGAGCATTGAATGGTACAGTCACTATTTTAGCCCCTCCAATTCAATCAGGAGATTCAGGTATGAACCTTAGCTCCCTATTAACCGATAGTGCACGACCGTCGAATACAACAAACAAAAAATGGGAAGACAGGTAAGTGGTTAATAAGAATTTTTTATTGTGACACTACCTTGTGCATCAATGCCATAACGCCGGGTTTTGCTGCCTTGCGGGATCTTTTTGGGAAAGCATCCATCTCCATCATAGGAGAGTCAAACATTTCCTTATTGAGCCGGTCGTTGATTTCATCAAATATCCTTTTGTAAGCAATACAGTGGGGGTCAACGCTTGTTACCTCACCGTTCGTAGGTGCGATGGCGTTATAAGGACAACCTCCCCGGCAATACCTGATATGGGGGCATCTCCCGCATGCCGTGTCCACATAATCCCTGAACTGGTGCATCATCTTCCACGTGTCAGACTTTTCAAGGTCTTCCCTCCCGGGATGGTCATATACACTGCCCATAACATATTCCGGCATACCGACAAAACGGTAGCAGGGATATATGCTCCCGTCAGGTCCCACTGCAAACGTATTTCCCATGCAATTGACAAACGTGCAGACATTTCCCTGGCGGGTGAACACACATCTGAACAGGTCATTTATATTCATAATGTCCATGTCATGCAGATGCTCCAGGGATTTATCCAGGAGATACACCAGCAATTCTCCATACTCTTCTGGATCCAGTGCCCATTGTTTGGGATTTTCGGAACGTAATGATGGCAGTGCAGGATGTAATTTAAGGGTAAATCCGTTCGTTAAGAAAAAATTGAAGATCTCCTCGCGGGATTTGACGGACTGGTTGGTAAATGTGCAGATGAATCTCACATTGAGACCATGTGCCTTTGCAATTTCATAGCCCCGCATGGTCTTTTCAAAGTAGCCGTTTCCTCTCTGGAGATCATTAATTTCCCTGGGGCCATCGATGCTGGAACCGAGGGGAACATGGTACTCTGCCAGGATTTGGGCAATCTCCGGTGTCATCCTCCAGAGATTGGTCTGCATGGCAAACTCCGGGTTCAGATGATGCAAGCCCTGAGAGAGCAGGGGCAGTGCCTGCCGGTAAAACTCCGGGCCGGCAAGGAGCGGCTCGCCTCCATGGAAGGTGAAGGTAACCCTGTCCTCACGGAAATTTTTGAGCCATGCCACCACTTCCCTGATTGTCTCTATGCTCATAATCGGGGATCCTTCCTCAGAACTCCAGCAATAACTGCATTTGGAAGGACAGCCCAGTGTTGGGATGAGCATCACATGAAAAGGATTTTTCATTACACTTTTTTCCTTTCTTTAGAGTATAATTGTTTTCATCTTGGCGCTGTCCTTCATTAAAGGCTGTACAATCAGGATATTGATAGTCTGGTCCTTTTATTTTCTCATGGGGATATCGTATACTAAAAGACATGACAGGATTCTGGTCTGCTGTCACGTTCACTCCAATAACTCCAAAGAATTTCGTGACGGATGCGTCAGAATCAGGTTTTGATAACCAGGAACTTGTAATAAAAAAAAGTGTTTGATCTGATCTTACCTTGCGGGTATGATCAGTGAGCGCTCTCCAGCGGGCATGAACTCGCGGATTGCACCCTTTGCGAACTCGCGGCGGATCTCTGAGAAGTCGAACTTGAGCGACGGGTCGGCAAACGTGATCTTCATTAAGGGGGATAGGGTCCATGCATCTCCGCGTGCAATGTGGGCAGCGCCTGCGATACCGGCGTATCCTCCCTGGTGACCGACGTTCATTGCATAGTTCGGGTAGTTCGGTCCACGGAGCTCGCCGAGTAATCCCTCATCAGGACGGATCGACATGGAGTTTGCGGAACCGCACTGGTCCTGCAGGTCGTAGCCGAAGAAGCCGAGACGTGACCAGCCTTCCTTGTG
>JAJRBZ010000019.1 GCA_028679185.1 Methanoregula sp. | reverse complement strand
TACTCCATGAGGTGAATAACCCTTGACATATGGAATTGAATTTGTACCAGGAAATGTCAATGTAAAGCAAGTTGTAAACTTCTGTAAACTTGCAGAATCCAAAGACATAGATTTCGCATGGATAACCAACCACTACAACAACCGCCACTGCTACCCCACCCTCGCAGCAATTGCAATGGCAACAACGACCCTGAAAATGGGTCCGGGTATCATGAACTCATTCACTGACACCCCAGCGGCGATGGCATCATTCTTCTGCACATTAAATGAGATCTCAGACGGACGCGCAGTGCTGGGGATTGGCCCCGGTGACCTTTCAACGCTCCCGAAGCTTGCGATAAAGGCTGAAAAGCCGGTCGCCCGTCTGGAAGAAGCGGTAGTACAGATAAGAGCTCTCTGTGCTGGTGACCAAGTGAACAAGTCAGGAAAGGTATTCTTTGACTATGATGGCGCAAAGCTGACTGGTGTCAACCTTCCGGACAAGAAGAAGGGCGTCCCGATCTATATCGGAGCTCAGGGTCCCAAGGTTCTCGATCTTGCAGGAAGAGTCGGTGACGGTGCACTGATCAACGCATCCAACCCCAAGGACTTCGCCATTGCAATCCCGATTATCAAGGCAGCAGCTGACAAAGTCGGCAAGAAGAACTTTGATATCGGTGCATACACCGCAATGTCCATTGACCGGAGCGAGAAGAAAGCCCGCAATTCAGCAAAGATTGTTGCAGCATTCATTGCAGCAGGCTCCCCGCCCGAGCTCCTCACCCGCCACGGTCTCGACCTGAACAATGTTGCTAAGATCAAGGCTGCGCTCTCAAAGTTCGACTTCAAGACGGTTGGAGAACTCGTCGGAGACAAGGAGATCGATGCATTCACCATTGCAGGTACCCCTGAAATGGTAAAGGCAAAGTGTGATGCCCTCACCAAGGCCGGTGTCACCCAGATCATCTTCGGTTCACCGCTTGGTCCCGACATGACCACATCTATCCGCCTGCTCGGCAAGTACGTAGTATAAGCATTACAAAATACTGCCCGACTACAGCCGAAATAAGGCAGCGATGCCCCGGCGGCAGATAGATAAAAAAAATTCTCTTTTTTTTAAAAAAAATGTCTCCTTGAATATCCGGCAGATTACCGGGCAAATGACTATCTTATCCTAAAAAAAATATAATCTTTGAACAGGCATGTTTTCGGTCAGGGAAGTTGTCACCAGCAGGGGCACACTGCAGTATCGTGAAGAACATCTCACGGGTATAAGGTGCAGAATCAGTCCTGACCGGCTAAAAAGGCAGATCAATCAGACATTATACATACCTTCTAAACCAGAAGGTTGCCCGTTCTGCCGCGATGCTGTTTTTTCGGTCACACCAACATTTCCCGATGGCAGGCGGATCACTCGTGGTGAGAGTGTTACCTTCCCGAATCTGTTTCCTTTCGGGGAAGGCCACGTAGTGACCGTAATCACCCGTGAGCACTCGGTCACTGACTTCACCCATCGGCAGATTGTAGATGCTCTTCTCGCGCAGCTCGATGCACTTCGGCAGGTTGATGGCTATGCCAGCATCAACTGGAACTTTCTGCCATCGGCTGGTGCGAGCCTTGTGCACCCTCATATGCAGGGGTTGTCAGATTCATGTCCATCCCGTATTGTTAGCGGGTATATTTCCGCAGGCGAACAGTTCCGCAGAGAAAAGGGCAGGAACTACTGGGATGCAGTAATTGAGCAGGAAAAATCTTCTGATCGGTACCTCTTTGGCGACGAAATGCTCTGGTCAGCCCATGCGGTGCCGGTTGGTGAGCGTGAAGTAAGGGGAATACTCCGTATATCCACGATTGATGAAATGGAAAACTATGTGGATCTCGCGGCTAAGGGGATACTCGAAATCATTTCCCTCTACCGGCAACTGGGGACTTATGCGTTCAATATGTCACTGTTTTTTGATAAGAAAGGGTGCGATCATGGATTTCATGCATTCTGTTCTATGATCTCCAGGATCAATCCTAACCCTATGTCTACGGGCGATTCCGCGTTCATGGAACGGCTTCATCTTGAGCCGGTAATATTAACGCTTCCTGAAGACCTCGGAAAATTCTACAAAAAAGAAAAAAAATAAAGAATTTACTCAAACTTTGCTACAAGTTTCTTCTTTGCGACAAGCGTCCCGTCCTTCTTGTGGGCCTGGCGCAGGATGCTGTCGCCTGCCTTCTCGAGCTCACGGGCCTCGTCACAGAGTTTTGCTGCACTCCTCATCATCTCGTGAGCGCTTGCAACGATCGGGATGTATTTCTCCCATTCCTTGGTCATGAAGCAGCCCTTGACGTTCTGGCCTGCAACAGCCATGGCGATCTCGTGGGCAGCGCGTGCCTTGGCAAGTGCAAAGGGGTTGGTGAACTCACCATCGACAGCCTTGTCTGTGGTCATGATGATCTTCGGGAGCTCAATGGCGTCGCCCTTCTTTCCGGCCTTGACCTGGTCGATGACCTTGTCGAGAGCAACCTGCAGTTTGCGGAATGCACCGGTCAGTGCCAGCACTTTGACGAGGTTGCCATTGTAGTCGGCCATCTCGACGGGGTCGAGGAACTCGCGGCGAGCACCGATCATGGAGTCTGCCTTCATGATGATGTACCCGAACTTGCTTGCCTTGACTCCTTCCCATTCCTTCTTCGCGGTTACATCATCAGTGATGATGACAACCGGGATGCCAGCTGCAGCGAGCTGTTCGCGGGCGCCGGTCGGTCCGGGGAGAACCCCGTTGGGGGAGACTACAATACAGAAGTCCGGTTTATATGCCTTCAGGTTAGAGACGACACGGTCAACATCCGCCGGCTCAAGTTTCGTGCCGCTGGTCGCCATGAATGTCTGCATGTCTTCACGGTCTGCCCTCTCGTCGAGAAGCAGCTCAGCCATTACACCACTTGCGATATTGCCGAGTTTGGCAACTCCTACTTTAACAACCATTGATATCACCTAACTTTTTTTTATAACACGTTATAATGACCCGGAGTTCATATAAACATTTTGAAATGTCATTTCACGCCGAAAAATGCTGGAAAAATTTTTTTGGTTTACACGAGTGTTTTTACTGAACATTATTAAAAAAGTGTTAGTAATTGGTATAGTTAACGAAAAGTGTTTAAGTTTGAATATAGATTTATTAATATGAAGGACGGGTTGCTCACCGAACGCCAGATGGAAGTTCTCAGGTACCGCAAACAAGGGCTGACC
The DNA here is from genome assembly GCA_028679185.1 of Methanoregula sp. Lineage (GTDB taxonomy): Archaea > Halobacteriota > Methanomicrobia > Methanomicrobiales > Methanospirillaceae > Methanoregula. Next base: position 22,705 of record JAJRBZ010000019.1, on the reverse strand, counting down.
CAGCAGCAGATTGCTGATATTATCTCCACATCCAAAGCAAATGTCTGCACCATCGAAAAGAGCGCGATGGAGAATATTAAAAGGGCAAAAGAAACACTTGATTTTCTCTATACTCTGGATGCCACGCACCTGTGTACTATCCCATCAGGCACGGATCTGTTTGATGTTCCCGCCATTATTTTTGGTGAAGCAGAAAAAATCAATATTAAAGTAATGTATGATACGATTTCCCTGATAAACCGGTTGAGAGAATCACGCCCCCAGTGCTGTAAAGCCCGTTGTGTATGTGAAGACATTGTTGTATACATTACCGATACCGGGGAACTTTACTTTGCATGATCAAAAAGTGCAAAAGATAATCAACTCCTGTTTTTCACAAAAATTCCCGTGGCAATTTCAATTAAAAAATTGGCATATGTTTATATTCTTTTTTATTCAATAATTATGGAAGCCGATATGAGGTTATCCTTTGCTGTAATACTGTACTGACATAATCATATGCACAGACAGATAACAGCAAACGGCGGAACCAGACTTCCGGACACAGGAAAGCAGGTTGTGCCGTAGGTAAACCCCGATTGGTGAACCCCGCTGTAATGCGGGGGAAACCCGAGAAGGAGTTGTGATTCGTCACAACAGGCTGACTGAGTAGGATCTGACCAGTACGCAGGGTGGACGTTTATACAAACGAGCCCGTTCCGGCTGCCCGAGTAATAAGGCAGGCGGAAACGTTATTGTCAGGATCTTCTTTCGCGAGACAAAGGATGCTGGTACACATCAGCACATGGATGAGAAAAAATCATCCGCATGTCCGTAGCCGGATAAAAAACCAGACCGTTCAATAGTACCTGAAAATCCGCATTCCGGATCATGTATCTTTTGAACGTTCAGATTTTTACGGCATCGCGTGTTGGCTTCTTCAACAAACAAAGTGATCACAAATCTCGGATTAATTAAAATTCGTGTCGCAATGGGAATAACCTACACGCAGAAAAAGGATTGATTAACACATGCCAAAAATAAACAGACCACGCCGTGGATCTCTTGCATATAGCCCAAGAAAACGTGCAAAGAGCCCTATCCCGAAATATCAATCGTGGCCTCACTATGACGGGGTACCGGTATTACAGGGGTTTGCCGGATATAAAGTAGGTATGACACATGTAATCATGGTAGATGACCACAAGAACAGTCCTACTGAGGGCAAGGAAATTATGGTGCCTGTCACCGTTATTGAAATTCCCTCTATGAAGGTCGCTGCAATTCGAGCTTATTCTAAAGATACCTATGGCAAACATGCACTGACAGAAGTCTGGGCGGATCAGCTCGATACGGTGCTTGGGCGCCGGATCACTCTGCCAAAAGACTATGACAAGGAGACTGCCCAGAAGAAATTTTCGGATGCAGTTGCAGCCGGTACTGTTGCAGAGATTTACGCGGTCTCCTATACGCAACCTGCAATTATCAGCGGTGTTCCGAAGAAAGTACCCGACCTAATGGAAATTAAAGTAGGAGGAGGGGACATCAACAAGCAGTGGGAGTTTGCAAAGGGGCTCTTAGGAAAAGAGGTTTCCCTGAACAATGTCATCCAGACTGGTGCTTATGCCGATATTACCGCTATTACAACCGGTAAGGGGACGCAGGGAGCTGTAAAGCGCTGGGGTATAGCGCTCCGCAAACGCAAACACTCGGTTGGCGGAAAGGAGCGTCATCTTGGCACTCTCGGACCCTGGAATCCTCACCATGTCAGGTGGCAGGTGCCCCAGATGGGGCAGCTGGGATTTCAGCAGCGCACGGAATTCAACAAACGTATTCTGAGAATCAGTGAAAACGCCAGTGAGATAACTCCAGCCGGCGGGTTCCTGCACTATGGTGTACTCAAGAGCCCGTACGTTCTTGTGAAGGGTTCTGTTCCGGGTCCGGTAAAACGGCTTGTACGTATCCGGCCGGCGATGCGCCTAGGTGAACATATTGTCAGGATGCCGACACTCCAGTTTGTAAGTGTCCAGAGCAAACAGGGATGATCAGAGATGAAAGCACAGGTTAAAACACTTGATGGCGGAATTGCCAGAGATATTGAACTTCCGGAACTCTTTTCCGAGGAGTACCGTCCCGATCTGATCAAAAAAGCAGTCATGGCGCTCCAGAGCACGCGGAGGCAACCCCATGGAACCAATCCGTTTGCCGGCATCTGCTCTTCAGCAGTTGGCTGGGGGAGTGGTCGCGGGTCATCTCATGTGCCCCGTATTAAAAACGGTTCGCGGGCTGCAAAAGTTCCGCAGGCAAAAGGAGGCCGTGAGGCACACCCCCCGAAGGTCGCAAAAAGACTGATTAAAGCGATCAACCAGAAAGAAAAACAGAAGGCATTCCGCTCGGCTGTGGCTGCAACCATTTCTGCGGACCTCATCTGTGGCCGTGGTCATAGGTACGACGGAATGGTTCCTGTTATACTTGAGAATAAGTTTGAGTCCCTCAACCGTACCCAGGATGTCATTACAGCGCTTACAACTGCCGGGGTCTATCATGACATCGAAAGGTCAAAGGAGAGCAAAACTGTTCGCGCCGGCAGAGGCAAAATGCGGGGGCGAAGGTTCAAACAGAGAAAAAGCCTGCTCATTGTCACAGCAGAACAACCTTTGCGTGCAGCACGCAACCTTGCCGGTGTCGATGTTGTGACAGTTGACCAGCTGAATGTCGAGCACCTTGCACCAGGTATGCTTGCAGGACGCCTGACGGTATGGACAGAAGATGCCCTGATACGCCTGGAGGGGAGATAAATGGCCCTGAAATACCCCTTTGTTACAGAAAAAGCAATGGTCCTTTTGGAGAACGAGAGCAAACTCCAGTTCCTTGTCAGCCGTCAAGCTACTAAAAACCAGATCAAACGTGAAATTGAAAAAGCGTTCGGACAGAACGTTAAAAGCGTCCGGACTATTATGACCATGCACGGCGAGAAGAAAGCCGTAGTGAGCTTTGAGAATGAAAAAGCCGCAGAGGAAATTCTCAGCCGGCTTGGTATTATGTAGGGGGGAACATGGGACATCGGATTACTACACAAAGCCGTGGCAAGGGAGGCCCGACATACCGGGCACCATCCCACCGGTACAAGGCTGAACTGAAACATATCGGTGACGATACACAAAAAATCTCAGGAAGTATTATCGATATCGAACATGATCCAGCGCGGAACGCACCTATTGCACTCGTCAAACTTGAAGATGGGGCTAAGGTCTATATGCTTGTCACTGAAGGTCTGGGTATTGGAGAAGTTGTCACCTGGGGATCTGCGGTTGAAGTGAAAAACGGAAATACACTCACTCTTCAGAATATTCCTACCGGGACATACATATGCAATATCGAATCGCGCCCGAATGATGGCGGCAAATTCGTCCGTGCATCCGGAGTTCAGGCAGTTGTTATTGATAAGATTGAGGACCGGGTCGGGGTAAGGATGCCCAGTGGAAAGACCAAATGGTTCAACGCACGATGTCGTGCAACCATCGGCATTGTTGCCGGTGGCGGTCGTGTTGACAAACCGTTTGTGAAAGCAGGTAACAAATACCACAAGATGCAGAACACAGCGTCAAACTGGCCACGGGTCCGTGGTGTTGCGATGAACGTTATCGACCACCCGTTCGGTGGCGGTGGTCACCAGCACACTGGTCGCCCGAAGACCATTGCACGCGGGACCTCCCCGGGAAGAACCGTTGGTCATGTGGCTGCACGAAGGACAGGTAAGAGCAGGAAGTGAACGGTATGGCAGCACCAAAAAAGACTCAGAAGAGAATGCCAAGAAGGCGTGAAGAGTTCACCTATCGTGGGTATAAGATTGATGAACTGAAGGCGATGGGAATAAGCGAACTTCTCCCCATTATGCCAGCCCGTGCACGCCGCAAGATAAAACGCGGTTTTTCCCGTGGCGAAGAAACATTGCTTGCAAAGGTTAGGGAAGGTGGCGATAAGATACGAACTCACCTGCGTGAAATGATCGTCATGCCTGAGATGGTGGGCAAATCCATTGAGATTTACAATGGCAAGGAATTCATGAAAGTTGAATTTCAGCCGGAGTCTGTCTTCCATTATCTTGGTGAGTTTGCATTGACAAGAAAGAAGGTCTCTCATGGTAGTGCCGGTATCGGTGCTACACGAGGAAGTAAGTACGTTCCGCTGAAGTGATGAACATGGCGAGAATTGAATATTCACAGAAAATTAGTGGCGATAACATAGCAAAAGCGAAGGCCAACGAACTGAATATGTCGCCAAAGCATTCGATCGAGATTGCCACGTTCATCCGGCACAAGCGTGTGAACGACGCAATCGCGTATCTGAACGAAGTCATTGGCTTAAAGAAAGCAATCCCGTTCCGGCGTTTCAACCGGAATGTGGCACACAAACGTGGTCTGCCAGGTTCATGGGATGCAGGCCGGTACCCGGTAAAAGCGTCAAAAGCATATATACGGGTCCTTGAATCGGTTAAGAAGAATGCCGAATACATCGGTCTCGATGCCGACAATCTTGAGATTATTCACGTATCTGCACACCGCGGAAGGGCCCAGAAATCTTTCTTTCCCCGTGCTATGGGACGGGCAAGCCCAAAGGTCCGTGAAACAGTGAACATCGAAGTCGTCGTCCGTGAGGTGGCATAATGGCCGTAGAACGGAAGTTTATATCAGAAGGGGTGAGAAAAGCCCGCGTTGAAAAGTACCTGTCCAAGGAACTCAAGCGTGCAGGATACGGAGGTATGGACATCGCAAGAACCCCTCTGGGCACGCAGGTAACCATCTTTGCAGAAAAACCCGGGATTGTCATTGGTAAAGGTGGCAAACTTGTCCACCAGCTGACCCTGAACCTTGCACAGAAATACGGGGTCGAATCTCCCCAGATTGAAGTTCAGCAGGTTACAAACCCAAGCTTCAATGCCCAGATCATGGCAGAACGACTGGCTAACGCTCTGGAACGCGGCTGGTACTTCCGGAAAGCCGGAACAAGTATTCTTCGCCGGGTTATGGAATCGGGTGCCCTGGGATGTGAAGTCGTAATTGCCGGCAAATTAACCGGCGCCCGAGCCCGTACCCAGAAATTTACTGAGGGGTATATCAAGCACTGCGGTGAACCGAGCAACACGATTGTTGAGAAAGGTTACGCAGTTGCGATCAAGAAACTGGGTGTCATTGGTGTTCAGGTAAAGCTTGTTCCTGCCGGTGCCAAACTGCCGGATCACTTTGCAATAATTGAACAGGAAAAGAAGAGCAAGGCACCCAGAGTAACGGTCACTGATATCAATGATATTGACTTTGATGAACCCGCGCTTCCTGACGAAGTACCGTTTATGGAGGAGTAGTCATGGCAATATTACGAGCACGGGATGTCCAGCAGCTTTCAGATGTAGAAATGCAGGAGCAGATGGATAAACTCAGGATGGAACTCGTCCAGCATTATGGTAAAGTCAGTGCCGGGGGCGCCACAGAGAACCCGGGTCACATAGGTGAACTCAGGCGAACAATCGCCCGTTTGATGACCGAGAAGAACCGCAGGAGAACCGTATGATCTCTTCCCAGAATGTCCTCCGGCATGAACTTATCGGGCTGGACGTTCTGGTATCGGGAGCCGCAAATCCCCTTCACAGGGGAATATCCGGCCACATCATTGATGAAACAAAAAATCTGCTGATAATCGAGACTTCATCAGGAGTCAAACGCATCCCCAAGATGCACAGCAGATTTCGTCTGCACCTTTCAGGCAGCGAACTTGTCGAGATAGATGGATCCGTGATGGTTCTGGCTCCTGAAAAGAGAATTAACCTGCACGAAAAGAAGAGGATAAAATAATGGCACTTAACATTGGATTGAACGTTCGGGCACCAGAAAAAGAATGCCATGACGTTAATTGTCCGTTTCACGGCACTTTATCGGTGCGCGGCCAGGTGATCACCGGCAAAGTCGTGAGCGATCGAATGATGGGAACGGTCGTAGTTGCACGTAATTACCTGCACTACATCCGTAAATATAAGCGGTATGAGAAACGCAGTTCGAAACTTCATGCCCACAATCCTTCCTGTATCCAGGCAAAGGTTGGCGACATGGTGAAGATTGCCGAATGCAGACCGCTGTCTAAGAGTACAACTTTTGTTGTTGTGGAGGCGCTCAGGTCATGAAGGCGAAGGGATCCACGATTCCACGGGCACTTTCTACAGGAACAAAGCTCACATGCGCAGACAATACCGGTGCACGCATAGTACAGATCGTCTCGGTCTTCGGTTACCATGGAGTTCGCCGGCGTCAGCCAAAGATGGGACTGGGTGACCTTGCCACGGTAACGGTCAAGAAAGGCACCCCCGATATGCGCCGCAAGCTTGTCCGAGCCGTCGTCATCCGTCAGAAAAAGGAGATGCGCAGACCTAACGGTATGCGGGTCTCCTTTGATGACAACGCAGTTGTTGTTGTGGATGAGAAGAATGAGCCCAGAGGAACAGAGATCAAGGGCCCGGTAGCCCGCGAGGTCGCGGAAAGGTTTCCCAAGCTTGGTTCCATGGCAACGATCATTGTGTGAGGTGTTCAAAGTATGGTACGAACAGAAAGCCAACAGCCAAGAAAGCAGAGAAAGGCCCGTTATCAGGCACCTTCACACGTGAAGACCAAATATCTCAACGCCCCCTTATCCGCTGCGCTCAAAGAAAAATACAAAAAAAAGACGCTGCGTGTGATTAAAGGTGATACCGTTAAGGTAACCCGCGGAGATTTCGCCGGTGATGAGGGCGTTGTTGATGCAGTTGATACCAAGAAATCGAAAATTGTTGTTCATGGTGTTTCGTCCACCAAAGCAGACGGCACAGAAGTACCCCGGGTTATCGACACCTCAAATGTGCAGATTACCAAACTGAATCTTACCGATAAGCTCCGTGAGGCAAAATTAGAGGAGGCTGAATAATGGCGGATCATCTTAAACGACTGAATGCCCCTGACTCGTGGCACATAGCAAAGAAGACAAAAAAATTCATAACAAAAACGGCACCCGGGCCGCACAATGCAAATGCAATGCCGATTGCCGTCTGGCTCCGTGATCATATGGGTTTTGCACGGAACGTCAAAGAAGTCAGACAGATACTTCATCAGAAAGATGTTATCGTCAACGGAAGGCCATGCCGGGACGCAAAGATGGGCATTGGTATCTTTGATATTATCTCCCTGCCGAAGATCAACAAATTCTACAGTATCCTTCGTGACAAGAACGGTCGTCATGTCTCCATTGAGATTGATGCAGAAACAGCCAAGACCCGTCTGTGCAAGATCAAAAACAAGACCATTGTCCCGGGTGGTAAGGTTCAGCTCAATATGCGGTACGGAGCAAACCTGCTCGCTGATAACACATACAAAGCCGGTGATACGATCATTCTTTCGCTTGAACCAGAAACACGGTTCAAAATTGTAGACCACTTCCCGTTTGCTGTTGGTAATATGGCAATGGTAACAGGTGGCCGTCACTCGGGAAAGGTCGCACGCATCGTTGATATCGTCAAGATACCGGGCAGTGTGCCCAATAAAATTATCTTAGAGGATGAAACGACAAACACGCGGTTTGACACGATCCCACCCTATATTTACATGGTTGGAAAACAGAAACCCGCGATAGCGTACTGGGGGCATGAGCAGTGACAACGATGCGCGATATTTACATCGACAAGGTGGTCGTTCATATGGGTGTTGGCGAGAGTGGCGAAAAGCTCGTAAAAGCTGAAAACATCATGAAAACAATCACAAAACAGACCCCAATCAGGAGCATTGCAAAGAAGACCCAGCCTGCCTTCTCTATAAGGAAAGGAGCCCCGATTGGGTGCAAGGTCACTCTCCGTGGTAGATCAGCCCAGAATTTTATCAAAACATCGATTGGGATCATCAATAAAACAGTCTTTGAGAGTCAGTTTGACAAAAGCGGGAACATTTCCTTTGGTATCGAAGAACACACGGATTTCCCCGGCATGTCTTACGATCCGCAGGTCGGTATCTTTGGTATGGATGTCAACGTTGTGCTCGAACGTAAAGGTATCCGGATCACCCGCCGGCGAAAGGAGCAGAAAAAACTCCCGGCAAAACAGCGCGTGAATAAAGAGGATGCGATTGCATTTTTAAAAGAGCAGTATCAGGTTGAGGTGCGCTAATGGCTGGAGAACAGAAGAAGATCTATGGGCGCGGTGCAAACGAATGCAAGATGTGCGGGCGGAAACAGGGTCTTGTGCGCAGATATCATATCATGTTCTGCAGACAGTGTTTCCGCGAGTGGGCCCGGAAAATAGGATTTAAAAAGATGAGCTGAAGGTGAATGCACAAATGACAAGAAGTAATCCAATAGCAGACGGAATGTGTTCCTTAAAAAATGCCGGCGACACCGGCAAATCCGTGTGCATCATCGAACCAGCGAGTAAACTTCTCGGTGCCATGCTCCGGATTATGCAGGATGCCGGTTACATAAGCAGTTTCGAGTTCATTGATGATGGCAGAGGCGGGCAGCTGAAGGTTCAACTTACGGGCAAAATTAACCGCTGTGGTGCGATAACACCGCGTTTTTCGGTACAGCTGGATGAAATGGAATACTGGGAGAAGCAGTACCTGCCCGGGAAGAACTTCGGGCTTCTGATACTTTCAACCTCGAATGGTGTAATTTCACACGAACAGGCGAGGAAAGAGGGTGTTGGTGGCGAACTGCTCGGGTATGTTTATTAAAAGGTGCGGGATCATGTCGGCAGTCAGAATAGTTCAGGTTCCTGATGGAGTAAAAGCCCATCTGGATGGCTCGCAGCTTCGTGTTACGGGGCCAAAAGGGCAGCTTTCACGAAACGTACGGTTCCCCCAGGTAGTGGTAACCTGCACAGGAAATGAAGTTACCATATCAACCGATTCCAAAAGAAAGAAAATTACGGCAATGGTAGGGACATTTGAAGCGCATACAAAAAATATGTGCCGGGGTGTCAGTGAAGGGTTTGAATACCATATGAAAATGGTCTACAGCCACTTCCCCATCCAGCTGAAACTCCAGGGAAACAGGCTTGAGATTGCCAACTTCCTTGGAGAGAAGAAGGCGCGTTATGCAAGGATCGAACCTGGTGTCACAGCAAAGATAGCAAATGATGAAGTAATTCTCTCAGGAATCGATCGCGAACTGATCGGTATCTCTGCAGCGAATATTGAGCATGCAACTCATATCCGCAACCGCGACCCGAGAGTTTTCCAGGACGGGATATATATTATCCAGAGGGGCTGAGATCGATGACAACTGAAATAAAACGGTTAATCCGGGTGCGTACAGACAAGGGTGCAACCTTCAAGCGTGACGGATACGGCAAGAAAAAACAACTGTCAGATTCCTGGAGAAAGCCTCGTGGACAACATAACAAGCAGAGAGAGCAGAAAAAGGCAAAGGGACCTCTCCCGAAACCCGGTTTTGGAAGCCCGGTAGCAGTGCGCGGGATGCATCCCAGCGGTTTTTTTGAAGTGCTTATCTCATCGGTTAAAAACCTTGAAGGACTTGATCCAAAGACCCAGTCCGTCAGGATAGCCGGAACAATAGGTAACCGCAAGCGGGCCGGACTTCAGGAACAGGCCATTGCTGCAGGATTTCGGGTGCTTAATGCCCGCACGGTAAAGACTGAATTAAAACAGGAAAAGATCCAGGAACCAGCAGAGGTGGCGGACAAAAAGCAGAGCAAAGAAAAGAAGCCCGCAAAGTCAAAAGCCCCGGCAGCACCCGTTAAGAAGGTTAAAAAGAAGGCAGAGAAAACGCCCGAGGCAGAAGAGAAAAAGGCTCCGGTAAAAGAAAAGAAATCTGCAAAACCAAAAGCGGAATCTGCAGAAAAAACACCGGAAAAAACAAAGGCAGCAGCTCCCGCAAAAACTTCCAGGAAAACTGCTAAACCAAAGACGGAAGAGCCTGCCGAAGCAAAAGCCAAACCCAAGGCAGCTGCAAAACCAAAGGCAAAAAAGAAGGCCGAATCAGAGGTGAAGAAGAATGAGTGACGTCGCCAGCCAGAAACGGATTGTCGCTGCATTGTTAAAATGCGGTGTTAACCGTGTCTGGTTCGACCCGGCCCGTATCCCGGATATCGAAAATGCAATCTCACGTGAGGACTTACGCGGGCTTATCACTGATGGCGCAATCAAGGCGCACCAGAAAAAAGGTGTAAGCCGCGGCAGGGCGCGTGCACGGATTGCCAAACGGTCATACGGACACTGCAAAGGTGCAGGAAAAAGGAAAGGTGCGGCAGGTGCCCGCAATCCGAGCAAAAAAGCCTGGGTTCAGAAGATCCGTGCTATAAGAAAAGTGCTCGTTGAACTCCGCGATGCAGGGACGATCGACCGGCATTTATATCGCATGATCTACCGGAAAGCTGCTGGCGGGCAGTTCCGCAGTGTTGCGCACATGAAGGCACAGATGGAGATCCTTGCAGGGAGGATGAAGTAATATGGCAACAGGATCACGGTATTTTGTCCCCTTCAGAAGACGAAGAGAAGGCAAAACCGATTACTATAAGCGGACCAGACTCGTCGTAGCAGATGCGCCACGAATGGTGGTGCGCAAGACAAACCGACACATCATCATCCAGCTTATTACAGCAGAGATGGATGGGGATCGCACGCTTGTCGCAGCAAATTCTGCGGAACTGGAAATTTACGGATACAAGGGATCGATGTCCAACACACCGGCAGCATATCTGACCGGGATGCTTTTTGCCATAAAAGCGAAAAAAGCAGACCATGGCCGGGCTGTTCTGGATATCGGGCTCAACCGTGCGACTCCCGGTGCACGGGTCTTTGCGGCACTTAAAGGTGCAGTCGAAGCAGGACTGGATGTGCCGCACGGGGATAAGATTCTGCCTTCAGATGAACGGACAAAGGGCGCACATATCGCTGCATATAACAAAAATGCCGGTGATATTGTAACTGTTGTTGAAAAGGTCGCAGACGCCATAAAAAAGGAGCTGGTGTAAATGGCTTATGAAAGAGAAGAGTGGCGCCCGGTCACCGGTCTTGGCAAGCTCGTCGCATCCGGGGAGATAAAAAGTATCGACCAGGTAATTGATAGCGGCAGGCCGATCAAGGAGCCCCAGATTGTTGATACATTCCTTCCTGATCTGGAAGATGAGGTGCTTGATATTGCCATGATGCAGCGGATGACCGACTCAGGGCGTCGCGTTCAGTTCCGGGCTGTTGTTATCGTTGGTAACAGGAACGGGTATATCGGCTTTGGTCAGGGTAAGGACGTGCAGGTAGGAAATGCGATCAAGAAAGCGATCGTCAAGGCAAAGATGAATATTATCAAGGTCCAGCGCGGTTGTGGCAGCTGGGAATGCGGCTGTGATGTTACCCATTCGATCCCTATGCAGGTTCAGGGAACCGCAGGCAGCGTCCGGGTCATCCTGAAACCAGCACCTCAGGGAATCGGGCTTGTCACTGGTGATATCAGCAAGAAAGTGCTTGAGCTCGCCGGTATCAAGGACGTGTGGACATTTGCACGCGGACAGACGCGGACTACGATTAATTTTGCCAAGGCTACCTTCAACGCGCTCAATGAAACAAATATGATCAGGACCGGGAGGTCGCTGTAAATGTACGCGGTTGTTCAGGTCCGTGGCGTTGTCAGAACCCGCCGGGATATCAAGGACACACTCAAGATGCTGCGTCTTCATCACATCAACCACTGCGTTCTCGTGCCGGATACACCGGAAAACCTTGGCATGATCCGTAAGGTAAAGGATTATGTTGCCTATGGTGAAGCAGACGCAACAACAATTGAAACCCTGCTGACGACACGAGGCAGAGTGATTGGTGATGCACCGCTGACTGATGAGTATATCAAATCAAACTCAGCCTATGGCGGCATACCTGAATTTGCACAGGCTCTTGCAAAGGGTGAAACAAAACTACGTGAAATTCCGGGACTTAAACCCGTTTTACGTCTTCATCCGCCGCGTAAGGGTTACAAGACCACCAAACGTACATTCCCTCAGGGTGGAGCGCTTGGCTATTATGGTCAGGAGATCAATAATCTCCTCATTAAGATGAGGTGAAACTGAATGCCTACCAACAAACGTTCAAAGTACCGCGGATCGCGTACATGCGGTGGCGGGACCCATAAAAACCGGCGTGGAGCAGGTAACCGCGGCGGGAGAGGCCGAGCAGGTATAAATGCTCATCACTTTGTCAAGTGGTATAAAGAGATGGGAGGCCCTGTCTTTGGTAAGGATGGTTTCTCAAATAGTTCCCAGTGTTCCGTAACGGTTATGGATGTTGGGATTATCGACCAGATCGTTCCCTCCCTTCTGGCGCAGGGTATTGCAAAGACTGACGGGGATGTTATTGTGATCAACACTGCTGACATGGGTATCGATAAGGTACTGGGCAGCGGCAAAGTTACAAAAAAGTTAAACATCTCCGCGCAGGCATTCTCTGAATCAGCCAGGGTAAAAATTGAGAAAATGGGTGGAAAGACGCAAATCGTCTGACCATCCCCGTATTTTTGGTGAAACAATGGGAAACCTGCTGGATCGAATGGAACCCCTGCTCGCTGCGATGCCTGCAGTCAAGAGTCCCGAAGGACACGTTCATTTCAAAAATAAACTGATCTGGACCCTGGGAATTTTAATTCTGTATTTTGCCCTGACGAATATTCCGCTTTTTGGAATTGCACCGCAGTCCCAGGATTTATTTGCTGCGTGGCGGGCTCTCCTGGCCGGTGCAAGCGGCTCGATAGTTCACCTTGGGATCGGACCGATCGTCACGGCGTCCATCGTGCTCCAGCTGCTGAAAGGAGCAGACATTCTCCATATCGATACAAGTGAGATGCGCGGACAGGTCATGTACATGGGCCTGCAGAAGATCCTCATCATGGTTATGATCGTGATCGAAGCTGCACCAAACCTTGTCGGCAGTTTCATGGTACCGGACCCGGTGATCGCCAACCAGCTTTTTGGGGGTAACCTGTTTGCGGTTTCTCTGCTTATCTTCATCCAGATCTGTATCGGCGGTGTCCTCATATTTTTCATGGATGAAGTCGTAACAAAATGGGGTATCGGATCCGGTGTAGGTCTCTTCATCATTGCCGGTATATCACAGGCAATAGTAAATGGATTCATTAACTGGGCGCCGGTTGCTGACCCGTATCCGGTCGGATTTTTCCCGCGCCTGGTTGCAATCGGTCTTGACGGTGCAAGCTATCTCACCTACTTTGGCAAAGATATTCTGGCATTTATCACCACAATTGCAATTTTCTTAATAATTGTATATGTGGAATCAACGCGCATTGAAATCCCGCTTGCCCACGCTCAGGTAAGAGGTGCACGGGCCCGTTTTCCGGTAAAACTGATTTACGCAAGTGTCCTGCCCATGATTCTTGTCCGGGTACTACAGGCAAACATCCAGATGGTGGGCATGTTCCTCTCGAATGTTAATATCACCTTTTTCGGGGCATTCCAAGGCTCGCAACCAGTTAATGGTATAATGTATTACCTGGCTCCCATCAATGGGCCCAGTGACTGGATGTGGTGGATCACTGATCTCGGGCATGCTCCATGGGAGGTTCTTTTACGTCTGGGAGTAGATATCACATTCATGGTGGTCGGTGGTGCGATATTCGCGCTTTTCTGGATCAAAACAGCAGGGCTTGATTCAAAAGATGTGGCCCGGCAAATCCAGTTATCAGGCATGTCAATTCCCGGCTACCGCAGGAACCCGCAGGTGCTTGAAAAGTATCTTGACCGGTATATCCCCCGCGTTACCGTTATTGGTGGTGTCTTCATAGGCGTGCTCAGTGTAATAGCAAACCTGTTTGGTGTCATCGGTGCTGTGAGCGGAACAGGTTTGCTCTTGACGGTAAGCATTACCTACCGGCTCTACGAAGAGATTGCGAGCCAGCAAATCATGGAGATGTACCCGTTCATGCGGACATTCTTTGGAAAAGAATGAGGATGTGGAAGGGACCAGGATGGAAGGAAAAAAGGTCATCATAACCGGAGTACCCGGCGTCGGAAAGACGACGGTTGTCAACGAAGCGCTAAAAAAAATCAAAGAAGAAGGTGTCGAGTACAAATCAATTAATTTCGGCACCTTCATGTTTGAAGTTGCAAAAAATGATAATATTGTCCAGGACCGGGATCAGATGCGGACGCTGGATCGTGCAGTCCAGAAACGACTCCAGCAGCGTGCTGCACAGGCGATTTCCCAGATCCCTGGCAATGTTCTGATTGATACGCATGCATCTGTCAAAACGCCGAAAGGCTACCTTCCAGGGCTTCCTGAATGGGTGCTGCGTGAGATTATGCCAGACTGTATCGTTCTCGTTGAAACAGATGATGACCAGATACTCATGCGGCGTATCACCGATGAAACACGTTCTCGGGACAAAGAGGGTTCACGATCGATAGCTGAACACCAGCAATTCAACCGCTCAATTGCAGCTGCCTATTCGATGCTCACCGGTTGTACAGTTAAAATTGTGATAAATGCTGATTTCCTCCTTGAACGTGCTGCCGAGGATATGGCTGCCGTACTCAGGTGAATACATGGATATTGGAAAAGTTTGGGACAGGTACGGAATTTATATCGCACTCATTTTTATGATGCTGATGATGTTTTCCTACAGCATCGAGTGGCTTCGTGTGGGAGTCGGGCAGGGGATCGACAGTGCATTCTCACCATTGATTGACGGTTTTAAAATCCCCTTTTATATACTCATAGTGATCCTCTCGGCATTCACGGGACTATACACTTCGATTATCCAGAAATACACGATAGACTACGAAAAGATGACTGAGGTTCAGGAGCGAATGAAGGAATTTCAGACAGAGTATCGCGAAGCTCAGCTCTCTCAGGACGAAAAAAAGATCAAGAAACTGGAAGCGAAAAAAGACCGGGTAATGCGCGAACAGCTTGAAATGTCACAGCAGCAGTTCAAGCCGATGGCATATATCCTGGTGATGACGGTTCCGATATTTTTCTGGCTTCTTTTCCGGCTTAGTCAGGTGGAGAGTACGATTACCCTGCCCTATGCCGGTACTCTCACTTTACAAGCCCCGGCGCTCTGGATTATTCCTGCATGGATCCTCTGGTACATGATTTGTTCAATAACCCTAAGCCAGGTGATCAGGAAATCCTTGAACATCGGGGGACTTTGATGAGAATCACCGTGAGCGGGTTGCCTGGAAGCGGGACAACTTCTCTCTCACGGTATCTTGCAGAGCGTCACGGATTTGTGATGGTCTCTGCAGGTGAAGTTTTTCGGGAGCTTGCCAAAGAGCATAATATGGGTCTGGCAGAGTTCGGTCTCCTCGCACAGGAAAATCCGGCATTTGACAGAATGATTGATGCCCGGCAGAAAGAGATTGCAGAGCAGCAGGATAATATTATTGTCGAAGGCAGGCTTTCCGGCTGGATGGTCAAAGACGCAGATCTCAAAATATGGCTCTATGCCCCTATCGCCTGCCGGATAAAACGTATTGTTTTCAGGGACCAGATTGCTGACGAAAAAACTGCAGAACGTATCACAATCGAGAGGGAAGAGTGCGAAGCGGCAAGGTATCGAAGTTATTATAATATTGACATTAATGATCTCTCGATCTACCAGATTATCCTGAACTCCGAACACTGGGGGGTTGAAGGACTCGGTTCAATCATTGATGCTGCAATCATGCAGCCGCATACTGATTGACAGTATTCTTCAACCATATTTGATACTGTTATACGTGTCAATCCTGTTTCGGAGTGATCACCCGGAATGAAAAATCCTTTAGCCAGTGACAGGGAAAGTGATTACTGTGGGAGATAATAATCCAGTCCAGCTTGTTCATTCATGGGATGAAGGCGAGATTGCAGACCTGTATCGTGCCGGCGGGTGGTGGAAGGAGGAGTATGATCCCGGCGAGCTTCGCCATCTGATCCGGGGCAGTTATCTTTTTGCCGTTGCAGTCGATAAAAAAACCGGTCGTGCTATAGGAACGGGCAGGGTCATATCTGACGGGGTTTCCGATGGATATATTCAGGACCTTGTTGTTTTGCCGGAATATAGGAGGAGCGGAATTGGCGCTCAAATCGTTTCAACCCTTGTCAAAAAATGTATTGAACGGGGAATTTTCTGGATCGGTCTTATCGCGGAACCAGATACTGAAAAATTTTACCTGCCCCTGGGATTTCGCCCCATGGAAGGGCATGCCCCCCTCTTATTCCGGAGTGATACGTGATGCTTTCGCAGGAAAATTTTAAACCTGTTACCCTTTCAGACCGTGACTTCTTTACACGATACTATGCACATTATCCCCAGACGCATAGTGACAATACGTTCACGAATATGGTATGCTGGAATCACTATGCACACTACCAGTACGCCTATGTGCAAAAAAATCTCATAATTTCAAGTACCATTGGTGACATAACCCGGTTCCGGCCCCCTGTCGGACCACGGGAACCCGGTCTCCTCCGCTCACTTATAAAACTGGCATCAGATATCAGTGACAATGAACCAATTGTCCTGATAGATCAGGAAAACGCCAGATGGATGAGGGAAATCTGTCCTGGCATAAACCTTGTGCCTGACCGTAATCATTATGAATATGTTTACCGCTCTGAAGACCTTGCAGAGCTCCCGGGAAAAAATTATCTGACAATCCGTCGCGAGATAAACAAGTTCCGGCGTAACTGTACCAGTTCACTTGAGCCGATTAAGAAAGAAAACTGGGAGGAAGTAAAAAGGTTCCTGATTGAATGGTGCGAATGGAAAGGGTGTGAAAATGATCAGGTCCTTGCACATGAAAAGGAAGCGGTCTTTTTTGCCATTGATCATTTCAATGAACTTGTGTTGAAGGGATTGATCATACGGGTTTTTTCAAAAATCGGTGCCATGTCGCTGTTCGAGCAGCTTGACACTGATACCGCTTTGGTACATTTCGAAAAGGGACTTCCTGATTGTGAGGGGATATACAAAGTGATCAATACCGAAACTGCGGCATTTCTGGCCAACAAATACTCCTATATTAACCGGGAAAGTGATCTGGGTATTGCCGGACTCCGAGAGGCAAAAATGCGCTACCATCCCCATCACATGGTTGAAGTATATTCCCTTAAGCGGGATTCCTGAAAGTATACTATTTTATCAATAGTGTAAAAATTCCAGTTTTTTTAACATGAACAGTGTAATTGCTGTCCATAAAAAAATTGAGGAAACTGTTATATCAATGCCATATATGCCAGGATACCTGACGCAATAATCTTCACTGCGATGGCCGCCACCAGCATACCCAGGACTTTTCCCATGATATCCGTCACGACCTCCCCAAACACCTGCTGGATTTTCTCTGCATAGTACAGTACGAGCCATGTGGCGATCAGAGCGAGGGTAATAGCGATGAATGGAATTAGGAGCCCGTAATCTCTTGAAAGAAGCATAACTGTAGTGATTGTGCCCGGGCCGCAGAGAAGCGGAGTACCGATAACAACACCTGCAGCCGTTTTTCTACGGTCTTTACCACGCCCGATCTCAATACCAAGCGCTTCCTGTATCCCCAGAAGAAAAAGCAGGATCCCCCCCGCTATCTGGAAGCTGGGTATGTTGAGTCCGAGGATGTCAAAAATTATCTGGTTGAAAATCAGGAACAGGTACATCAGCACTCCTGCTACTGCAACTGCTATGAATGCCTGTTTGTGTCTTTCTCCTGAGGTCAGACCCTCCGTCATAGCTGCAAATACAGGCACGGATAATATCGGGTCAAGGATAATGAACAATGCGGCAAATGCATAGATAATACCGGAAACTATCTCCTGCATAGTCTGTTTAAAGATATTCGCTGTGATTGTGGATAAAAATGCGGGATCTGCTGGTCGGAACTTTTTTCATGAACCTGTTCTTACACCAGGAAGTAAATAATGAGGATGGCGGCTGTTGAAACAGCACCGGTGGCAGATACCAGACGGGTTTTTACATCAGCCACAAGTACCCACGAGGCAAGGCAGAAAAAAATATACGGGATCAGTGTTGTAATGACCGAAATTGTTGCAAGCTGGTCAAAATGGTTGGAAAAGAGCAGGAGCGCACCGCTGATCCCACAACCTGCAATCAGTGCAGATGCAGGAGTTCCCCGCGGGGTCAAATCCTGGATTTTCGGGATTGAAAATTGGGCAGACATGGATTGAAGTATCCGTGAAGTTCCGATTATATAGGCATTTATTGCCGAGAGCATAGCCACAATCCCGATTATTGCGATAAAGGTACCTGAACGGTCAAAAAGGATCGCGGCTGCAGTGGCAACCGGAGCGGGAGATGCAGCAAGTGCTTCAGAACCAACACTACCGATAAGAGCAACATTGAGAAGAAGATACACAGACACAACAATTCCCATGACCAGTACGAGCGATCGTTGGATGAGTTTTGGGTCCCGGGTCTCATCAACCGGGATGGCGCTGATTTCAAAACCGGTAAACGGCCAGTAGACAATAATGACAGTTGCGAGCAAACCCGTGACAGTGACCGGAGCCCGGGGGACAAAATTATCAAATTTTATCGATGGAACAAGAAGGAAGGAGATGATCACAAGGGGAATAATCTTAAGAGAGGTGAGAATATTTTCTGTCATTCCCGATAAAAAGATGCCTGCAATGTTGAGCCAGCAGAAGGCACCAATGATGGCAATTTCGATTAGCAGCACGTTTGAAAGACCAAAGTAGGTCATGTACTGACCTATTCCCGCTGCGATGGTTGACACTCCAAACAGGGAAGAAATGAGGTAAAGAATGATAAGTGGTACAGCAAACCGGACACCGAATACCGATGAGAAAAGTGAATAAAAACCATTGGATGACGTAAACCTGAATGATACATATGCAAGGGAAAGAAGAACACAGGATGCAGACAGGGCAACAATCAGCCATGCGATGAGTGACCACGGACCACTCAGTTTCGCGGCAATTCCGGGCACTACGAAAATGCCAGAGCCAATCGTTCCTCCTACCCCGAGGCTGACAAGTTCAAACAATCCCAGTGATCGTTTGTAAGTTCCACCCTCTGCCATATATCCCCTTTCATACTTGCATTAAACAAAATTTATAATATCCGTAGTCTCTATCTTCACCTGTAGCAGGCTCTTCTAAAAAAAAAGTTATAGAAGGGCTGAGAAAGGGTGAATTTCTTATGGTAAAAGCAGCAACAACGTCAAAGAAGATTGGCTCGAAAAAGACTAAAAATCCGGTTTCAGCGAAAAAGAAAACGGCAGTAAAAAAATCAACAACCGCAGGGACAAAGAGTGCAGCATCAAAAAAGAAAGGAGGAAGCCTGATGAGGTACAAATGCAGTGTCTGCGGGTATGTCTATTCACCGCTTCGCGGGGAGCCGCATAATGGTATTCCTGCAGGAACCCCTTTTGAGGATCTTCCGGATACTTACCTCTGCCCTGTATGTGGATTTCAGGGAAAAGGAAAGGTTGGCAAGTGGGGCTTTGACGAGTGGCGGCCGACACGCTATATCTGTTCCATGTGCGATTACATCTATGATGAACAACGTGGTGAACCCCACCGTGGCATTAAACCCGGGACAAAATTTGAAGACCTTCCTGAAGGTTATGTCTGTCCTGTCTGTGCAACCGATCCAAATATTGTTTTACGGTACGGGAATGTTCTCAAGCAGGGGTTCTCACCCCTGTATGAATAATAAATAGATAGTATCCCCTCTTTTTATTCAAAATAAAATACATTTACCCTTTCATCCAATTTTCAGGATTTACTTCTGGTCATGCTCACGATAGTATATCTGGCAGGCCTTGCTCTCCCGGTATGGGGAATTTTCACGCCCAATCTATAAACTTACCGGTAGTTTATATCTTAATAGACTATCGTACTTACCTTATTGAGCATGCGATAGATGACAGGCCTGACCCTTACCTGACCTTTTCCTAAAAGTAGTCTGGCAGCGTCCTGAAATATGTTCAGGGAAGGAACCGTATCTGTCTGTATTAAGAATATACCAGCCCCTTTCAAGGGGCGTTTCACGATAAATATTAAAACAAAAGGGCCGGTTGACTCCCCGTGTGATGCTTTACTATTCATCAGCCCGGGTAGACATCTCTCTTCAGACAGAATCGCTTCTGTTAAGTCAAAAGGTATTATGAGACCGGATGTGCATGGTATCATGAGAGCGTATTATGGACATTCATGCATTAAATGAGAAAGCCCATCATTTCATGAGAATCGGGCATTATGAAGATGCAATTGCTATCTATAACAAACTACTTGAATCCGATAGTAATAACACGACTGCTCTTGAGAATATTGGAAAAATGTATTACTCCCTTGGCAGGCATGAAGATGCGATTGTATGGTACGACAAGGCTATTGGTATCAATCCAAAACTCCCTTCTGTCTGGTTTGAAAAGGGATATACCCTGCGTAAACTTCACCGGTACGAAGATGCGATCATATGTTTTGACCAGGCTCTAGCCCTCGATCCGGATTACGTCTTTGCACTTGCCAACAAAGGATATGCGTTGAACGAGCTGGGAAAATTCAGGGAGGCGATAGCCTGTTTTGATACTATCTTAAACATCAGTCCGAACAACCTCCGTGTTATGACTGCAAAAGGCATCTCATTGCGGGAACTGGGTTATAATACCGAAGCTCTTGCATATTTTGATAAAGTAATTGCGTTAAATCCCTTGAATTCTTTTGTGAGGAACCAAAGGGCTGTCGCACTCCGGAACCTTGGCCGGATACAGGAAGCAGATGAATCTGTTAATTGGGGAAATATTACCCAAGGTAAAGGAAAAATGTGAAATCTTACCTTTTTATAAAAACCAGTTACCGATGCTCCTGTTCTAAGATAACCATGACAGGATCTTAGAAAAAAGTTCTCCTTTTTACAAATCAGATAATCCCGGCTCGGAAGAAAAAAAAATTAAATGAGTTTGAAGATTGGGTGGGTTTCAGACTTGACATCGACCCCGATCGAACGCATTGCTTCGAGTGTCACGATATCCATGTATGCCTGTGCCGTGATCATCGGCTCGACATTCTCGATCGGGCCGTACATGATCAGGTTGGCACCGAGCGTGCTGGCGATCAGGTTGCACCCGATATCGGGTGCGGACCATGCTGCCTGTCTGATACCATCCATGCCACCAAGGTAATGGTGTGACATCTGCTCGAGAAGGAGAGGTTTGTCCTTGTATCCTGCTGCCAGGACTGAGGGTGTTTTGCTGGTTCCTTTCCAGCGCTTGAGCCAGGTCCAGGCAACAGTCATGTTATGGTAGGCACCACCGGTTGGATACCCGAAGATCGCCTTGCAGGCAAGTATTTCACGGTATGATCCCCCGGATCCAAGACCCAGAGGCGTTGCAGCGGTATCGAGAATCGGCCGCGTAATGCCGCAGTCTACTGAAATTGGGATCATGCCCTTCTTCTGCCCTGCAACACCTCCTTCGGAAAGCACCTTCTGCCTCCCGGGCACCGATGGATCCGCAGGGTTGAAGGCGAGGACGATTGACGCGTCCACATCACTGTTTTTGAGGACTTCAATCTCCTTGTCGCTGATTGACCCATTGATCGAGTTGTAGATACAACGGTGCGCGAGTCCGACCTCGGTCACCCACTTGGCTGTATGCATTCGGGCCTCAGGAGCTGAAGAGTCCAATAAGAATGCGGTCTTGTTGTCGATGCTGTCAAACCAGCTGATATAGCTTTCAAAGGCTGGTCCATATTCCGCCATGATCTGGATCATGTGCGGGATGCCGGTCAGGTCAGAGAGTTCCTGGCACCTGTTCCAGAGAGCTTCTGCCTTCGGTTTGTCGATCTTTCCCGTCTTGTCATCGAGCACAATCTCCTGCTTGTTGTAGAAGATCGAAGCAGCCAAAACGGTCGGGTACTCACCGGGCTGTCCACCAAGCTTGGTACCGTTGAAGTCCCAGACACTCTGTTCTTTTTCGAATTTGAACATTTCTTTTACACCTCCATTACACCATTGTCATTAATTTCTGGTACAAAAACAGCAGCATCACAAATACGGTTAATCCTGCGACCAACCCATATAGTATACCGATATCTCGTCCGATCTTTCTCCCTACACGCTGCGCGACCTCTGCGTCCACAAACTCAATTTTCTTTTCGATCTTGTCGAGCCGTTTCTCGACCTCGAGGAACTGGGGATTTACTCCGGCAGCGGCAGTCTCAACGATGCCGGCTTCTTTGACCTCAATGACCATGGGATCGGCGGCAAAAGCGCCCGGGTCCCTGGCTTTAAGTTCATCCATTTTGGCCTTGATCGTCTTGGTATCTTCAGCCTCCATGATGTTGACGCATTCGACCTGTTCCTGGAAGCGCTTGATTGCATCATCCTTGAGGTTTTCGATGAAGGGGATTGCACCTTCAGCACCGACGACTCTGCCCTCTTTCACACCATTCTTGTGGAGAGCGATCATGGTCTGGCCGGCGAGGTGACCCTTGACCTCAGTACCACAGCAGAGCATGAAACGGATGTTGGGGTTGGCGACGATGTTGGCGATGACTTTTTCAAGACCGAGGTTTTCTGTCTTACAGGATCCGCACATTGCAGCGCCTGCATCACAGATGCCCTTTTCGTCGAGGTGTGACCCCATGGTGACAACAGCCACCGGGCTGTTAGCGTCACCTGAAATAAAGTCTCCCTTGACGAGTGGCCATCCACTTGCTGGTGATTTTTTGTTTGCCAT
>JAJRBZ010000018.1 GCA_028679185.1 Methanoregula sp. | reverse complement strand
TTTACTTTTTCTGAACAGGTATTCATGGATTTAAGGCATACCATCCAATGCGGGAATGCTCTGATCGGCCCGGAGATCATCGATGATGAGTCCTGGATGTTCTGTTCCCCCCGGGAGCGCCATACACTCAATACGTTCAACTGGCACAACGGTTTCCCCGAGATTTTTGCCACCGGGGGATTTGACGCAGTTGTGAGTAACCCTCCCGAAGGCCTGCTTGAGGATCGCGAATGGATCCAGCAGTATTTCCAGCGGCATTATCAGGTCTACCATCCACTGGCAGATCGCTCAGTGTATGTTATCGAAAAGGGGCTGTCTCTCCTCAGGACCGGCGGAACCCTCTCCTGTTTCCTGAACGACCGCTGGCTCCGCGGATCGAGCGGGTCTCCCCTGCGGATGCTGCTCGTAAAAAAGCAGATCGAAGAGATTGTAGATTTCTCCGCTACTGAAAAGAGCAGGTCCGGAATCGCTCACTGTATTCTCCGGATCAGCAACCGGTCCCATTCCCATCCATTCTATGCGACACTCGCTGGAATCCGGTTTTTAAAAAATCCTGATGACTTTATCCGTGCACACAGATTCCCGGTAGAACAGGCCCAGCTGGATGACGGTGGCTGGACTCTTGCCGATACAAGAATCAGTAATCTTCTACAAAAAGTGAACCGGCACGGTATATCGCTTTACGATTTCGTGATGGAACAGGTTCATGCAGGTATCGAAACCGGATACGACGAATTGTTTGTGATCGATGATAAGGCCAGGAAAAACCTGATCAAAAAAGATCCACGGTGCAGGAATCTCATACGGCGGCTCGTGTCCGGAAGTGACATTGACCGGTATCACATGGACAACCACGGAAGTTCTATCGTTTTTATTCCGCGGGGCTGGACTACCACCCATCCGGCAGCCGCAGCCCATCCCTGGCAATGGTTCAAAAAACGGTATCCGTTCCTCGCGCGGCACCTGAAACAGGCATATGAGCATGATCGTATCCTCAAAGTGCCCGGCTATCTCTGGTGGGAGATTGCCTGCGACCACGATTTCTGGTTGGGAAAAAATCCGAAGATCCTGTTCAGGCACCAATTCAAAAAACCGGCATTTACTTTCGATGAAGGCCGGGCAATCGCGGATCCAACAGTTCACGCGATTGCTTCGTCAAGCCTGTACCTGCTGGGTCTCCTGAACAGCCGGCTCCTGTCGTTAATATTTGAAAAATTCGTGCAGCAAAAGCCGGCAGAGTCGCGGTTATTTACCTGGGATGATATCAGGATGCTTCCCATCTATACGATCGACTTCGACAACCCGGATGACAAAGCCCGGCATGACCGGATGGTCGCGCTCGTAACCGAAATACTTGAACTGCATAAACATCTGACCGATGCAAAGACCGATCAGGAAAAGCGGGTCATCACCCGGGAAATTGAATCAACCGACCGGCAGATCAATTCGCTGGTGTATGGACTCTACGGCCTGATCGCAGAGGAGATCGCAGTTGTGGAAGAGGCAGTAAGAAAATAGTCTCCGATAATAGATTTTCTAACTCTCCGCCAATTTTACCATAATTTTAAATTACCATAAAATTAATTATACCACAATCATAATAATTCCACGTCTGGATAAAGTGAGGAATATTAATGATTCAGAAAAAAATTCAAGCGCAGGAAGGAAAAAAAGAGAAAAAGAAAATTTCTCTCAAAGAATTGAAGGAGAAGTTCGTAGAGGAAACCCCATCTCCATACATTGCATTCGATCGCAGGGGTATCAGACAATCAACTGGTAAAACTGAGTTTGTGCAAACCGGTCACAAAATTAAAATGGAACGAGGGATGGCACCAGATGATCCCGCCCGCCGCAGTCATATCGGTAATCCATCCACTCCCCCTCAATCCAAGGAGTTAATTTCCATCGATCGAAGCGGACGTTTGGTACTCCCAAAAAAGATCCGGAACCTTTTCGATGCAAACCGGTTTGAAGTGAGGGTAACTGAGGACCACATCGAGCTCATCCCAATAAAACCCTTGCATACATTGCTCGGCTCTCTACCAGATATTGATATCGACAAGATTTACCGGGAGCATGATCAGGATGTTGAGGAAGAGGATGAGGAATTATGAGCGCCGGAATCCTCATTGACACGTATACCTGGTTTGAAATTTTCAAAAATTCAGTGTGGGGAAATCGTGCACTTGCTATGATTGAACGATCATCGCCATTATTTATTTCAGTGCTCACACTGTATGAACTCCAATACCAGTTGGAAGATGAGTACGGTCACGAGGTTGCCAATACCCGAATCAAGACGATTCTCTCATATACAAAAACGATCCCGGTTGACGATCAGATTGCATCACTCGCAGGGTTGATCAAGCTTGAACAAAAAAGAAAGAAAAGTAAAATGGGTGCAGTTGATTGCCTGATCCTTGCAACCGCCCGGATCCATAACTTGAATGTGCTGACCAGTGACATACACTTCGATGGGCTTGATGAAACGATAGTTCTCTGAATTCTTTTTTTAATCTTTTTTATCTTCTCTTGTTTGTTCTTACACACCAAAATCTGAAAAGCGGTGTCACTTGTGATTCCTCTTTGATGAAGATCGAGTCAACCGACCGGCAAATCGATTTGCTAGTCTATGGACTCAACGGATTGACAGCCGATGAGATTGCGGTGATGGAAGAGACCGTCTTGAGATGAATACCTTCGACGATAAAAAACAGGTCATAAAGGATAATGGAACGCAGATATTTTCTGCCATGGCATAAAGTAACCCCCCAAAAAAGGGGCTGCTGGATGCCTGCTATTTTAACAGGTTTTATTTTGATTAAAACGGCTATTTTTGAAAAAAAAGGAATTATATCGACGTTTTCCACAGGAGTTGACGCACTTCCGCTAGAGCCGGAAATCACCTTCGTCCGATTGGCAAACGGGGCTTAAATTGGGCTTATTCACTCTCTTCACTCGAGATTGACGGGATGTTCGAGGGTTCGCTCCTCAATTTGACACCTCTCCGGAAAACCGGTTTTTCACGGTCAATCATGCTAATCTCATATAATCTATCTTCTTGTACCCGGTACCGCTGGAAGGCACGGCTCCAGACATATCGTACCCAGAGCTCGCGACCGATCCCTTCTGGCATCGGCAGCATTTTGAGAATTTCAAAATCATCGCGGAAGAAGTCCTCCCACATGTCGAACTCTCCCGGAGAGTTCCGGCATGTCCGCACCCGGACTGCAATCGCATCATGGTCCCGGAAGGAAAGGGCATCATAGGGCAGATCTGCATCGGGATTAGGTACCCAGCAGTAACCCTGCCGTTCAGCAAATTTTTTTGCTGATTCTATAGTAACAACCGGACGTGCACCCCGCATTTTTTGTAACACCATTTGTCTTCCGGATTGTTACCAGGAACGATCCTTCTCAAAAGAGATGCAGGGAAAGATGATACGCTTTGTTGTAAGAAGGTTCTGCTTTCGCAACTGATGAATCAATATTCCGGCTTGCCCCGGCATAACGGTTTTGCAAGGTGTCGCCGTGCAGTTGGTGGAACTTCATACCACCCTGTTTTCAGCGTGCGTGAAATTTTCTGTAGCTCCGGTTCCTGTGCATGCATCCCGCACTTTTTACATTTGTAGCCTTTCCCGGTACCATCGCTTGTCATACGCTTGTTACAAGTGGTGCAGACCGGCGGGCGCGGGACTGCTGGTTCGGCAAGTCTGATTATCCGGATTTTTTCAAGGTTGATACTGCCTTTTTTGTAACTCCCGTGTGCTGTTATTTCATCGCCCCGCACAAGTTCCCGTACGATCTGCCGGAAATTTTTTGTGGGTTCGTAGGCCATACATCGCACGGTATGATTACCATCACGCAGCGTGAATGAGACGTGTCCTCCTGTCGTGGTTAAGGGAGCGTCGATTACAACACCCTGTACCCGGTATGATAGCCCTTCGTCAAGCTCACCAATCCTGCCAGTCAGGATATGTGCGTCCGTTCCCTGGTTTGTGACCCAGATCTGTTCAAGCTGCGGTTCCTCTGATCGGATCATCTGGCGGGCAACCATGACCCATGAAGGACTTTTTCCACGGACGCCAAACAGCACCGGATCGGGTGTGTGGGGTACGCAGACGACTACATCGTTTACAGCATCGACAGTATCCCACGTATGGGGGAATGTTGCCGCTTCAGCGGCAAACAGGCTTGCACGATCGACCCTTCGGGGTGTACCCCATCGCTGCGGTTGCCGGTATACCAGGATCTCTGAGGTTTGATCTGTGAATTCGCTTGCCACTGCTGCCGTGGCTCCAATCAGTCCCCTGCGGTTTTTGTAACCACGGTAAACGGCACCGGCGGCATCAAGGACCCTGACGGCCTCTGCGATTTCGCAGAAGTCTGTGACCGCCTTGCGGTAAAATGCCGGGTCCGGCTGCACATCGGCAACAACAACCCCGGGATTGGTATTGTCACACGAGAAATCGGCAAGCTCCTCAACGGTCGCGCATGCACTGTCAAATGCATGGTCTGCATTACCATCGACGTGAAGTGCAATTGCAGCATTGCCCCGTGTCTTCCACGTGACATTCGGGTTGAGCCGGACGAGCCGTGCCTCGCGGATTTTCATACCTTCACGTATCAGGCGACGCGCAAGGACTGCGCCAAGGTACGTTGTACACATCCCCTCTGGTGAATCCGTATCATCAATCCCGATGAGCATATCTATATTAATATATCCTCAGGCTATATCCATTCTTTACGGGAATGTCTCAGGATCGCCAGCTCCAGCTGGTCACCAGTATAATGATCACCGCGGGTTTCAATGTCTCCGAACGGTTCTCTATCCGCCCGCGGAGCTTTGACCTCATCGCACGCAACAACGGAACGCTGCTGGTCATCAAAGTGGTATCCCACATCGATAGTGTCAGTGAGGAGGTGGCGTTTGATCTTGAAGTGATCTCACGCCATCTTGGCGGGATACCCCTGATTGTGGGTGAGCGTGCCCGCGATGCGGAGCTGGAACGCGGTGCAGTCTACGTACGGTACGGTATCTACGCAATCAGCCCCGCGACACTCTATGATTATTTTGTGGAAATGATCCCGCCTCTCGTATATGCATCTCCTGGCGGGTTGTACGTGAACATCGATGGTGAAGTGCTCCGCGATCTCCGGGAGAAACGCAGCATGTCACTGGGGGATCTCGGACAGGTGCTTGGAGTATCCCGGCGCACGATCAGCAAATACGAGAGTGGTATGGGTACTACCCTCGATGTAGCGATCCGCATCGAGGAATTCTTTAATACAGGTGTGGTTAAATCGATAAACCTCATACAGCATGAGCCGCCCAAAGTAATGGAAGCGGAACAGAGGGATATGATACCGGGCGGGCGGAACCCGATGGAGTTTTTTAAAGACATCGGCATGCAACTTCACATGCTTCATGGTGCCCCTTTCCAGGTGCTCCTTACCTTTGAGAAGCATACGATACTCACCGGATACGGTCCTGCGGACAAAGTCATTAAACGTGCCGCTCTTATCGGCAACATCTCACAGATAGCAAAGAAGCATGCGATGTGTGTCATTACCGATCATTACAAGCAGAAAAAAATTGGAAAAACACTCGTTATTGGGGAGGATCGTCTGCACAGGGTCGCAGATGGCTTTGAGCTCCTCGATATGATAGGCGAGTAACTTTTTTAGATAATGTTTATATAGAACCACAAACCAATTTTAGTGCTAAAAGTGGTGATTTAATGTCACAGCAACTTGGAGGACAGCAAATACTTATTCTTAAAGAAGGCAGCACCCGCACCCGGGGCCGCGATGCTCAGGGTATGAACATCACCGCCGCAAAGGCAGTGGCAAGTGCAGTCAGGACCACACTCGGTCCCAAGGGTATGGACAAGATGCTCGTGGACACCATCGGCGACGTGGTCATCACGAACGACGGTGTCACCATCCTGAAGGAAATGGACATCGAGCACCCGGCTGCAAAGATGATGGTGGAGGTCGCAAAGACCCAGGACG
>JAJRBZ010000102.1 GCA_028679185.1 Methanoregula sp. | reverse complement strand
GCCTCAACAAACTTGCCGTCCTTCTTGATAAGCGGCTTGGTCAGGCGATCCGGGCTGTTCACAAATTCCCATGCATAGTTCCCCTTCGGGCAGAGCTTGCCTTCGTTCACGGGGTTGCGGTGCCATGGCGATACGCCGACAACCTTCTTGTCCTTGACAACAAGGTTGAAGCCGCAGCCAGTACCGCAATACGGACACGTGGTTGGTACGTACTTCATTTCCATGTTCTAACCTCGAACAAAAAAAATTTAGTTTGACCGTATTTAAATATAGTGAATTTTTAGCCGAAAATGATTAATAGCGGTGGGTTCATAGATTTATCCAGAAATCGGATAAAAAATCTCTCAATTAACCTGGCTTACAAGTCAAACTATAATGTTTGATTTGTAGTATTGAATATTCATGGTACGCGCACGATATGAAACGACTACGCATTCCTCCCCTTCTCAAGGATATTGTCCAGAGCGGTCTTGTGGCATGTGATGGCATGGTTTTTGACAGCAGGAATGCATGTCCCTTGTGCGGCGGAAAACTTTCAGGATATGATGCAAAGAAAAAACAGTTTGCAATCATACAGGAAACCGATGAACTGCACCCGGTGCATGTTTTCGTCAAACGGTTCACCTGCCGTGAGTGCCACACGATTTGTTTTGCCGACGAACCATTCTACCCGGATACGAGGATAGGCTCTCCCCTTGTCGATCTCTGCAGAACACTCGGGGCAACAATGCCTTTCAATCGTGCAGCTGCAAATCTGCTGTATCTGGGAATAGTTATTGACCGTGGTACTGTACGGAATTATATGAACAGGTCATTTCCGGATATTCCCACTACGGATCTTTTCGGTATGCATCTTCCCCTGTCAGTACTGTCACTTGCCGACCTCGCTACCCGGTTCGGAGAGGGGAGTCGCATCCCAGGGACAGAAGCGCTCGCTGCCTGTGGTTTCCCATCCGCATACCGGGCAGCGCCGAATCGTCTGCTTCCGCTGAAACAAGGGCAAGAGCGGAAGGAAGAGGAATACAAAGAAAAACGGCAGGCCGATCATCCATAATACTACGGTAACAACAAGCGATCCGATAAAAAGAATGAGGCTCATTTTCCACGGTTTCATCATACTATACCTTTACGAGAAAATGCAGGGTCGATAAACCACTGTTCCTGCAGCACCAATCCGGTAAAATCCCTGACCCTCTCAGGAATAGTTGCCCCGTAGTGCCACCTCCCGTACAGAAAATGCGGGCAGTGCTTCAGCATACGATCCCAGTTCTTTTGTAAGGTCAGTTCCATCCAGTTCCCGTGAAAACAGGGGTGCTCCAATGCCCCCGACAACTATCTGCCGGGCAGCAGACTTTGCCGCAACACGCTGCACCTGATCGCAGATCAAACCCCGCTGTTTTTCCCAGAACTGTTCGGCGATCTGGTATGCACCATCAGTTCCGATCTCATCAAGATCCGCACAGACCACACGGGCGAGCCGGCGAAGTGCCGCCATTCCTGTTTTTTCTTTCTTATCCGGGGTATCACAGCTGTACTGTTCGGGAGTGATGTGTCCTAGGACAAGATGCGCATCAGCGCTGGCAGCAAAATACTCAGAACTTACCGGAGTAGCCACCCTGTCAAGAGTTACTGATTGCAGCAGGGCAGCAACATTTCCCCTGAGCATTCCTGTATAGATGAGATATCCTTTCTGGAGCCGCAGAAGATCGGTGAGGCCCTTCAGTGATTCAAAGTGTGCTAACGGGATAATATCAGCAGTCGTGCTTCCGATATCGAGAAGAACTGCATCAGGATATTCTGCCCGAAGATAATCTGCTGAGGCAAGCCAGTTGGCAGCACCAAGCTGGGGTACTGCGTAATCATGGAACTCCCCGTCTGTTCCGTAAAAACGGGCAGAGTGAAACGCGTTCTTAACCGCATTCACAATAAAGGAGATGCCCTCCATCCTGCTTTCAAAACAGTCAGCAAGTTCACCACTCATCACCACGGCCGCAAGGTCATCGGGTGAAGTGACATACTGGTTCAGCAGCGGGGTGATGGGAGATTTTTCCCACAGCGGGCAGTGAAGGATATAAACACCATCGCCACTGACAACTTTGAGGTTTGCGCCCCCGACGTCAATTCCTATCATACTTTTGAGACCTTTCCGTTCGTGTCAAAACGGACACTTCCCGCCAGATGCACCTGATCCGGTCCTCCCCCTTTTGAGGCTGCAACAAGAATATCGGCAATCTCTTCTTTCATGCAGGCTGTGATACCGACGAGACTGGTGGTGATCCTCGGGTTCACATCCACTACATATACCTGGTCGGCAACCACCATATCAATACCACAATATCCCTGGCACCCGAGCACCTCCACCACATTTCTGGCCACCGCAATAATTTCTCCTTCGCGCTCAGGATGTACCGGTGTCTCCCCTCCACGATAATGAAGTGCCCCGTCGCATCCGGTTTCGATGAACTGCCGGTTCACTGCAAGCACCAACGGGACTTTGCCTGAGAAATACAGACACGCATCACCCACTACCCTGCTTGCAACGATGCTTACGGAAACGTGCTCTCCCTCGATATACTGTTGTGAGAATTCATCCTTGCCGGGTAAACCATCTGATATTCTCACACCCTGCGCGCCACAGCCTCTCACAGGTTTAATCACGTGTTTTCCCAGAGCTGTTTCAGCCGGAACCGGCACACCATGCGATCGCAGGATCTTTTCAGTCTGCACCTTATTGGCACACAGGGCAACCGTCATAAAACCGCACCCGAGATTGTGGGTGTGCTGCTCAAGAATCTGCGTGTATCGTGCAAGCAGGTAATCAGGTGCGATCACGAGCCCCATATCACACGATGGAGCCAGACGGTCTATTTCTGCACCAAAATCGCCTGTTCCGGGCAATACGACATCGTACCCGCAGCGCTCAAAACTCTGTTTCAGCACAGCGAGCATTGCAGCACCTTCAGGCGCAAGTTGAGGATCATGAAAGGTGGTATATTCGGCAAGCAGGACCTTCATTAAGGATCTGTTGGTGATAAGATCCTATTACGCTTCCCGATCGGTGAACTATTTGATACGAGCGGTTCAAACGTGAATATACATGAAACCATCAATCCTGCTGACAAATGATGATGGCATAAGTTCAGTCGGGCTCTGGGCCGCCTACGAAGCCCTCTCACCAATTGCCGATGTAACAATTGTCGCACCGGCATCACAGCAGAGCGCGGTTGGCAGGTCAATCTCGATCTTCGAACCCCTCAGGGTGAATAAAGTTATCATAGATGGCATATCAGCATACGCAGTTGCAGGGAAACCCACCGATGCTGTTATCATCGGGTTGTACGCCCTGAAGATCAACCCGGCCCTGATAGTCAGCGGCGTCAACATTGGTGAGAACCTTTCTTTTGAATCAATCATGACATCAGGAACTGTCGGCGCAGCGCTTGAGGGTTCAAACCAGGGGACAAAAGCCATCGCTTTCTCATTGCAGGTAGAAGATCAGGGGGATAAGTTCGATGACCCCCGCACGCACCGGCAGAGCTTCGATGCAACAAAAAAAGTCGTGCGAGACGTGGTTGCACAGGTGCTCGGGCATGGGTTTACAAAAAATGCTGATGTAATAAATGTGAACATTCCCTCGGTAATAAAAGGAGGGTATGAGGTTACCCGGCTTGCACGTAAACTCTTTTCAACCGGGGTTGAGCAGCGTTTCGATCCCCGCGGGCGCCCTTATTACTGGATTAACGGGCCGCTTGTCAGTGACGCCGACGAAGGAACCGATGTTCACGCGATTCGTAAGGGAAATATCTCGGTAACCCCAATCACGCTGGATTGCACGGCTTTTTCTGCTTCAGAAGAAATGACGGTGATGTTCTCCCTGCGCCCTTCACCGGTCTGACGGGTCGGTCTTTGACAGAGTACCCCTGCCGCTGCAGTTACATCATCATCCTTAATAAATACATCAGAGATATGTGAATTGAATGGACGAACAGGCTCATACTGCCTCAAAACGGGAGGCAGGGTACAGGGCGGCTGAATTGGTACAGCCGGGTATGGTGATTGGTCTTGGAACCGGTTCCACCGTTTTTTTTGCAATGGAACGATTAAAGGAACGGATCGCAGCCGGGCTGAATATACAGGGAATACCAACATCCCTCCAGGCTGCGACAAGGGCAAGGGAATACGGGATTCCGCTGACCTCTCTTGACGAGTATCCGGAACCTGACCTTGCCATCGATGGTGCTGATCAGGTAGATCCAAAGTTCCGGCTTATAAAAGGGCGGGGAGCCGCCCATACAAGGGAAAAATGCGTTGCAGCCTCGGCAAAACAATTCATTGTCGTCATAGATGAATCCAAGCTGACGACGCACCTGAACGCACCGGTCCCTATTGAGGTTATACCCTTTGCCGCAACACCTGTAGTTGCCCGGCTGAAATTCATGGGGGGTTTGCCGGTTATCCGTCAGGGTGTAAAAAAGGACGGCCCGGTGATCACAGATAATGGCAACATTATTATTGACTGCAGCTTCGGCCGTATTGATTCACCGGAAAAACTGGAACACGACCTTTGCAGTATACCCGGTATTGTTGAAAACGGTCTCTTTACCCGGTTTACAAAAAAGACACTGGTTATTGTTGGTAGCCGGCTCCTGACATCAGCGGATGTAATCCCGTAACTTCTGGACAAGTGCGAGTTGGGTAGTTGCTTCTTTCTTCTTCTCTTTTTCGATACCGTCCATGATTTCGTGAATTGGTCTGGCCAGCTCGTATATCTTAACCGGACGACCCTTACTTTCTGCTTTGCTCTCCCTGCTGGTGATCCAGCTTTGCTCTAACAGGTACCGCATCGCAATGCTGACTTCCGGCTGGCGGAGATCTGTGCCACGTTCGATTGCTCTTGATGTAGCTTCCGGTGTGTTTGCCAGAAATACCAGCACCTTGGCAACATTTCTCTTGGTTCCTATCTCAATAAGGAGGTTGGCAAATTCTTCCTCCTTTTCGGTGAAATACATTACACTCTCTGTTCTCATGATTTACATCCTGAATATTTTCAATATTTTAACAAAATAACTATCTAAATAATGATATATAGGTTCTTTTATTGTTTGTCATTCAGGCGATAGTATATATATTGCTTAAATACATTGACGTCGTTAATACTAAATAAAATATATAATGTATTTTTATAAAAAAAGAGTTAACTGAAACAGGCCATATTCTATCAGATCAGACCAAGGCTGCGGAGATCTGATAATATTTTGACAACGGCTTTCTTCGCATCATCGGGTTCCTTGCCACCGGTGATGATCAATTTGCCGGAACCAAAGAGAAGAACCACTACTTTTGGATTGTCAAGACGGTAAACGAGCCCGGGGAATTGTTCCGGTTCATATTCGATCTTATCAAGATTGAATCCTACTGCAATCTTGTTCAGATTAATCGGTGTCGCAAGATCGGCAGATGTCACAATATTCTGAATCTTGTAATTGAGTTTGCTCGGAATAGCAATGTCAAGATTTCGCAGGAGCGAGCCCAGGATATTGAGACCTTTACTTAAGCTGTCAATACTCTTTGCTCCCGTGAGTACCACTTTTCCCGAACCGAACACGAGAGCTGCGATTTTAGGATCCTGCATGCGGAGAACGACACCGGGGAATCTTTTTTTATTATATTCGGCACCTGGTATCCTTGATGCTATCTCGGGTAGATCCAGGTAATCAGTCACCTTTGCGGAAGCAACAATGTTTTCGATCTTGAGGGAGTCCTCTGGCCTGACCTTCATATTTATAAATGCCACAAAACAGTATTTAAAAAGTTGGGTGAAAATTCCGGATTCAATTCATTCTTCAGGAATCGAAACAGCATCGGGGCCCATACACAGCTCTTTTACCTTGAGCACCTGTCGAAAAATTTTCCACTCCTTATCTTTGGCAGGGATGGTACAAACTCAATTTGTGAAGGCATAGCGATCGGCCCCATAGTAATTCATACATGATACAGGAGTTCATTTTTCAGCCGATCATTTAGTGAGTGCCTGATTCGATGGATGACACATGCTTTAATGATATTACCTGCTACCGGACAGGTGACCCGATTACAACTGCCTCAGTAAAAGCCTGGTGCAAAACAAGCGCGCTGTCGACTTTTACAAGAAAAGAAGAACCGCAATTATCAATACTGGATTTTTCCACTGCCGGAACAATCGTCGCAAGGTTCAAAATAAAACTTTTCTACCGTAGTAGTCCCGTAATATATGACTCCGGGCAGATCACTGCAATTTCTTTTTCTTACCAGAATTTTTCCTGTCCCATTACAGTGAACGCACTTATGGAATTGGAGTTCTTGGTCCATTATTTCTCATTTCTTAAAAATAATATTTATAATTTACTATAAAAAAATACTGCTTTTAATCATAAATAAAAGGATAATATAAGAAATAAGAATGTTTTAAACTTTTAAACAGGGATTAATAACGATAGTTCATGGAATGTATTGAGGGATAGTCTGTTGGTTTTCAAGTGGTGAACATTTTCCGGGAAAAAGATTTTATTAAATCATTCCCCTTCATGCTCAACGCCTTGCGTTACAACAATCCCGCAGATTGTGTACATTATTGTGCCCGTAACTTCGATACCTGCACTGACGTTTGTAACGGCATCCCCTCTGGTTGTTGCGACCAGCTTTTTTTTACATGGATCAATTGACCAGAAAATTTAATCGACTAAACCCGGGCAAAATTACACCGCACTGCACCAGAATTACTATGATGGTCCGGATGGCAAAGACTATCTCTGGTATGAGGAAAAAACAGGAACAAAAATGAGCCCGCTCAAATGTATGGATAAAATAATTCTCCTGTAAATATCAACCAGTCTCACATTTTCGGCAGCCTGAAAATAAAAAACTATTTCGCGTTATGCAGGCAGTTGGCAGGTGCGGGGAATGTTTATATACACAATACCATTAAATAAGAATCGTACGTCGTGATATAAAACCGCCTATGAAACCAATTGTAGTGTTTGCCCTGTTTATCGCTGCCGGATTTATACTGGCTGCCGGTTGTGAAGCTCCGGCGAATAATGAGACTTTGAATGCAACGACCGCAGCTACGTTTGCCCCGGTTACCAATACTTCGGATATAAGTTTAAACAAGACGATAAACGCAACTGTCAGTATTACCTCAGAGCTGAAGGGATCACTGAAAGTTTCCATAAGCGGAATTTCATATCCGGCAAACCTGTCGGTCCTTCTTGACAATGAGAATGTCGGGACGGTGAACTCCACCAGACCATTGTACCTGATGGTTTCTGAAGGGAACCATACTGTCATGGTCTGCGACAGCTTGGTATGTATCCAAGAGGATGTCACGACAAGATTCGGAAAGTACGTGACCGTCGATTTCAGTCAACAGTTACAAAAGGATGTGGAATTTCCAGACCCGACTGCAAGAATCCTTGAATATTACAAGAACGGGAATGTCATTTCCGTGAAGGTGGAATTTATCAATCCTTCGACAAAAGACCTCCTGATGTCTGTAGTAGTCAGTTGCCGGTATAGCTATATTGATGAAAAGACCCTTATCAAAAGAGAAGATTATTCAATTGGTATGATAGGGCAAAATGTCAAGGCCGGGCAACGCTCAACAGGGTGGCTGGATCTCTATTTTGCCAGCGCCAGTATCTTAAGTTATGATAGTCCGGTAATAAAAGAACTGGACATAAAATAAATTCAAAAAAACATCCTCTCTTTTTTCCCGATTGCCAATTTCACCCCATCCTTTGTTTGGTATTCATTAAGCAAAAGTATAGAATCAGGCTGATGGAATGTTACTGGTGCCTGAAGAAAAGTTCGATAATTGCTCTCGGTGGTAACAGGACTTCTCATCTTTGTGGTACTCGAGATATTTGCTCCGACGATAGCGTGGAGCGTTCAGGCAGCGCAGCCGGCATTCCCGGCATATGACGATATGAATGCTACCGGGGAAGGTAACATTACCGTGTACCCGTCCGAGTGGACCCCGGCACACAATGCCGGCCTGCCCTACGGTACGACGGAATGGACGACCAATATCAGGATACTCGGAATTGTGATACTCGTTATCTCAATTTCCCTGGCGCTGGTATTCCTCCGGAACATGGCCTGATTGAGTATAGAAGTCTGAATACACCTTCGTTCCTTCTGCGTGCCAGAGAGTGTTCACACAGGCGGGGGGCATGATTCACGATCCCCTTGTCCCCCTTACAATCCCGAACCATGAACTACCGCAAACACCTGAAGCACGGTATAACCCTCCTTATCGAAGCTGACGGGAATTTCTATACACTGATATTCCGATTGTCAAAAAATCAAATCGCAACCGATAATTACAGGATGTAAATATTGTTAGGAATGGCACAGCGTGGCGGTGGTGGTATCTTTGGTTTATTTTCAGAATTGCCCTTATGGGAGCAAATTGTAATTGTTATAATTATTGCTTTCGGGGTTTTTTATATTCTTTATTTTTTAATTGCCCAACCACTGATATATTTTAGTCCTTTGTAAGTGAGAAGACCCAACGGAATGGAAGCGTTTACCGAGATCATCGATACAGATGAGGGAATACCTGCCGCACATGGTAACCTTCACTCTTCTTCGGAAACCATCAATGTTGCGTTGCATTTAGCCAGAAAATGCGTCTATGAAAAAATAATTAAATCTAAACTGTAAGTGGAAAATCTGATGAATATGGTAACATCAAGAAGTCATTTCAAAACCATGGATGAGTATATCGCAGAATTCCCAAAAAATGT
>JAJRBZ010000017.1 GCA_028679185.1 Methanoregula sp. | reverse complement strand
CCGGAGATCCCGGCCATAACGGAACCGCCATCGATAAAGACATCCCAGACCGTCTTCTGCCGGCAGGCTACACGGCCGGGCACGTAGGGTCCGGAATATTTTGAGAATGCCTGCGTATATTCTTCCGTCCAGCCAAGCTGTTTTAAGGTATATGAATGCGGTTCTTCGCATCCGGAAGAGGATTTGTTCATTTTTAAAAAACCTGAACTTTGGTAAAGAAGGTGGCATGTGATGTGTCAAGTGGTTTGTGGTCGCGGCTGGTCATCTGCGGGAGATCTGTATGCGCTATGGGCGTATTCCGGAAATGGAAGAATAAGGTAGAATCCTTACGGAAAAATGTACCCGACAATCAATAAACAGAGTAACCTGCTTATCGGGAACTCTTCTCCAATCGGCAGGGAACAGTTGTTCTTAAGATTGCTCAACAGGAAAAGAGAATAAAATCACGTCGGTTTCCGACGTGAGATTATCCGGATCTTTGCCCCTAAACAGCCCTTCCTTTCCCCTCGACCGTGCTACCTGTCCAGACCTAAAAAGGGTCTGCTGCAGATTTTCCGAAGGAGTAAAGAGAATTTGATATCGCCAGTCATGGATATTCAGCCCGGATTGGTGGTATTTGTTGACGCTCAGCGATCTGGCTGAATAGTTACGAAAAAAGTTCAGATTTTCCCCGGCAGAATTTCCCGTTTATGGCGGTGACCAGGTTACTGTTCTTTGGTAAGCAGGGGGGTGACCCTCATTCTCCCTCAAGGGGGAAGGCCGCTGAATAGGAAAACCCCCTGTCCCCCCCCTTTTTCTTCGAAGGTTCCCGGTCAGCATTCTGGAAATGGCCGTCCTGATGCGGGGATGCCCGGGAGGCGGGGGCTGAAAGCCACAAAGTGCTGGATCTCCCTGGAGTGATCATGACGATAAAATTGGTCAGGATAAATTTGTCGCCGTAATGGGACGATACACCTATTTTTGCAGGGCTAATTCCCGGTTCACCTCACGGGACATTGCGGGTTCCGGTCTCGTTTCCGCCGCCGGATGCCCCGGCCTTCTTTTTTGTGTACGCAACCGCGTCCATGATGCGTTTGTTCCCGGGACGAAGGGCAAGCGCATGTTCGAAGGAATCAAGTGCATCCTGATCGCGGTTCATCTGCAGGAGGACGAGGCCGCGGCTGAACCAGGTGCCCCCGGCGTTCGGGCTGATGGCCAGCGCCTTGTCGAGCGAGTCCAGGGACTCCGCCAGCCTCCCGAGCCTGAAGAGTGCAAGGCCCTTGATGATCCATGGGCGTGCCCTCCCGTCCTCGAGGGCAAGTGCCCGCCCGACAGCCCCGATGGCTTCCTCGTAGCGGTAGTTTCGGTACAGGTCTGCCCCCGTCTCGCACCATGAACGGGCATCCCTGCATGCCGGGGGAAGGCTCCCCGCGTCATCCGCTGATACCGGGTGGTAGGCCCGAACGAACGAAAGGATCCCCCCGAAACGGTAGTCTCCCAAAAAGAGTTTATTGTCGGTTGCCTGCGCCTTCAGGATCGCTGCTTTTGCCTTGTTTCCCTGTTTCAGGTTGGCATGGAGGAGCCCCTTGACAAACCAGCCAACCGCATTCTTCTGCTGAAGGGTGAGGGTTATCTCTATGGCCCGAAGGGCTTCCTCCCATGCCCCCCTCCGGACCAGCTCCGAAGCCTTGTTGAACCATGCCGGGACAAAGCCGGGGTCGGACGAGATCGCCATGTCGTACGATTCTGCAGCTTCGGCATGGCGGCCGAGCCGGCGCAGCGTCACGCCACGGTTGTACCAAGCAGAGGCCATCTTCGGGTCAGCTGCAATCGCATGGCTGAACGCGTCCAGCGCAGGGCCGGACCGTTCTTGGAGCGTATAAACGGTCCCCTTTGCAAACCAGATGACTGCCGTGTTCCCGTCACCAGTGAACTCATGGTCAAGGCACCCGAGAGCCCTGCTGTATTCTCCGGTTGCGGTAAGCACCAGCGCCATGTTGAACCATGCGTCTGCCAGACCAGGGTCATGCAGAACGGCTTTTTCATAGGCCCGGAATGCTTCATCGTACCGCCCGAGGATATCGAGGGCAACTCCCTTGTCATACCAGATCAGGGCGGCGGCTGGAGAAAGGGCCAGTTCCCGGTCATATTCCTGCAGGCATTCCTTTAATTTTCCGGACCTCGCAAGACCGAACGCATGGCTTGCGTACCTCCCGGATGACTCCGGATCAATCGCCGCTTTCCGATCCGGCACCGCAAGCTCGTCATGGTCCCGCACGATAAAATGGACGGTATCGTGCAGGGTGTACCACATGAGTGCAATGTTCGGGTTGGACTCAAAAGCCTGGCCGAAAGCATGGAACGCATCTTCCGTCCTGCCGGTGATGCCCAGCGCAACACCACGCAGGTACCACGATTTTGCATCCTTTGTATTGATTCGTACCGCATAGTCAAGATCTTTGAGTGCAGCATCGTAATCCCCGAGAAGGATCTTCCCCTGTGCCCTGCCGGAGAGTGCGGTACTGTTTTCCGGGGATAAAGCAAGGACCTTTTCAAATATTCCGATCGCCTCGGCGGTCCGCGAGACCTTCATCAGGACTGCGGCCCTGCCGTTCAGGGCATGCGTGTTCGATTCATCAACCGAAAGTGCCTTGTCATAGGAATCAAGTGCATCCTCGTATTGACCCAGCTCGAAAAATGCGTTGCCCCTCCCGGTCCATGAGTCCGCCTCATCGGTCCCGTATCCCAGTGCATGGTCGTAGGCATCGATTGCCCGGTGGTAGTGTTCAAGGGCGGCATATGAACGGGCCTTCCCGGCCCACGCCAGGGAGAAGGAGGGATCGAGGGCGAGTACGCGATTGAACGAGAGGATGGCCTCGTCGTCGTGTTTCACTACATGGAGGGCAATTCCGCGGTTGTACCACGTGATCGGGTCGTTTTCGTCAAGGGCGACGGCCCGGTCAAAAGCCCGGATGCACCCCGGATAATCGCCAAGATAGGCATATGCAACCCCTTCCCCGATCCATGCGCCGGTATTTCCGGGTTCGAGGGAGAGCGAGTGTTCGAACGAGAGGAGCGCCTCCTCGTATTTCCCCTGCGCTGAAAACGAAAGTGCGGAAAGATAGGCTTCCAGCGCGTCCTTCATACTGAAGGAGTATGTGCCATGCCTGATGAAGTTTTTCCTCCGGTCTGCCTGCGGCCCGGCCTTCACGGGAAGACTTCCGGGTGCCGGATGAGGAAATATTCCCCGTCCTGACACGCCTTTCGCTGCAGTATTCGTCAAAATAGAGACCTATAAGGACTGTCAAAAAAAAGCGGAATTACATGTGCGCCAGTTTTTTTTGACGCTTTACAAATCCAACACCCAACATCGTTGAAAGCCCCCCGCCGCCATCCCTCATGCAAAGCCCCGGCATGCAGATCCCCGAGTACAAGAACAAACCCTATTTCATCGTCGCATCCGTGGAGATGGGCAACACCACGACAAAATGTATCCTCACCGGGGTGAACCTGGAGACCGGGATGTCGTATGTTATCCAAAAGACCGTCAGTATGAGCCGTGACACCCGGCCGCCAAAACCCGGCGAGACCATCTTTGGCGCAACCCTTGACGGGAGAGCTGACCAGGGAGGCGGTGACCGAACTTGTCCGGGAAACCCTGCTCCAGTGCCACCGGGATGCTCACGTGGACGTCATAAAAGAGCTGGATTTCGTGGTGCGGAGCACGGGCGTTGTCGCCGAGATGGAATCACCGGACCAGGTGGGGGACTTCGTTATCGCGCTTGCCAACGGCTGCCTTATCGCCGGCGTCCCCCCCGCAAGATGACACCCCCCATGTCCAAGGACAACCAGCCTGCGAAGCTGCAGCCCTTCAGCTTTGCGGACAAGGTGGTGTTCGTGGGCGCGGTTGCCGGTGTTATACCGCCGGTCGGGTCTACGGGTGTGGAGATGGTGGCAAACGAGATGGAGGGGGAACTTGCCATGGCCGGCATCAAGGAAGGGGCCAAGTGGATCCCGGTCGATTTCCGCAACCCGTGCGTATCGGTGGATTTCGGTACCACAGTCGACGGGAGGATCACCAGCGATGTTCCCAAGGATGCTCTCAACCCGTTTGCAAAGACGGTCGGGAATTTCTGCGGGCTTGCAGGAGCAATCCCGGATGCAATTGTTCGCGGGACCGGGCTCGTCCAGGCCCGGACCGGGACGGCGCTGGATATCTTCGGCAAGCATAGCGTGACCGGGGGTTTCTTCTCCGGGGGGAACCGCAAAGTAATCGATGACTTTGTCGAACGGTGCCACCGGCATATCGATATCCGGATCGTCCCCCCGGAGCGCACCCCCTTCGTCCGGATTCCGGTCAATGCAAAACTGGCAGCCGAATCCGACATTGCCATGATCGGCTGCGACTGCGGGGAGAACTTAATGGATTGGCGCCCTGGATCAATTTTGAGTTGGCGAAAACACACGTCTGAATATATCCAGATCTGAGCCCCAAAACAGCCCTTCTTTTCATTTTCCACCTGTTCCAGCCAATCCGGCAAGCGATCGACCTTTCAAAGGGCTATAATAGGGATAATTTTAGAGGTCATTTTATAGCGAAATTTGGCAAATGGGGCGATAATATGAGGAATTTCGAAAATATTGGATCTTATTTCATCATATTTGCCGTTAAATTCGGGAATATGGATATTCACTCCTGCCCGGATACCGGAAGTTACCGTCGGAGAAGTAATCCGGATGAAAGAGCATATCTCCTATGACCTGGAGAGAAGAGCAGATCCTGAAAACGGGTTCCTATGAGTAAAATTCACGTCAGGGTCAGGAAAGGAATTTTCCGGATAAAGGTCCTAAAACAAGGGTTCTTTTCGTTTTGCCCCTGCTTCAGTCAATCCGATAAGAGAACGGCCATCCAAAAGGCGCTATTAGGGGATATTTTCAGAGGTCATTTTATACCTTATTATGACAAAAGGGGCGATTAAATCGGATATTCCCAAAATGGTGAATCATAATTTGCTATTTTTCCCACAAAATTCAGGAAAATAGAACTCTGGTGAAGCCTCCTTACTGCAACTCATCGTCGGAGAACTTCTTTACCGGGAATACATCTGATCGTTTCTCAGATCAAGGTATTTCAGGATTCGGGCAAGGTCATTAACTTCCCCGGTGACCTCCATCCATCCCAAACATAGATCATCTCATTGGGGGACTTCGCTGTTCAAACTTCAAATCGTGTCATATGTGCGAGTGATTAGACTCCTTATACGTCCTTCATTTTGCTAATTCAATGCATTCCAATTCCCTCTTCTCTCAGATACCGTCGTCACTGAAAAAAGAATGGCAGTATTTCAGGCCTTCTCGTAATCGATGACACTTGCTATGGGATTCCTGAAGATATAGCCGGAGGGAAGACGGTACAATGCATCCGTAGCAGGAATGAACCCTCCTTTGGCGGTGGTGGGATAGCCTGTCGGTGCAGCACCATCCATGTAGACCCTGGAGAAGAGATCCCTTTCCGCATAATTCGACCAGGGGATCTGGACGAAGGCATAATAGATATTTTCCAGGACGAGACGGTTTGATTCGGATGCCACGTGCGTGTGATGGGATATTGCCCGGTTGTATTTGTCAACGATATTTTTTTCGCCGGGATATACACGCAGTACACTGCCATTTGAGTCAAAGGTGAACAGGACAGGGATGTGCGTGAACGTCGTGATGGTCACACCGTCTTCGCGGTTCTTGACCGCAGCACCTAACAACGCGGCGACATTTACGCTCCGGGACAGGGTCTTTTCATCAAGTGGCTTGTCGTAGCAGGCGTTCTCATCGACCCCGTGGAAGAACAGGTCACCGGAGTAACAGGCCGAGTCAAATACCCCGGTTTTCCGGTAATTCTCCCAGTCGAGGTTGACATTTGTCCTGTCCCGTGAATAAACCGGGTTGCCAGCGGTGGTATTGACAAAAGAACGGTAATTGGTTTTTACCTCACGGTATGCATTGTACTTTCCCTTGTACCCGGCTGCGATATATTCATTCAGTGTCGGAGGGATGCCCTTTGCCACCATTTCGTCGCGCATTTCCTGTAAGGTTTTGAGGGAGACAAAACTCCACTCGAAATCCGCAGCCTCCATCTGGCTGTCATAAAACTCGCTCTCCCATGAGGGATGTCTCCAGGGCTGGTAATCCGGCGGGTATTCCTCGTCTTTACTGCTATAGGGATAGGGTCGCATTGTCCCTGCCGCTCCCCACAGGAGAATGATGTCTGCCTGCAGGGGATAATCCGCAGCCTGCCACCTGACTCCCTGATTTTTGAGGATCCGGTCAGTCTCAATCGTGTAAGCAACCTGCTCCTTCACATAGCCCGGAAGGTATGCCTGAACCTCCCTGTTGCCAATTGCCTCCACAGCCCCGTAATCGATGCCGGCTGCCAGGGAAACCCGGTAGTATTCAGGGGGGATGTCTGAGTCTCTCAGGAGATCCAGCAGGACACTCAGCTGGGTGTTGTATGCGGGCACGGGAAACTTAAAACGGGTCTTGTCAGGAATGCCGTACTCATCGATGAGGGAAATCCCCTTCCTCAGCTCATCGTCGCTTTCCGAAGCCTGTATGATGGCCTTCAATGCCCCTTTTGCCTCCGGATCTACCGGCCCCTTCACCAGTTCGATCTGCTGCAGGTCGTCGGTCAGGTAGCCGTACTCCCCGCCGGGATACGAGGCATCTGTGGCCCAGCCGGCTTCACTGTCGCC
The DNA here is from genome assembly GCA_028679185.1 of Methanoregula sp. Classification (GTDB taxonomy): domain Archaea; phylum Halobacteriota; class Methanomicrobia; order Methanomicrobiales; family Methanospirillaceae; genus Methanoregula. The sequence continues at coordinate 19,018 of JAJRBZ010000017.1, read as the reverse complement.
AATTCCGTCCAATACCCATCGTGTCACCAGAATTCTGAGCGGGTCATCTTTTTTTACAACCGCATCCACAAACCGGGTTTCCGCATCCGTGATCTTCCGGTCTTCAGTAAAGAGACCCATGCTGACAGCCCACCGTGCAGCACCAGGATCCTTGGCACTGAGCGTATCGATGTGTTTCCTGTGCCGGGCGATCATAGCCAGGTCCATATCTCCGTTCCTGATCTCCGGTAATTCTGCAAGTCCAGCCGGGTAATCATACAGGCTGACTGACCGGACAGGACCGGTGGGACTGACGGTAATGTTACTGACCGTTGTGACTTCTGCATGGACAGCCTGGCCGGTTGACTGGTTTACCGGAACATCCACAGGGGAAGTGCAGCCTCCCAGAAGGACAAGCGAAATAACGATCAGGAAAAAGAGACAGAAAAGGGTCGCAGCCTTCCCTGTGCAAGGTTTGTATTGTCTGAACATCCGATTCCCTTTATTTTTTTTAATAATTGCATGTCATGCTCGTTGGTATTATGGATTCTCTTTTAACCATATGCATGTCATCTGACCGTTGGTCCTGACCTTTATCCTGATGTATCAGACTTTTCTGAGAATTTTCAACCGTAGTCTGATTGAAGAATTTCAGGCACTCTGCACGTAACATTTTCCCGGGATCCGATTGAAACGAACCCCCCAGTACCCCTTCTCTCATCTGCCGGAATCACCTTTTTTTCACACATGATACCCTTCCGAATTCAGGCTCGTATTAACCCCTATTCCATCAAAAAGCAAAAACAAAGCCCGGATTGAGCCCAGATTGGGATCCGCCAACCCCCTGTCTGATCGATAACTCCTGGAGGAATTGCATGAAGAGTGGGTCCGGAAGAGTGGCTACGACGGAGGCTTCCCCGGAACACACATTTTCTCCGACGGAGAGATTGCCCTTTCCGACGTGAGAGCGATCCGGAAAAGCGGTGTTCTTTGAATATCAACCGTTATGGAGGTTTAAGATCTGTTGATCACTATAGTTATGGATCGCGAGCCACCGGCAGACCCCGGTAATTAATGCCGGAGGTCGCCGGGATTAAGCCCTTTCCGCTCCTGACCATACCCTTATTGTACTGGAATCGCTAAACATCATACTAAGGAAAACTACCCATGCCTGAACTCGTCACGCCGCGCCGGCGCAAAAGTCCCCTGGTAAAAAAACTTGAAGCAGAAGCTCCGGCTATCCGCTCGCAGTTTGGCGTGAAGAAGATCGGCATCTTCGGTTCGTTCGCCCGCGGTGAGCAGACAAAAAAGAGCGATGTGGATGTGCTTGTGGATTTCGCAGAGGGATATGCAACACTCAGAAACTTTGTCGGGCTTGCCGAGCGTCTCGAAGCACTCTTCCGGCGGAACGTCGATCTCATAACGGTCGAAGGGATCGACAAGTACATCCGCCCGCGGGTTGAGGCTGAGGTGATCTGGGTTGAAGGATGATACAGTTTACCTCCGGCACATCCTGGACGAGATCGTATTCCTGAAAAAGATATCATACGGACGGACGCTGGAAGATCTTATCAACGATGATTATTTTGCCCATGCGGTCCGGAGTGCAATCGAAGTGATCGGAGAAGCCGCAAATAATGTACCGGATCGAATCAAATCGGAGAATCCGGACATTCTCTGGCGGGATATGGCCGCCCTCCGTAACAGGATCATTCACGGTTATTTCAGGATCGATTACTCTATTGTCTGGAATGTAATAGTGGCAGATCTCCCGGACGTGGAACCGAAAATTTCTGCACTACTCCGGAAACTGGACAGCCATTAAAATAATAGCATTTTGTTTGCAAAAAAGATTTAAAAAAATCCCGTCACGTCAACAATACCGGAACAGCCCCCCTCCATTTCCTCCCAAAAACCCCTATTTTTCCTCATTTCCCAACCCTCCAATCCGGCCCCGCCCCAGCCCCCGTTTCCGAAAAGTATCCAAACAAAGCCGAAATCGACCCCCGGTTGGGATCCGCCAACCCCCTGTTCGATCGAAAACTCCTGGATATATTGTATGAACAGGGGTCCGGAAGAAATCGGATATTTACGACGGTAAACTGGTGAGAAAATTCCGAATAAAAACCTCCAAAACAGCGCTTCCTTACTTTTCCCTTCCCTCCAGCCCATATCAGGGGTGTTTTGCCTCCCAATAGGTGCTATTAGCGGCCATTTTCAGCTCCGATTCAGGCCCGGATAGTAAAACCGGACATGCTAGTGGATTATCCGGAAAAAATAGTACTCCTTTTTCGCGAATTAGTGCCAATTTGATGGTCGGTAATTCCCTGATAGGGGAAGTCTCCGACGGAGAATTGAGTCGGGCGGAGCGCAGGTCTCATGAAGTCCCGGGCCGGAATTCCGATCCCCAAAAAGGTGTTCCTTTCCACTTGACCGTGCTACCCTACCTGCCTCCCTGAGTTTCGCCTCCCAATAGCGTACATTAGCGTTTTATATCTCAAAGGAAATCGCCCCGTTTGGCGTAAATCGTGTGGAAAATGCGATTTTTGAAAAGTGTGTAAAACTGCATCGCTTTTTGCAGCATTTCCGGAAATGGATCGCCCGGATGGGCAAACTGGGCGCATACAGGATCCGGATTGAGGTGTGAAAGATGAGGTCGATGAGAGCCGGGGTGATATTTTACCCTGTTTTACCTTCAAATCGGCTGCCACTGCCATCCGTCACCTTTCCGGACGATATACCCCAGGCCGGGAAAAGGAAAGTGAAAGGCAAGCACTAAGGCCTTCTCTGCCGCAGCCTTGCCGAGAATACGACGACGGGTGGACTCGAGTTGTTCGGGATCGAAATCGACCACCCCATACCATTCAGGATGCTCCACATGGATAGGATGGACCACAGTATCTGCGATGCATAATACCTGCTCTCCCTCAGATACAATGTCAATTATCATATGTCCCGGTGTGTGTCCCGGTGCTGGGATTGCCCTTATCCCTGGCAGGATTTCCCCTTCATGCTCAATGAGGTCAATCCGGTGTTGAATTGGCAGAAGCTTCTTTTGTGCAATGCTGAAAAGGACTTCACTGATATGTTTATCCGTTTTTCCTTCAGTTCCTTCCGATGTCCAGAAATCCCACTCATTTTTCCACAGGACATAGCGTGCGTTGGGAAACGTCAATGCACCATTATCAAGAGTAATTCCGCCGATATGATCAGGGTGGCAATGGGTGAGGATGACAGTGTCTATGCTTTCAGACCCAATCCCCTCTGCCTTAAGGTTTTGAAGAAGTCTTCCGGTATTTGGGCCAAGACTGCCCGCACCCGTGTCCACAAGTACCTGATGATTTTCGGTGTTTACCAGTAAACAGATATACGGTGATATTAGCTCACTCCATTGTTCCGGCTGTATATTGTGTCGAAGGAGGGTCCGTTTAAGTTGCTTTTCCGGTGCATTACTAAAAAATGTGGCTGCGGGTTTGGGGAAATGCGGGGGTGCATAGGTGAATGTGCCGTCGCTGACAGCAAGGCAAGCGAAAGATCCTACCGTGAAATGATGGACTTCGGCACTCAAAATTATCCTCGTTTTATATGTATCAATGAATAATTATAGTACTTCCTAATAAAAAGTCCGGTCTCTGCGGACTTTTCAGGAGATTTATTGTCCGGGGCATTTGAGTTCGTGATTTGCCTGCAGCCGGGTAAGATGTTTTCCGGCTCTGTCTTGGCAACGAAGGAACGGTAGATCCTGCATAGTGTGCAAAAACAGGTACACCGTTTATAGGGTATCCTGGATACGGCAATAATCCAAATAAGAGTGAAACCAAATCAGGATCGGGTGACGTTCAGCATTGGTACGAAGATCCGTGCATGTGCTGAACTCATTCGACTCGACCTTGCCTTTGGTGCCGGGTTCTTTCTGGTTGCCGGGGAAATTCTTGCCATCGGCGGACTGCCACCGATAAACCAGGTCCTGTTGGGATTTCTGGCCCTTTTCTTCATTTCCGGGTCTGCGAATATCTCCAATGATTATTTTGACCGGGATGTTGACCGGATCAACCTGCCCTCACGCCCCCTGCCGTCAGGACGGATCTCTGTTCCTGAACTGTGGATCCTTTTTTTCCTGTGCACCGCTGCCGGGCTTGCGGCCGCTGCGCTTCTCGGACCGCTGGTGCTGGCACTGGTGGCAGTCTTCTGGGGGATCGCACTCCTCTACAATATGAAATTCAAGGAGTACGGACTTGCAGGCAACCTGATCGTAGCCACCTGCGTCGGGATGACAGTTGTGTTCGGGGGGGTAACGGCTGGAACGATAAATGGCGTTGTCCTGACCTTTGCGGCACTGGCGTTTTTTTTCGATCTTGGCGAGGAGATTGCTGCGGATGCCATGGATGTCAAAGGGGATCAGCTGCGATCCTCGGAAAGTCTCGCGAAAAGAATGGGCAGGACCTTTGCGATTCGTATGTCCGGGCTCATATTCAGTGTTTTTTTTGGTCTGACCCTGGTCCCGTTCCTCATGGGCTGGCTCGGGTATGACTACCTGTTCCTTGTTGCAGTAATGGACCTCTGGATGAGCTATTGTACCCTCAACCTTGTGAGATTCCGGACGACAGAAGAAGGCCGGGTGCAGATTCGGCGGCTGTATCTTGCCTGGGGAAGGTTCGTCATTGTATTTGCTATTGTAATGATTCTGAAATCCGGGATCGTTGTATGATTATCTGCTTTCAGATGCTCCGGTTTTAGCCCCAAAAGAGCCCTTCCTTTTTAAAAAAAGAATTCCATTCCCTCATAGTGAGTCAAATTCCTTTCTGACCCGGTAAAAGTACTCGTCCGAAAGCGTATCCTCAAGACCGTATTTCCGGTACACCCGGTCGGCATAGTGATAGTTCATCCGGTCAATCAGGACATAGTCAATCTTTCCTTTCAGGAGGCCTGCAAGCCCTTCTGCTCCCGGGAGCACCGGGGCGATCATGGCATACGTCCGGATACCGGCGTTGTGCAGTTCCTCCAGTGCCTGTATCCGGTCGGGTATGGGGGGTGCATCCGGTTCGAATAATTTCCGGATACTGTCGTCAGCCGTGGTGACAGAGAGACCAACCTCAAAATCCCGGGCATCCCTGAATATGTCCATGTCACGCAGGACCAGGGGAGACCGTGTCTGGATTATGACCGGCCATTCATGCTGAACAAGTATCTCCAGGCATTGCCGGGTCAGCCGGTACTGTGCTTCAAGAGGCTGGTACGGGTCGCATACACCGCTCACCCAGACTCTCCCCCTTTTCTTCTTTTTAATTTCCACTCTGAGCAAATCAGGGGCATTGATCTTGACATCGACAAATCCGCCCCAGGGCTCCCGGTGCCCGGTCACCCGTTTCATGAAGCGTGCATAGCAGTACGAGCAGCCATGCTGGCAACCGGTGTACGGATTGATAACCCAGGGATAGATCTTAGAGTGAGAGAGAATGGTTTTTGCGTGAACTTCCTTTACCATCAGCGTCATTTCAGGTCCTGTGCTGTGTGTCTGATAACCGGTTCCCTGCGAAAAGTCCTCTCCCGTTTTTGAGAGCCCGGTTGTATGCCAGTCAGGGCTTTTCGCCGATACGAAAATCCGGACACTGGTCCTTCAGTATCCGGATCACGTCGTCATACGACAGGGTTTCCCGTTCCAGGAGTACATTAGCGATAACTTCGATGGCTTCCCGGTTCTGCTCTACCAGCAACCGGGTCTTGTTCCAGATCTCATCCCATAGCTGCTCCTTCATGGAAGATTCCCCGTAGGTCCGGGAGAGAAATCCGGCCCAGTCATCAATAAATATGTGGGCAGCGGCAATGTCGGCACTATCGTCATCGAACTGGTCCGGGTTCTCCCACGGGTCACGTCCGGTCATCTGTGCAGATGCAACAATACCCGCAAGCTGAACAACCGCAAGGTCCCGTGCCCTGCCTCTGGCGTTGCCACACAATGCCCCGTCATCCTCCCCCGGTACATCAGGTCTGATGGTGACAAATGTAAAACGGTATCCGGATACCAGGTCGGCAATGACATGCCCGGCCTGATGGTATGCCGTATGCCTCCGGAACAGTTCCGGCTCCCGGGTCTCCATCTCAAATCACCTTCCGGTTCCGGCTTTTTGCCATCGCGATCATTTTTGTGAAAAATCCTCTCACACTTTCATCTTTTCAGGCAGCTCCCTGGCCCAGGCTGCGATTGCATTCCAGTCACGGAATTCACCGACCGGGGACTTCGCTTTCTCTATCATCAATTTCTGGAGCCATAAGAGTTTTGACGGATCCAGTCTGCCGGCAAACACAGTCTCCGCAACCGGCTGCAATGGGGCGAGGGATGCCCGGAGTGCCTTTAGTAAAATCCCCAGCCTTTATCATGTATCCCTGCCCGATTTACCGGTATGAAGTGGCCGGCATGGCTGAACCGGACGGTCTTTGGTGCCGGGATCGCGAGTTTTTTTGGCGACCTTGGGTATGAGTCAGTGACTGTCCTCCTCCCCTCGTTTCTGATCATGCTCGGTGCGCCTGTCTATGCTCTGGGTGTCATCGAGGGTCTGAGTGACGGTGCATCCAGTTTAGTCAAGCTCTTCTCGGGATATTTCGCTGACAAGCTGGGCAAAAGACGGGAGTTTGCGCTGGGTGGTTCGGTCGCGACCGCTGTGTTTCCCGCGATCATCGCCATTGCCGGCTCGTGGTATGGCGTGCTTGTTGGCCGGCTTGTCGGGTGGATAGGTAAAGGGATCAGGAGCCCTTCCCGGGATGCAATCCTTTCGAAAGCGGTGGAGAAAAAGGATCTCGGCAAGGCTTTCGGGTTCCACCGGGCCGGGGACACCCTTGGGGCAATTGCTGGTCCGGCCATCGCCCTCATCCTTCTTTCATCGATGGGTGTCCGGGAGATCCTCTGGCTGGCTGTAATCCCCGGGTTTCTTGCACTTGTCGCAATTTGGCTATTCCTGTGGGAGCAGGATGCATCACCTCACCCGAGGCCTCAGCCCATCGTTGCTTCCTTAAAGGGACTGCCCTCACGGTTCAAGGCATTTCTTTCCGCAGTGCTGGTCTTTGGGATCGCAGATTTCTCCCACACCCTGCTCATTGCATTCGTCATCGTCAGTCTTGCTCCTTCTCTCGGGTTCACCATGGCTACTGCGACGGGTGCCGGCCTCTACCTAATCCGTAACATCGTCTATGCAGGGGCGTCGTATCCGTTCGGACTGCTTGGCGATCGTATCGGGCGGAGACCGATGCTTATTCTCGGGTATTCCATCGCGGTCGCGACTTTCATCGGATTCGTTATCGCCCCGGCAAATGTGGTAATTTATGGTGTCCTCTTTGCATTGTGTGGTCTATTCATTGCGGCAGAAGACACCCTCGAAGGTGTCCTTGCCGGCGAGATGGTGGAAGAGGAATCCCGGGCGCTCGGTTTCGGGACCCTCGCCACTGCGAATGGTGTCGGTGATCTTGTATCAAGCGTGATGATTGGATTAATCTGGACCTTCATCGGATACAGTGCAGGGTTCATAGTCGCTGCCATAATCGGAGCCGCGGGGACAATTCTCCTCATCTGGACGACCCGCGATCCGCACAGAACTGCGTGATCAGATCGCTCCCCCCTTGTGTTATCCCTTCCCACTATGATAGCCTCGCCAAAAGGTGCTATCAGCGGTCATTTCTGCGCCCGAATCATGCCGAATCCCGCCAAACGGGACACGCTTTGCGATATTCCGAAAACAATAGTGCTGGTTTTCACGAATCGGTGATGTTTGAGATCCGGAAAAACCAGAATGATGGGGACCATACAGTTTCGATGTCTTTTTCACAGTAGTGTTGGGAGCGGGAGTGCTGACCGGGAAATGCCCTGCACGCGGGAGGATCCAACACGAGTCCTGGTTCTTCAGAACAGGCGTCAATAAAATAAACATCGATGCGCTTAAGCCTGTGAGAAGTAAAGGGCATGTATCCAGGAAATACTCCGGTATGTTGCATTTCCTTTGGTGAAAAAATGAAAGAACTCTCCGTTCTCCTTATCACCACACTGGTACTCCTTCTTTTATTACCGGTCCCGGTCTTTGCCGGGGATATATCAGGGCCCGCGGGCAGCGTTCCGGATTCGTGGATCAGCACCCTGTCTGTCGGTCCTGCAATTACAACGGTACAACCGTCGCTGACCATAAATCCTCGGGTGGATGTGAGAACGATCGTTACCCCGCAGGCTACCGGTGTCCTGATGCTTGAAAGCGTCCCGGCAGGTGCTTCTGTATATGTTGATGGTACCCTGAAAGGCACCACGCCCCTTACCCTACGGGCAATCACTACAGGAGTTCACGAGGTCTCCTTCAGATTGGCCGGATATCAGAATTACACCACGAAAGTGACTGTCACGGCAGGTGCTGTGGCCACATCGGCCGGCACACTGGCACCTGTCATCACACAAACAGTTACCCGTACAGTGTCCCCTTCCGTATCAGGAACGCCCCCGGTCACAGTCACCAAGGGAACGGTGACTATAACTCCCCCCGTCACAACCGTCCCTCTTCCGGTCACGCAGGTAACGCCGCAGATCACCGGAACACGGGCCGGCACATGCACGAGGCACTATTTCGGATCCGGGGAGATGGACACTGCATCTGATGGCAGGCTCAATTGTACCGTCATCATCAGCACCGATGACCGGATAATGACCCTCTCCGTTCAGGAAGGCACGCTGGTGACAGATGCAGGAAAAAAACCTGTACCGGAGATTCGTATTACCCCCGTGACCCCTTCCGAAATCCCTTCCGGTGCCGGACCAGACGGCAGCAGGTGGACCGGGCGTGCCTACCATTTCCTGCCGGATCATGCCTCCTTTGATCCACCGGTTCTCGTCTCGTTCACGCTCAGCCAGGACGAATGGGACCGGTCGGATCCGGCAAATCTGACCATCCAGGAAACGAACGAAACCGGACCGGGCTGGGATCGCCTTCCCACAAGGATTGATCCACTGACCAGGACGCTCAGCGCCCCGGCACGTCATTTCAGTATCATAGGCCTGTTTTCAATCAGCTTATCAGGAAATCCTCCGGAAAACCAGCAATCACCCGTGACTATGATCAGGACGGCAACCGGATCCAACAAGGGTACCCTGCCATTATCACCGTTCATTCCGGATAAGTTTGCCCCGCTGGCAGCAGTAGCTGCCGGAATTACGATCAGTATAATCGGTACCCTGGTGAGTGGAAGCACAGCAGTATCCCGGATATGGAACAGGATTATCGAACTGATCAAAAAATTTCTGGGTACTGAATCAGTCGGGCTGATAAATATAACCGAGATTGAAAAACGCGGTATACGCCCGGCGGAAAACCTTTCAGCAGTTATTCTTGGTCTTTCCTCACGGGAGATACTCGTAATAACTCTGAGCACTTTTGGGTTTGCAGCCGCATTCCTTCTTCAGGAACGGCTCGAACTGAACCTGACTACAAGTATTATCTTTGTCTGTGCCGGCGGTATCGCGACGATTCTCCATGATCTCGCCCATAAATACGGTGCATATCGCTATGGCTGCATCACCGAATACCAGTTCTGGAGCCTGGGAACTGTCACGATGTTATCGACGGCATGGCTGTTTGGAAAAGCGTTTGCAAAACCATCCCGCACCCTGATTCGGAGCGGGAAGATCCTTTTGCCGGAAGAAGCAGCTGGTATCAAACTGGCCGGGCCGCTCGTGAGCATGGGGATGGCAATTGTTTCTTTGTTCCTGATTCCCTTAGGAGGATTATTTGTTGTCGCAGGGTCTGCCGGGTTTTCCATGAACCTGCTGAACAGTGTATTTTCACTTGTACCGGTCAAACCTAATGACGGGGTAGAGATCTATGCATGGAATAAACTTGTCTGGGCCGGTGTGTTTATCCCCATTATCGCTTTTTACCTGTATATCTATCTGGCAATCTGATAGTACCGTACCAAAAAGGGGATAACCTGAGGCGGGCCGTCTGGTCAGCCGGTACTGTGCTTCAAGAGGCTGGTACGGGTCGCACACAACGCTCACCCAGACTCTCCCCCGTTTCTTCTTTTTTATTTCCACCCGGAGCAAATCCGGGGCATTGATCTTGACATCGACAAATCCGCCCCTGGGCTCCCGGGTCTCCATCTCAAATCACCTTCCGGTTCCGGCTTTTGCCATCGCGATCATTTTTGTGAAAACTCAGACCTTCATCTTCCCGGGCAGCTCCCTGGCCCAGGCTGCGATTGCAGTCCAGTCACGGAAATCACCGACCGGGGACTTTGCTTTCTCTATCATCAATTTCTGGAGCCATGAGAGTTTTGACGGATCCAGTTTGCCGGCAAACACGGTCTCCGCAACCGGCTGCAAAGGGGCGAGGGATGCCCGGAGTGCCTTTTGTGCGTATTCCCTGTCGACCGGGTCCTTTGTGACCGGGGCAAGGCAGACGATAAACCCGGCAACCGGCAGTTTCTCCAGGCCGATATAGTGGCGCCTGACGAATTTCCCCGTTTCGCCGATCATTTTCCCAATGTACATCGGTCCCCCGATAACGACCGCATTGTACCCTGTCAGTGATGTCACGGTCCCCATCTCCGCGACGTCAACGACATGACCTGAAGCCTCCAGTTCTTTTCCAATCGCCTGTGCTATTTCTGTGGTTGATCCTTTCTTCGATGCATATGCTACAAGGATACGTGCCATGGTTTTCACTTAAATAGTGATTATATGCCAGCGGCTATAAAACCCATGGACGGGCGGATGGCCGGCACAAAATCCCTCTCTCCGTCGATAATCCCCGCTTAATCCACCTCCTGTTCCCCAATCCAGCCCCCTAGCATTTTTATTCAGCACATCAGTAAAAGCCCCTTAACGGTCGTACAGCAGCCCATCAAACTCGCATGACCCTGCTTCATGACCCTGCTGCCCGGTGACCCCGGATCCTCAAAATTCAACCCATCTTTGGGGGTACTATAAAATCAGCCGTTTGGCAAAATACGCCCAAATTAAGGACTTCACCAATCGGGGCACGCAAAAGGCTCATTTTCGCGTGTCAGACATTATTCTGAGCCCAAAATGAGCCCGGAATAACATCAGGTATTTTTTCGGTCAGCAGTCCCTCCCAGACCGCCCCAAGCGAACCCCTCTCCTCCTTCGCCTTCCGGATAGCTTTGACTCATGACTGCTATTCTGCTTCCAGCGCTTCTTCTCATACCGGACCAGGCCGATCTCCGCGAAATTATTCTGACTGATAAAAAAAATCAGACCATTCGTCCACAAACGGGGATTTTGTGTACAGATATAATTTGAAAAAAAGAAAATTACGATTTCTTTGGCGGAATTGCCAGCAGGTCATCGTGTTCATTCGCTTCCTTCTTCTGCATTGACTTTCCTATGAAAGATACCACAAGAACTGTAATCATAATACACCCCAACAGGATGGCTTTGGTGGCGGTGTTTGGCAATGTGAGGGCGAGTATAACAAATACCGGAAACAGCCCGATTGCAATTATTTTCATATGTATCTCTTTAATTTTCATTGTTGATTCCCTCCCTCTTCTCTTTTTTATTAAAACAATAATTCGTTCGTTGCAGAACCTCATATGCATTTTGAGAGTGATGCACTCTAAAAAAAATTACCGGAAATATACTATGGGATTATCGGATTGGCAGTTGTATTATGGTGTGAGAAATGACACACTATCTGATAGATATCCGCCTGATGGGATCAGTCAGGCACCAGATTCGCAATTTAAGCAACCAGTTACAGGAGAAATTTAATCTCGGGGATAAACTGGTTGTCCCGCATATCACCCTGGCCGGGCCTTTTTCGACCCGCGATGAAAAAAAACTCATCGAAGATTTCACACAAGTATGTACACGTCAAAAGAAGATTCCGAAATATGAGGTTGGAGGTTACGGATTTTTTGACGATACGAGGGTTGTTTTTGTTACTATCACTCCTGACGAGACCTTAAAACAATTCCGGTATCAGCTCTCCCAGGCAATCTCCCCGTATTGCTCATTACGGAACTATGATCTGGATTCTGCCGACGAATTCAGGTTCCACTCTACCTTGGCCATGAAACTTGACTGGTTTACATTCCATAGAATAAAAGGGTATTTCAGAGGACAGAAAGGTGTCATATACCGGCACCATCCGATCCGGGCAACATTACTCCGGAATTCAAAAATTCTCTGCGAATATGATTTTATTCAGGAACGGATGCTGAGCCGGGCACAGGCATTGAGCAAGGCGACAAGGATGCGTGATTTTGATATTCTTAGGTTATGGGCTGATGGAAGTTTGGAATGAGCGTAAAAATCGTCCGGTATTTCATATTTCTCCAGATATTAAAGTTGCCCGTATGGTGTTTTGACTTGAGTAGTGCCTCATGCCGGTATTTTAATTATGAGGAAACCTGATTTCAATAAAGAGGAAATAAGTGAAGAATATGACCGATGAAAAAGGGCACTTTGAAAAAGGACAGTGGGTAGTGGAGAGCGAACCTTCGGCTACCAAAACGGATGGAAACGCCATTGATAAGAGGTTTTCTGAGGCGACGAAGTCCGTTATATCGTCAATTGATGATGTGATGAAAGTCACACGTGACCTCGTAACAACCGAAGAGGGAAAGCAGTACATTGAAAAAACCATAAAGGATACACAAACGCAGATCCAGAAATCCTTTGATGATATATTCAGCCGTGCAAAAAACGAACTGGATAAAAAGATAAAAAAGGTAAAATAATTTTTCCGGTTTCCTTTCTGGAGGACTCTTGCACGAAAAAGCGATTATATCATCAGGTGAATACCAAAGGTACGAGTCTTGGAAAGGTACCTCTTTTTAGATTTAACTGCCAGACGCCGACTCTTGATATTTTTATGATTTGTGAAGACCAGGGATCCGAAAAACTACGATAGAAATATGTAACGGTGCAAAAAAACACACCAGATACTATGATCCTCAAACATGCATCTGACGTCCTGGCTGTACCGATGATCAAACCAGGTTTTTCCGGCATGCAAGCCTGGTTCCTTCTCACTGCTGACGATGGTTGCCCGCGGTATGCCATGCGGCTGATAGAAATCGCTCCCGGAGGTCACTGTTCATTCCACAACCACAAGGAGGAGCATGAAATGTATTTTCTCGAAGGGGAAGGCATTCTTAAGACCGATACAGAGGGCGAGTGTGGGATCCGTACTGGCGATGCAGTCCTGCTCATGCCGTGTGAACTCCACCAGATCCGGAATACCGGCACTGGCATGCTGAAGATGATCTGCACGGTTCCGCTGTTTCCTGGACAGACCGGCAAAGAAACCACCCCGTGCATGTGAGATTTCCGCTATATAAGAAAGGTGATATTCCTGACAAGGGGGAATACTCTCCGTTTTTGGTGAAACCGGGAAGTGATATTTTTACCAAATTTACCGTCAATTGTGTAGGAATAACGGTTACGGATTCAGTGGTGATTATTTAAAAAAGATATTCATCAGATCGGATAGGCAAGCGGTTTATCGAATATCTTATAGGTTTTCCCCCCGCTGGTGATGAACACTGCAACCTGGTCAACGCTTCTGGTACCGTCAATAACCAGCTCATCGTAAAGGCGAGGCCTCCGTGTACCGTCAATTAAATATTTTTCTTCTACGGTTCCATCTGAACGAGTAACCCGCATCATGATATTCTGGACTTCATCTTCTCCCTGGCCACCAGTGTAAATCAGGTGAATTGAAGCATCAGGACGCTGTTTCTCGACAAGGATGTTAACATTTTTTTCGAAAGGAAGGGTTTCCATGGTTTGGGGTGTCGATACTACCGTGGAAGTTGATGGAGATGTTGTTGTCGGGTGGGGTGTCAGGACGGTTGTTTCGAAGGCTTTGATCTTTGCGTCTGTGGGGCTTGTACAGCCGGTAAAAAGTACACAGAACATGAGCACACATATGGCTGAGAGAAATACGGTGATTTTCATGAAGAGTGCTTTCATTTTTCTGTATTTCTGATTTGCGTTCTGGAGCAGGGCATATACGTATTTGTCAGGAATACAAGATGTACATCCCTGTCCCTCAAACAATGCCCCCCCCTTTTCCCTCGCGGATGGTCTTTAAAAAACCGTCATCGTCAAAAGGGCATCGGGGAACTCTTGTAATAACCGACCTCTCAACATACCTCATACCGTTGTAATTGCATGAAAGGGTCAACAGATAACGGCAGAAAGGAACTTTCACCCGGATACCCGGCAGGAACATGGCAGGGTTGTTATCACTGGTAAAAATCAGGTTCTTTTAGTAAAAAAGCAAAATAACACTGATCAGATGAAGAATATAATATACAGGAAACAGGAATTATGACCACGATACTTGTTGACCAGGATCTCTGTACCCGGTGCGGGATCTGCTCGATAGTCTGCCCGATGGCAATAGTTGAACCCGCCGATGAGAACACCCTCCCGAAAGTTGTGGATGCAAAAGCCGGCATGTGTATCCAGTGCGGGCACTGCGAGGTCTCATGCCCGTCGCAGGCACTTCTCCTGAATATCCGCCCGGATGAGAAGGTGATCCTCCCGGCAGGTGCCGGTATTATCGCTCCCGATGACATGTCATACTATCTCAGGAAACGCCGGTCCGTCCGGCACTACACCAAAGATCCCGTACCAAAGGAAAAAATAGAGCAGGTGCTCGATATCGCCCGGTATGCTGCCTCCGGAGGCAACGGGCAACCGGTGCAGTGGATCGTAGTGCACGATCCAGAAAAAGTGAAAAAGATTGCCGGGCTGACGGTTGAATGGATGAAAACACTTGTGAATTCCAGCCACCCGATGAGCGGATATGTGCCGGGGCTTATTGCCGCATGGAACGGGGGAAAGGATGTTATCTGCCGGAATGCCCCGCACCTGCTCTTTGCCACTATACCGGAAGGTAATCCTGTCAACGCGGTCGATGCCATCATTGCCCTCACGCATTTTGATATTGCTGCGCCGGCGTATGGTATAGGGACATGCTGGGCGGGCTTTGTTGCCGCTGCCAGCCGCGAGTACCCGCCACTCAAAAAAGCGCTCGCGCTGCCGGAAGGACGGGCTGTGGCATACGCGATGATGTTCGGCCACCCGCAGTACAAGGTCTACGGGATTCCCCGCAGGAAACCCCTTGAGGTCACGTGGCAGTGATCCACGCTTCCATGAACCATGTCCTGAAAAAGCGGCGCCGGGGCGGTCCAGTACCAGGACCCGATTCATACCGGTTCCAGCCAGACTGGCTACTCCCGCTCCACGGCTGCACAGCACCGGATTCCCCTTTATCACTGAATGGTAATTGTTCCGGCCTGGCACACTACCAATCCTCATTCACGGTTTTAAGAAAATTTCATAAAACCAAAAATCATATGCACACGGACAATGTGTAATGGTAGATCTTGACGGAAATATTGTACGGCTTACAGAGCAGCAGGTTTCCCTGGCAGGTGCAATGCTCACCCGGGCATTTTGTGATGACCCAAAAATAACACACATTTTTCCGGAAAGAACCGCAAGAAAAATGCTGTCACACTATCTCTTTGAATTTTATCTTCGCTATGGGATGAACTATGGCGACGTGTATACAACCTCCCCTTCAGGTGAAGGGGTCGCCGTCTGGCTGCCTTCCGTTTACTCTGGAGTTACAATCTGGAGAGCGTTTCGTTCCGGGGGAATTGGACTATACCTCCATTTAGGAAAGAAGATCGTCGATAGCCTTCTGTCCTTCTCCACCTTGATCGATCAGTATCATAAAAAACATGCTCCCTTTCCCCATTACCGCCTTTTATACATTGGGGTTGATCCAAAAAACCAGGGGTGCGGATATGCCGGCCGGTTGATCAGGCCCATGCTGGACTGGCTCGATCTCCAGAAGATGCCATGTTATCTCACTACCCAGAATGAAAAAAACGTCAGTATGTACGAACATTATGGTTTCATGGTGGTCGAATAACGGACCCTGCCGCATTCAGGCATCTTTCACACGGTCATGCTGCGACTCCCGAAATAGGATGCCCCCGTAAACGCAGGACAAAACCCAAACATGAGGAGCGTGGTTTTTCCCGGTAGGAGGGGGAGATCCCAAGCAAGATTTTATGCAGTACCGCAGATGCAATCCGGATCACGGATATCAATGAAGGACAATGCCAGGGGTCTGAGCGATAGTGAATTATCCACTTCACAGATCATGGAACCCGGGAACTTTTCCTGAAGCATCACCACCAGCGATTGGGCATCCTTCCTGTCGAGGTACATCAATATTAATCTCTATTATTTCAGGAAGGTCATGACCATACAAGATAACGCGTTTACCCCCAATTCCCTGGAAAGGAAAAAAATTACTGGTAGAAGGGAGGCCTGTCCGTGTCCTCACCCTGGGCGTCGGCGATGGTTCTGAGGGTGAAATACCGGAAGGATTTTACCATGTTTTCATACGTTGCCTGGCTCAGTGTGCCTTCAGGGGTCATCGTGTAAATCATAACCGGGAGATACCCCTTCTCGTTTGCCGAAGCCTTGTTGGCGACAAAGACAACAGTCTCGGCCGGTGTCCCGGAATACGGATCGCTCTCAACGTTGAACCGGGTGTAAGTGATTCCGTTATACGTGACGGTGGATTCTATGAATACTGCACCGGAACCACGGATGAAATTCCGGATATTCTGATCCGTGCTGAGCGACGCGGAGTAAGAGAAGATGGTCAGCGAGTCGGAAAGTTCGGTATAGTTGCCACTGTTGTCATTTATGATCCTATTGGCGCCGCTGATGGCCGGGTTGAAGATGGTCGTTTTATAGAGGATGTTGCGTTCGGACGTAGTCGCCCGGATGGTTGTGCCCTTATACCCGTCCGGTGCTGAGATGGTGAAGAGAAGCTGAGTGTCCTTGATGCTCTTTTGGAGGGGAATGGCGGGTGCGATCGTTGTCGGTACGGGAACAGGGGTCGTGGGTACGGGTGTTGAAACAGTAGTCAGGGTTTCGGTCGGGACGGTCGTCGACACCGGTGTCGGGGTCGGCGTGGGCTGGACAGTCTGGGTGCACCCTGCTGCCACAAGCAGGAAGACAATCGCACAGGCAAGTGCAATAAGCAATGAAGTTTTCATACACTCTGATACACAGAACAGTTGTTATAGCCTTCGGTATTTTGCAATTTCAGAAACGAACATAAACCTGAAACTATCACTCCGGAACCATGAAAATCGAATAGCCCCACTCAATTTGTGGGCAGCAAACACTAAAGAGTTTTTTTGGATCTCAACCCTGTTGGCTGGTTTAATGTGAGAGAAAAATTTTGTTCTGGAACCTGCAGTTGGCCGAATGCTATTTTATTGAGTGCTTCAGGTCTCATTATTTTCATCTTTGTCTGATGTATCAGGATTCTGGGGTTCATTTTTAGCATCTGTCGTATTCATAAAAATTGTCCCAGCCAAATCATTGAGTTTTTTAACGAATGCATTGGTCGACAAACCGGCCAGGAATGCCAGGGCACAATAGAACATTATTGCTTTTACCGGAAGACAGGTTCCCTCAAAAAAGTCCGTAGTGATTCCTGAAAGACTCATTAAACCCCCGGCAACAAAAAGGAACGCAAACACACCCAGTATCACACCAGTAATGGGCCTGAAAAAATACCACCATCTATAGCGCAGGTTAAAATCGCCTTTGTCGGAGTGGTGAGTAAAACCTAAAATATTGTAAATAACACCTCCAAGACCGCCGGCTGAACCCACATAGATTAAATGCCGGATGATGCAGTCCTGAGTAAGGTTATGGGCGTATATCGGAATCATTGAAAACAGTAATGCAAGAAAAATTGTATACGCCGCGATTGTCCACGTTTCCCTCGTTTCCAAATCTCTCAAGGATCTCCTTTTTGAGCTAATCTGGTCTTCGATTTCAGCATGTTGAGCAGGAGGCAATGTCGTGTCTTTAGCCTTTTTCTCTAATTCGCGGATTTCTTCATTAATCATTTCAACGTTTTCAAACATCATGAAACCTTAAAAAGGATATATTGGATAATTTTATATGAATTTTTTTATTATTTTATCGAGATCAATGGATTTGAACTCCCCTGCATAGAACGACCCCGACTGCATGATTTTTACCAGTACACTCATACGAATCCCCCCTCTGTCTGGGGTTTTGCTTTCGTATTTTGCGTACCTAATATTCACCCATTCCCGGTGGCATTCCGCCCATCCCGCCCGGTGGCATACCACCGGCAGGCCCTGCTGCCTTTGACGATGCGATGACATCGTCGATACGCAGGATCATGACCGCGGCTTCGGCAGCACTCATTATTGCCTGCGTCTTCACCTTGAGGGGATCAACGATGCCCGCCTTGAGCATATCGATCGGTTTGCCCTCATAGACATCAAGCCCGAATGTCCTGTTGCCGGCTTCATGTGCTGCCCGGATCGCTACGATCATATCGATAGGATCGAGCCCGGCATTCTCGGCGATGGAACGCGGAATGATCTCGAGTGCAGATGCAAATGCCTCGATCGCAAGCTGGATACGGCCTCCGACGGTTGATGCATAATGCCGCAGCTGGAGTGAGAGCTCGACCTCGGGAGCCCCGCCACCTGCGACGATTTTTTTGTCTTTTACGACATCACTGACAACCATAAGCGCATCATGGATGCCACGTTCAAGCTCATCGATCACATGCTCTGACCCGCCACGGATAATGATCGAGACCGCTTTGGGGTTTTTGCATTCCGAGACATAGATCATTTCCTGGCCGGAGAGCTTCTTTTCCTCCACAATGCCTGCAGTCCCGAGATCGCCTGGTGTGATGACATCGATACTGTTGATAATCGTTGCACCGGTGGCCCGCGCAAGGTTTTCGATATCGCTTTTCTTTATACGGCGGACGGCAAAAATGCCGGCTTTTGTCAGGAAGTGCTGGGCAACGTCATCTATACCTTTCTGGCAGAACACGACCGTTGCACCGCTGGCCACAATCTTGTCTGCCATGGTATGGACCATCTTCTCATCGTCGTCAAGGAATGCCTGCACCTGGTCAGGCCGTGAGATGTTAATTTTTGCATT